>DASTRD010000027.1:0-5061 GCA_035761425.1 Povalibacter sp.
GTGCCATGGAGATCTCCTTGCCTTCATGAAGTCGTTGCGTGGACAGAAGAACGTTGCAATGCATGTGCCACAAGTGGCACGGCTTCACGTGTCACTGCGATCCGCCGGCAGAAAGTGCAGACAATTCAGTCGTTCGCCGGATGCGAATGGGGTGCCGACCGCCACGAATCACATGGACGGTGTCACGCATGGCGTGGTCTTGCGGAGGATTCTGCGTGTGCAATTTGCACAGCGTGAAAATTGCACAGTGCCGTGCATGGCACGTCACCTCCGTCGACGCGGGCGCCGCGCTGCAAGACGCAGGCGCTGACCCGGCACGGTTCTCGCGCCTACCGAATGCTCGAGGATGAACAGCGCGTGCCGTGTCTGCGCGGCCGACGGAGCACCGATGCAATCGCGCGGAGCGATCACATTCAACTTGCGCACGTGCGCATCGATTGCGGTGAAGAGCACGCATTGATGACTGGTCATCCCCGTCAGAATCAGCGTGTCGATGTCGAGACCCGATAGCAGCTCGTGCAGCGGCGTGGCAAAGAAAGCGGAATGGCGCGGCTTGAAAATGAAATAGTCGCGGCTGTCGGGAAGCAACAGTTCGATGATTCTGGCGGCTCGCGGCGGCCCACGCAGGCATCTGCGCAGAAACGTGGACTGATCCGATTCCCAGCGACCGCGGGTATCGTTCACGTAGATCGTCGGAATCCCGAGCTTGCGCATGCGGCGCTTGAGGGAGGCGATGGCAGGGGCGATTCTGGATGCTGCTCCGAGCACCGCATCGCCGCCCGGATAGCGATAGTCCGAGATCATGTCGAGCACCAGCAGGGCAGTACCGGAAGCAGTTGGTGCAGTCACGGCTTCTCCGTTGCGTCACGGTCGCCCCGGCTCACGATCCACGCCCTGTGACGTGGCGGGCAGTGGCAGATCCCATGAGATCGCGGCCGCAGATGACGAATCAACGCAGGTAATGAAACGGCTGCACTGAAGTTCCCTTCACCGCATCGGTTGCTTTCGACCATTCGTACACGCTGTGGGATATCGCTCGCAGCTGACCAGATGCGCAATGCAGGAGGTCCTTTCCGGAACTGGTCAGGCGGTGCACGCATTGCGTGGCATTGACCGGCGCGTGCCACAGATTTCCGGTTCTCACACGATTCGCGCGAGGTACTGCTCATGGCCACTCAAGCTCATCCGCTGGCTCGTTCCTCGACTCGTCCCCTGGCGATCGTCACTGGCGCGTCCAGCGGGATAGGCAGAGAGCTCGCAATCATTGCCGCACAGGAAGGATTCGATCTCATCGTCGCGGCAGACGAGCCACTCGCCGAAGTCTGTGTGGAGCTTCAGTCGCACGGGGCGCAAGTCACTGCTGTGGAAGCCGACCTGTCGACGCTCGAAGGTGTCGACCGCCTGTGCGAGGCGGCAGAGGGGCTGCAGATCGATGCGCTCTTCGCCAACGCAGGTCATGGACTGGGCCACGCCTTTCTGGATCAGCAATTCGAGGACATCGTCCATGTCGTCGACACCAATATCACCGGCACGCTCTATCTGCTGCATCGGGTCGGCAACCGGATGCGGGCACGCGGTGAAGGGAAAATTCTGATCACCGGTTCGATTGCGGGCTTCATGCCCGGTTCGTTTCAGGCCGTTTACAACGGCACCAAGGCGTTCATCGATTCGTTTGCTCTGGCCCTGCGCGATGAACTTCACGACTCCGGCGTCACCGTGACCTGCCTGATGCCGGGTCCGACGGACACCGGATTTTTCGAGCGCGCAGAAATGCTCGACACCAAAGTGGCCACCGACAGGAAGGACGACCCATGGGAAGTGGCGCGTCTGGGCTTCCGGGCTGCCATGAATGGCGAAGCGGATATCGTCACCGGACTGAAGAATCGCCTGCAGGTGGCGGCAGCACACCTCACCCCGAGTCAGACACTGGCAAAGCAGCATCGGAAACTTGCAGAACCTGGCTCGGCCGCGAGCTGAACGGCAGGGGCGACGGCACTGGCGCACTCATCGAGGAAACGACATGGCAATTGCACTGCAACGCGTACGCGATACATCGGATACCGCCGCTCGAGCATTGAAGGGGCTGCCGGTGAAACATGTGGATCATGTACTCGCCTGGTACGGCGTCGCGAAGGCTCTGGGCTCGGCGCTGAAACGGCGCACCCGAAAGAAGGCGGTGCGACTGCCCCCCTCGGGTGGCTCGCGCGAGGTTGTCGCTGTCGTGGCCGGCGTGACTGCGCTCGCCGTCGGCGCTTACGCCGTGCGGCGTCACTACATGCGCAAGCACGCAACGCAGCTGGCCGCGCGTGGGCAGTTGTATGCGACGACATCGCTGGCGATTCAGGCGACGCCGCGATCGCTGTACGACCTGCTGACGAACCCGCAACGAGTGAGCGAAATCCTGGAAGGGATTGAACTCACGGATGCGTCGACCCAGGGTGTTTCGCGATGGCGCCTGAAGTCGGGAGGCGAATACGATGTGCACATCGCGGACGATGCGCCGGGCTCGCTCGTGAGCTGGCGCATTATCGGCGCGTCCGGAGAAGCGTATCGCGCGACTGTGTCCCTTGAGAGTGTCGACGGTGGACATGGCGCCCGCGCAGGAGTTCGGGTCGAACCGGACCGAAGCAGTAACGGTCACGATTCCGCTGCGCATGCTGTCGAACTGCAGGCTGCGCTCGAAGCCATGGCCCCGGCGATTGCAAAGCAGTTGCGGCGTTTGAAGCAATTCGTCGAGACCGGAGAGATCGCAACCACGCACGGCCAGCCCGTCGGAAAGCGCAGCATCATCGGCAAGCTGCTGGCGCGAGGTGACTCGTGAAGGCCGTGTGCTGGCAGGGCATCCACGAAGTGGGTGTCGAGGAGGTTCCCGATCCTCACCTGGTCAATCCGCGCGACGCCATCATCAAGGTGACGAGTTCGGCGATCTGCGGTTCGGATCTGCACCTGTACGACGGCTACATCCCGCTGGTGTATCGCGGCGACATTCTCGGCCACGAATTCATGGGCGAGGTCGTGGAAGTCGGCTCTGCCGTGACCAATCTTGCGGTGGGCGATCGTGTTGTCGTGCCGTTCCCGATCGCCTGTGGAAGCTGCTATTTCTGTTCGCGCGAACTGTACTCGCTGTGCGAGAACTCCAACCCCAACGCGCATCTCGCCGAGAAGCTGTGGGGCCATTCTCCTGCTGGATTGTTCGGCTATTCGCATCTGCTCGGCGGTTACGCCGGGGGGCAGGCACAGTATGTACGGGTGCCATTCGCTGACATCGGGCCTGTCAAGGTGCCGAACGAACTGACGGATGAGCAGGTACTGTTTCTCTCCGACATCTTTCCAACCGGCTACATGGCGGCCGAAAACTGCAACATCCGCGCCGGCGATACGGTGGCGGTGTGGGGCTGCGGGCCTGTGGGACAGTTCGCCATCAAGAGTGCATTCCTTCTGGGGGCCGAGCGAGTGATTGCAATCGACCGCTTCCCGGAACGTCTGGAAATGGCACAGCGCAGCGGTGCGCATACGCTGCATTACGAAGAGGTCGATATTCTGGAGGCGCTTCGGGACATGACGGGCGGTCGCGGGCCTGATTCGTGTATCGATGCTGTGGGCATGGAAGCTCACATGCCTGGTGCGCACGGCGTTTACGACAAGGTGAAGACTTCGCTGCGCATGGAGACGGATCGGCCCGGTGTGCTGCGTCAGGCCATCAGCGCATGCCGCAATGGCGGCACGCTGTCCGTGGCGGGGGTCTACGGCGGCCTCATTGACAAGGTGCCCTTTGGGGCCGTCGTCAACCGGTCGATCACGGTCAAGACAGGGCAGACACACGTCCAGCATTACACGCGGCCGCTGCTCGAGCGCATCAGTCGCGGCGATATCGATCCTTCATTCGTCGTGACGCATCGCATTGGCATCGACGAGGTGCCGCAGGCGTACGAGATGTTCCGAAACAAGCATGACGGTTGCATCAAGGTAGTGGTGCAGCCATGGGCGTGATCACTCGCGAAGTTGTGGCGAACGGGTACGACGTATGACCAAGCCGCAGATGAATCCCGGTTGCGCCGGGCCGAAGGGGGCGCTGGATCTGCCCGCTGCGAAGCGCAACGAAGGGCATGGGAAGCGCGACAATCACGATCAGCGCAACTGGGTGCGACTGCCGAAGAAAAAGCGCGGCCGTCGCACTGACAAAGCCGGCTCCTGATCCCGCCTATGGTGACCGCATCCGAAAGCATGGCGATCGACGCCATGCTGCGCCTGCTGGCCGATGCCGCCTGCGAGCACGCGATCTTTCTCATTGACCCGCAAGGTCGGATCATCTGGTGGAGCAGGGGCGCCGAACGGGTGTTCGGGGTCACGGCGGAGCAGGCGATCGGCGCGCATTTCGCCGAGATATTCACCACCGAAGACCGTGCGGCAGGCATCGACCTGCTGGAGCGATCCATCGCCGCTGCCGGCGCCATTTCCGAGGACGATCGCTGGCACGTGCGCGGCGACGGGTCGAGGTTCTGGTCCTCCGGCGCCGTCGTGCCGCTGCATGACGAGCAGGGCAACCTCATCGGCTTCGGGAAAATCCTGCGCGATCGCACCGACCTCAAGGAGCAGCTGGAACTGGCGCGCAATCAACTGCGTGAGTTGCGCGAGCGTGAACAGAGTATCGATACCGCGATTGCCAGGCTGTCGCACGAGCTGCACAATCTGTTCGCCGGCATTGCCACGGGTCTGTATCTGCTTCAGACCCGACCGCTTCAGGAAGTGTCGGAATTGATGCGCGATCAGCTCGACATGCTGACGCGACTGAACGAAGACCTGCTCGACGTCAAAAAGCTGGCACGCAACAATTTCACCCTGGTGACACAACCGGTCGCGCTCGATCGCTGCGTCGAGCAGGTCGTCAGCACCATGCAGGAGCGACTGGCGCGCGGCGGACTGACCCTGGAAGTGCTGGCACCCTCGGCATCCGTGCTGGTGCAGGCGGATCCGGTGCGAATGAACCAGATGCTGGCCAACGTCATCGACAACGCGATCAAGTACACGCCGGCGGGCGGGCGCATCTGGGTGAAGTGCACG
>DASTRD010000028.1:0-3984 GCA_035761425.1 Povalibacter sp.
ACTTCGGCCAGACGCGCCACGAGTTCATCAAGCAGGGTGGCATTGATTTCGATGCCCTGCAGCGTGCCGCCGGTCGATTTCAGATACAGGTTCGCATCGACCTTGCCGCGTCGGAGCGCGGCGGTGATGGTCTGTCGGATATCGTTGTCGAGCGACTTCAACTCGTCCGGCAGGCGCAGCGAGATCTCGAGATAACGATGATTGACCGTGCGTAGTTCACAGACCAGCGCGCCCCATGGATGCTGGACCTCGCGCCGGGCAAAGCCTGTCATGCTGCGAATCATGTAAGAGAAATTTCCTTGGCGCTGGAAGGGCATTAAGGCAAAAGCTGGCTTACGCCGCGACGTGTGCCAGTGTATAAAGCGGCGCCAAGTGTAACAGCCTATCGCCCTCCGGCCGGAGCCCGCGCTTGCGGATCGAGTATGCAGAAGTCAGCCTGATCGGCGATCGCGAAGACAATCAGGATCGCGTCGCCATTGCCGTCACCGAGAAGGCGGCGTTGATGATCGTCATCGACGGCATGGGTGGGCATTCCGACGGCAGCCGTGCCGCCGACACCGCGCTCAAGAGCCTGCTGGATTCATTTCACCAGACACAGCAGCCGCTCTTCGACCCGCTCGGCTTTCTGCATCTGTCGTTGAGCCGCGCGCATGATGAAGTCGCCCGGCTGGGCAGTAATCAGAGCATCGATTCGCGGCCACGCGCCACGACGGCCATCTGCCTGGTACAGGACGGTGCCGCATACTGGGCTCACGTCGGCGACAGTCGTGTGTACTGGATCCGCAAGGGACAGGTCGTCATGCGTACGCGCGATCACAGCCACGTCGAGCTGCTGCTGCGCGAGGGCAAGATCACCGAAGACGAGATCGCGACGCATCCGATGCGCAATTTCGTCGAGTGCTGTCTGGGCGGCGACCCGGCCATACCGGAGATGACCATCAGCGGTCGCCATCCGCTGCTGCCGGGTGACGTTCTGATGCTGTGCTCGGATGGCATCTGGGCCAATCTGCGCGATGCCGACATCGCCGCATTCTTCCGCGATGAACCGGAGAATCTGCGCGCGTGGCTCGAGGCGCTCGGACGGCGCGCAGTGCAGGCTTCTGCGCCTTTCAGCGATAATTCCACAGCCGCGGTACTGCGCTGGAACGGTGACTGATCGTCGGACGGTTGACCGTTGGCCATTGACGGCCAGAATGACGAGCCAGCCGATCTGCTGACTGGCCTTGGCCCTCTTCCCAGGATTCATATGAAAAATCGACCCAGCGGTCGCGCGCCGGATCAACTGCGCCCCATCCGCATCACCCGCGGGTTTACTCGTCACGCCGAAGGCTCCGTGCTGGTCGAATTCGGCGATACGCGCGTGCTGTGCACCGCGAGCGTCGAGGAAACCGTGCCGCCCTTTCTGCGCAATTCGGGCAGCGGCTGGGTTACAGCCGAATACGGCATGTTGCCCCGCGCGACCCATACGCGATCCCGGCGTGAGGCGGCACAAGGCAAGCAAGGCGGCAGAACGCTCGAGATCCAGCGTCTGATCGGTCGCGCGCTGCGCGCCGTGGTCGATCTGAAGGCGCTGGGCGAGCGCACCATCACCATCGACTGCGATGTACTGCAGGCGGACGGCGGTACGCGCACGGCGTCCATCACGGGTGGATACGTGGCACTGGTGGATGCGATCAATACGCTGATTCGCAAACGTGTCCTCAGGGAAAGCCCCCTGCACGGTCAGGTGGCCGCGGTGTCGGTGGGCATCTGGGCGGGCGTGCCGGTGCTGGATCTGGACTACAAGGAAGACTCCGACGCCGAGACTGACATGAATGTCGTGATGAACAACGGCGGTGCCTTCATCGAAGTACAGGGCACGGCAGAGGGTCATGCCTTCCGGCGCGAGGAACTGGATGCATTGCTGAACCTGGCCGCCCACGGTATCGGGCAATTGCTCGCAAAACAGCTGGAAGCCCTGAACGCGGATTAGCGTTGCGGATCAGATCAGCAATGATGTGTCCGATTCGCCCGTTCGCCGCCAGCCGCCGCTGACCGCCCATGCGCATTGTTCTTGCCACCGGAAATACCGGCAAACTCCGCGAGCTGCAGGCGTTGCTCGCACCGCTCAACATCGAGGTGCTCGCGCAATCGCAGTTCACTCGCGTGGCTGCTGCGGAGACCGGTCTGTCGTTCGTCGAAAACGCCATTCTCAAGGCTCGCCACGCAGCGCAGGTGTCCGGGCTGCCGGCCCTGGCCGATGATTCCGGCATTGAAGTCGATGCGCTGCGCGGTGCCCCGGGAATCTACTCGGCCCGCTATGCCGGTGCCGACGCCAGCGATCAGGCCAACCTGGAAAAGCTGCTCCATGAACTGCGCGACGTCCCTGCTGCGCAACGCACGGCGCGATATCAATGCGCGCTCGCTTACCTGCGCTGGGATACCGACGCCTCGCCCATCGTCTGTCAGGCGAGCTGGGAAGGCCGGATCATCGATACCCCGCGCGGCGGCGGCGGGTTCGGCTACGACCCCATCTTCGAAGTCGAACCCGGCGTGACGGCAGCTGAACTGCCGGCGCAGGACAAGAACCGGCGCAGTCACCGGGGCAAGGCGCTGCGGTTGCTGCTCGAGCAGCTTCAGTCCGGCCTTTTGCCCGCCGCGCGCTGAGTCCGGGGCATGCAGCCGCAGCCGCCCCCGCTGTCGCTCTACGTGCACCTGCCCTGGTGTGTGCGCAAGTGCCCGTACTGCGATTTCAATTCGCACGTCGCGCCGCAGGACATGCCGCAGCATGACTACGTGGACGCATTGCTGGCCGATCTCGACCACGATCTGGCGCGTACCGGGGGACGTCCGCTTATCTCGATATTCTTCGGTGGCGGCACTCCGAGCCTCTTCACTCCGCAGGAGATTGCGAGATTCATCGAAGGAGTGCGGGCTCGCCTCGCCTGCTGCGATGACATGGAAGTCACGCTGGAAGCAAATCCCGGCACCATCGAACACGGGCGATTCCGCGGGTATCGCGATGCTGGCGTAACACGCGTGTCGCTGGGTGCGCAGACCTTCGATCCGCTGCAGCTCAGGACACTAGGGCGCATTCACAACAGCGATGACATCGCCCGCGCCGTCGATGAGCTTGTGCAGGCAGGACTGCACAACTTCAATCTGGATCTCATGTACGCGCTGCCGCAGCAGACGCTGGCGCAGGCGCTGGCGGACATCGAGGCCGCGATTGCGCTGGGACCCACGCACATCTCTCACTATCAACTGACGCTCGAGCCCGGAACCGTCTTCTATCACCGGCCGCCCCCGTTGCCGGATCACGATCTCAGCTGGGAGATGCAGCTCGAATGCCAGGCGCTTCTCGCTACGCATGGGTACGAGCAGTACGAAGTCTCCGCCTACGCGCGTTCCGGGAGCCGCTGCCGTCACAACCTGAACTACTGGCAATTCGGCGACTACCTGGGACTCGGTGCGGGAGCGCACGGCAAGCTGACCCACGGCGGCACCATCGAACGCACGGTCCGCTGCAAACAGCCTCGCGACTATCTGGGGCGGAAGGTCGAGGAACGCCTTGTGGAGCGCCGCGTCGTGGGTAGCGAGGTCATGTTCGAGTACATGCTGAACGCGCTGCGGCTGATAGAAGGCTTCGATTCCGCACAACTTCAGCAGCGTACGGGCGTGCCCTTCAGTGCGGTCGAGCCGATGCTGAAGCAGGCGCAACACAAAGGCATGCTGACACCGACGGAGTCGAACGCGGGGTACCGACCGACTGAGCTTGGCGCACGATTTCTCAACGATCTGCAGGGAATGTTTCTGCCCGAATCGACTGGATAACCAGGTCTTTGGCGCCAGCGGCGGAGCGTCGTGGCCGGAATGTTATGCACACCATGGAACCGTTTGTGATGTATCGCGGCTTTGATGACGAAAGTAAAAGCGTCGTATAAATAGCCGCTCGTAACTCACTGTTGAATAAGGCAGAAACAGGGTGGCTAATTTTTGATCAAT
>DASTRD010000029.1:0-3985 GCA_035761425.1 Povalibacter sp.
TCGACTGGTCGCGCGAAGCGTTCACCATGAGCCCGCAATATTCGCGCGCGGTGATCGAGCACTTCGTCAAGCTCTACGAAGAAGGCCTGATCTATCGCGGCAAGCGCCTGGTGAACTGGGATCCGGTGCTGCACACCGCGCTGTCCGATCTCGAAGTGCTCGCCGAGGAAGAAAAAGGCAGCCTCTGGCATCTGCGCTACCCGCTTGCTGACGGCACAGGTCATCTGGTGGTTGCGACGACGCGTCCGGAAACCATGCTCGGCGACACGGCCGTGGCAGTTCATCCGCAGGACGAACGTTACAAGCACCTCATCGGCAGGAAGATTCATCTGCCGCTGACCGATCGCCTGATCCCGATCATCGGCGATGAATATGTCGATCCGGCCTTCGGCTCGGGCTGCGTCAAGATCACGCCCGCGCACGACTTCAACGACTATGAAATCGGCAAGCGCCACAACCTGCCGCTCATCAACGTATTCGACGCCAACGCGGCACTCACCCACGATGTGCCCGAGAAGTATCGCGGCCTCGATCGGTTCGAAGCCCGCAAGCTGATCGTCGCCGATCTGCAGGCGCGCGAGCTGCTCGAGAAGATCGAGCCTCACACCCTGAAAGTGCCGCGCGGCGATCGCAGCCACGCGGTGCTGGAGCCGTGGCTCACCGACCAGTGGTACGTGCGCATCGCTCCGTTAGCCGAACCCGCCATCAAGGCAGTCGAAGACGGTCGGATCCGCTTCGTACCCGACAACTGGACCAAAACCTATTACCAGTGGATGCACAACATCCAGGACTGGTGCATCAGCCGCCAGCTGTGGTGGGGACATCAGATTCCCGCCTGGTACGACGATCAGGGCAACGTGTATGTGGCCCGCAGCGAGGAAGACGCACTGGCCCAGGCACAGGGCAGCCTCAATCGCACCGACGTCACACTCACGCGCGATGAAGATGTGCTCGACACCTGGTTCTCATCCGCGCTGTGGCCGTTCTCCACACTGGGCTGGCCGCAACAGACGCCGGAACTGAAGACCTTCTATCCCACCAGCGTGCTGGTGACCGGCTTCGACATCATTTTCTTCTGGGTTGCCCGCATGATCATGATGGGCCTCAAGTTCGCGGGCGATGTGCCATTCCGCGAGGTCTACATCACCGGGCTCATCCGCGATGAAAACGGCGACAAGATGTCCAAGTCCAAGGGCAACATCATCGACCCGCTCGATCTCATCGACGGCATCGATCTGGAAGCGCTGGTCGCCAAGCGCACTTCCGGGATGATGCAGCCGCATCTGAAGTCGAAAATCGAAAAGAACACGCGCAAGCAGTTTCCCGAAGGCATTCCGTCCTACGGCACCGACGCACTGCGCTTCACGTTCGCATCGCTCGCAACGATGGGCCGCGACATCCGCTTCGATCTCGGCCGTATCGATGGCTACAGGAATTTCTGCAACAAGCTCTGGAACGCGGCTCGCTACGTCCTGATGAACACGGAGGGCCAGGACACTGGTTTCGGCCCCGGTTCGGTGGAGTATTCGATTCCGGATCGCTGGATCCGTTCGCGGCTCGGCACCACGATCGAGCAGGTTCGCAAGCACTTCGCCGACTACCGGTTCGATCTCGCAGCGCAAACGCTGTACGAGTTTGCCTGGTACGAGTACTGCGACTGGTATCTGGAACTCGCGAAGCCATCACTGCAGTCGGATACATCGTCGGATGCTCAGAAGCGCGGTGCACGCCGCACACTGCTCGAAGTGCTCGAAGCGTATCTGCGTCTGCTGCACCCACTGATGCCATTTGTGACCGAGGAGATGTGGCAGTCGGTTGCACCGCTCGCAAACCGCACCGGTGCGACCATCATGTTGCAGCCCTATCCGCAGGACAGCGATTTCCCGATCGACCAGGCGGCCGAAAGCGCGATCGCGCCGATCAAGGCGGCAATCCTCGGCGTTCGCCAGATTCGCGGTCAACTTGATGTGGCGCGCTCGCGGCAGGTACCGCTGTTCGTGAAAGCCGCCTCACAGGAGGATTGGCGCCTGATCGAGGCGAATGCTCCGCTGATCGGCTTCGTGGCGAATGTGTCCGCCATCACTGCGGTCGAGGATGAGAACGCATTGCCGCCGACGGCCATGCAGCTCATCGATGGCCACGCGATCCATGCACCGCTCGCCAACCTGATCGACGATCCCGATGCGGAACTCGCACGACTGGGCAAGCGCAAGGCAAAGACACTGCAGGAAATCGCGAAGTGCGAAGCCAAGCTCGGCAACCAGAATTTCGTGGCGAACGCCCCGCCTGCCGTGGTGGATCAGGAGCGCGCGCGCATCGCCGACTTCCGCAGCGAGATCGCGCAGATCGAAGAGCAGGAACGGCGCGTTGCGCAGTTGAAGAATGCATAACCACGAAGAAGCAAAAGCCGGCAGAGATGCAGCAGCGCGAAGTCGAAGCCGCCTCGGCCAGCCGCTGCGACTTCTGCGCCTGCTTCGCCTGAGGTCCCCTGGCTGCGCTCCGTTGCCTGTCTGCCATTCCGGGATTCCCACCCTTGCGTTTCGGCGCGTTCCCGGGACACTACCCCTGACGCACTCAAGGGCAGGTGTTCATGGATTCTCCCGTTCCCACGCTGATCACGCAGGCGGACCCGGTTGAACTGATCGGCGCAGCCATCCAGCAACTCAATCGCGTCATCCTCGGCAAGGAGCGCCAGTTGCGGCTGAGTCTCGCCTGCCTGCTGGCGCGCGGGCATCTGCTGATCGAGGACATTCCCGGCGTGGGCAAAACCACGCTCGCTCACGCGCTCGCGGAGACGCTGGGCCTGCAGTATCAGCGCATCCAGTTCACCTCCGATCTGCTGCCGGCCGACATCATCGGCGTCTCGGTTTTCGAGCGGGCGACCAGCGAGTTCCGCTTTCACAAGGGGCCGATCTTTTCGCAGCTCGTGCTTGCGGACGAAGTGAATCGCGCCACACCGAAAGCGCAGAGCGCACTGCTTGAAGCCATGGAAGAACATCAGGTGACTGTCGATGGACAGACCTATCCGCTCGCCGCGCCCTTCTTCGTCATTGCAACGCAGAATCCCGTGTACCAGATCGGTACGTTCCCGCTGCCGGAATCGCAGCTCGACCGGTTCCTGCTGCGCATCGAGCTTGGCTATCCCGATCCGGCGCTCGAGCGCGAATTGCTCACGGGCCAGGATCGCCGTGATCTGCTCGCGACCGTCGCGCCGACACTGTCGCCGCAACAGTTACTGCTGATGCAGACCATGGTGCCGCGAGTCCACGCATCGGATGCTCTGCTCGACTATGTGCAGTCGATCGTGCGGTACACGCGCGAGTCACCGCACTTCGAAGCCGGTCTGTCGCCGCGAGCCGCCATCGCGCTGCTGCGCGCGTCGCAGGCGTGGGCAATGATTCATGGCCACGCAGGCGTGCTGCCCGAAGACGTGCAGGCCGTGCTGCCCGGCGTCGTGGGACATCGCCTCAAGGCGCGCGATGCTCTGTCAGCCAGACGTCCGAATGAAATCGGCGAGATGGTGTTGCAGGCGGTGGGCGTCCCGTGAGGCGACGACGAGAGAGACTTTTCGTACACATTCCCGCCTGACCGCGCCCACCCGTGTCCCGCTGGCCCCATTCCCTCGCCGCCCGCCTGCGCCGCACGACGCGCGCATGGGCCCGCAGGCGACATGGCATCGATCCGGATCCGATGGTCCTGTCGCCGCGGCGCATCTACATCCTGCCGACGGGCCTGGGGCTCGCGTACGCAGCCATGCTGTTCGCAATGTTCCTCGGCGCGATGAACTACGGCAACAACCTGGCGCTCGGTCTCGGCTTCATGCTCGGCGGACTGGGACTGACGGCGATGCACTATTGCCATCGCAATCTCGCGCGACTGCGCATCGCTTCGGCGCTCAGCGAACCGGTCTTCGCCGGCGAGACCGCTCATTTTCGAGTTGCACTGGAAAACGATGCGCCGCTGGCACGCCATGAAGTCACCATCG
>DASTRD010000030.1:0-14669 GCA_035761425.1 Povalibacter sp.
AGAGTGTCGTCACGCCGGGACACTCGCTGCCGGTTTGTCTGACGCAGTGGCTGCAGCAGACGCCATACGAGCTTTCTTCGGTGCGTGCTGTTGATCAGTCGCCGGAGGCTGCATTTTTTCCCTGATTCACCTGCATTTCACTATCCAATGGTCGGGCCGATGCGGCAGAATTGCGACCTCTCGAGTTCATTCTCCCGGTGAACGCTGCTTGAAAAAGCAAACCAGAAAAGTTGCCCGCCGCGCATCGACGTCCCGCGCCGCATGTCCGTGGCTGTCCATGTCCCGCAATGGTGCAAATCTGCACATTGAGGACTTCCTCACATTTCGTCTGACGCGGCTGTCGAATGCGCTGCGCAACAACATGACGAAGCCATACCTGGAAGAGTTCGACCTGAGCCTTCCCGAATGGCGTCTGCTCGCGCTGGTTGCGCGCTTCTCGCCGCTGCGGTTCTCGGAACTGACCCGGCGCAGCAGCATGGACAAGGGGCAGGTGAGCCGCACGTTGCGGGTCATGACCAAGCGCGGACTCACGAAGTCGAAGACCATCACGCAGCGCGGATCGCGGGCTGCCGAGGCGCTGGCTGCACCGGTCAGCGTTTCCATTACCGCCAAGGGCAAGGCGCTGTATCGCTCGCTGCTGCCGGTGGCACAGCGTCATCAGTCGCAGATGCTGCAGAATCTGAACGAATCCGAACGACTCGCCCTGTACAACGTCCTCGGCAAACTGTTCTCCATCGTCGGCGATGCCGACGCGGGCGAAGTGGACGTCTGAGCTGCGCAGGAACGGCCGGCTGAAGCCGGTCTCGAGGACGATAACGGAACCGGCGGATCCGCAATTCCTCGACACGGCAGACTGGGTCCGGAGACCCTCGGCGCTTCCGGCTCCGTGATTTCCGTGTGAGCCTTCCGGCCGCCCGTGTCAGGGCTTCAGCAATTCACCGCCTTCGCCGAAGCGCGCGCGAATCGCTGCATTCACCGTATTGAGCAGCAGGCAGGCGATGGTCATGGGGCCGACGCCTCCGGGCACCGGAGTGATGGCGCCGGCGCGCTCAACGGCCGTCGCGAAATCCACATCTCCCACGACTTTTGTCTTGCCCGCCTCTTCGATGCGATTGATGCCCACATCGATGACGACGGCGCCCGGACGAATCCACGCACCGGCAATCGACCGCGGCCTGCCGATGGCTGCCACCAGGATTTCGGCTTCGCCGCACAGCGCTGGCAGGTCTCGTGTACGTGAGTGCGCAATCGTCACAGTGCAATCGTTCTGCAACAGCAATTGCGCCATCGGCTTGCCGACGATGTTCGAGCGACCGATCACCAGTGCGCGCTTGCCCGCCATCTCGGGCAGAACCTGACGGATCAGGATGAGACTGCCGAGCGGCGTGCAGGGCACGGTCGCAGGTTCACCCAGCGCGAGTCGCCCCGCATTGACGGCGTGGAATCCATCGACGTCCTTGGCCGGATCGATGGCGCTCAGCACTGCTGCAGCGTCCACCTGCGCAGGCAGCGGCAGTTGCACCAGGATGCCGTGAATCGCGGGATCCGCATTGAGCTGACGCACCAGCATCAGCAGTTGCGAGGTGTCGCTCGATGCGGGCAGCCGGTGATCGAAATGTCGCAGACCGGCTTCTTCCGCCTGACGGGTCTTGCTGGTGACATAGATATTGCTGGCCGGATCGTCACCCACCAGTACCACAGCCAGACCGGGGACAAGTCCCTGCTCGCGCAGCTTCGCCGTATGGTTCCTGACGCGTTCGCGCAGGCGTTGGGCCGCAGCACGGCCATCGATAAGAGTCGCGGTCACAGTGGGCTCCGGTTCCCGATCGGGCAAGATCAGTGAAACGCATATTCTGACGGCCACAGCATCGATTTGCGATGCAGCGCGTCGAGGCAGCTTGCGCGAAACGCTGAAAGCGGCTCGCGGTGTTCTGCCGAGCGCAGCGATGACGTGCCGCCAAGTGTGACGCAGTGAGCATTTCCGGCCCGGCGGCGCCTGGGCAGGTGCGAACGGCTCTGTGAGATCCATCGCTGTTTGCTGTAGGCATCTGCCTGATACTGCTCGTGTTCCCCTGGAAGAAGTCTCTATGGATCTGTCCGGAAACTCCAAGGACCTCGCGCTGCTCAGGTCGTTCTCGCCCTTTGACAGCATGCGGCCTGAGAATCTGCAGACGCTCGCACGTCGCACGCGTCGCCTGCAGGCGCCCAAGGGTCGCCTGCTGTTCGCCGAAGGCGACGAGGAGAAACAGACCTACTACCTGCTGAGCGGGACCGTCGATCTGATGGCAGAGGGCGAGGTGATCGGCACCGTGCGCAGCGGCACGCCCAAGGCCAGAAATCCGCTCGCTCATGCCTTGCCGCGGCCGTATTCGGCCGTCGTCACTTCCGAACGCATCGAATATCTGCACCTCGACAGCGAGTTCCTCGATGTCGTGGTCACCTGGGACCAGACGGGCAGCTACAAGGTGTCCGAGCTGCGGGGCATCGAGGAAGCCGCGCAGCCCGCTGACGACTGGATGACCGCGCTACTGCAGTCCAAAGCATTCCATCGCATTCCGCCCGCCAATCTCCAGGCCGTGTTCATGCGGCTGCAGCGTGTCGATTTCCGCGCCGGCGAAGTCGTGATCCGCCAGGGTGGCGAAGGCGATTGCCTGTACATCATCGTGAAGGGCACTTGCGTGGTGACCCGTGAAACGCCGCTGAACAAGGAAGGAATCAAGCTGGCTGAATTGCGCATGGGCGATACGTTCGGCGAGGAAGCGCTGATTTCCGATACCAAGCGCAATGCGACGGTCACGATGGCGACCGACGGCTGTCTCATGCGGCTGTCGAAAGAGGACTTCCGCAAGCTGCTGCACGAGCCACTGCTGGAGTGGGTGGACTACCCGCAGGCCAGACAGCTGATCGAGCAGGGCGGTCAATGGATCGACGTGCGGCTGCCTTCGGAGTTCGAGCATTATCGCGCCGAGGGCGCCATCAACATTCCGCTGTATTCGCTGCGCATGAAAATGAACGGACTCGACCGCAATCGACACTACGTGGTCTGTTGCGACACGGGCCGCCGCAGCTCTGCGTGTGCCTACATCCTGTCCGAACGCGGGTTCACGGCGAGCGTACTGAAGGGCGGGCTCGCTGCCACGGAAATTGCGCGCAAGTAGATTTCACAGTGCGACGGCTGCAGCGTCGCGTGCCTGCCTGTTGCCGGCGAACCAGAGAATCGCCACGCCTGTGAATGCAGAAAGCACCGAGGCACCGAAAACGGCGATCTTCGCCGCTGCAAAGTCTTCCGGCGCTGCGAATGCCTGTCCGGCAATGAACAGCGACATCGTGAAGCCGATTCCTGCCAGGGCCCCGGCGCCGACGAGCTGCAACCAGGAATATTCTGCCGGCTTGACGGCAATGCCGGTCCAGACGGCCAGTGCACACGCTGCGACCAATCCCACCGGTTTGCCGATCATCAGTCCGGCTGCGATGGCGATCATCAGACCGCCGTGGCCACCGAATACCGTGCCCGTGATTTCCACACCTGCGTTGGCGAGTGCGAACAACGGCAGCACGAAATAGCTGGAACGCGGGCCGAGGTGACGCAGCATGCGATCGGCCGGCGATTCAAGCCGGTCATGAATGGCGTCGAGTGCCTGCAGTGAAGGCTCCGAGGGACCGCGTCGCAGTGCTTCGTTGCTGTGTCGCGCTTCGGCCGTGAGAATCTGGTCGGCCTGCAACATCAGCGTACGCAGATCCGGAGGAGGGCGCGTGGGGATGAACAGCGCCAGCAGTACGCCGGCCAGCGTCGCATGCAGTCCACCGCCATGGACCGATACCCACAGCACGACGCCGAGCAGTACGTACGGCGCGGCGCGATAGACGTGCGCGCGATTGAGCAACGCGAGAACGCCGACAATCGCGGCCGCCAGCACCAGATATTCCGGACGCAGCTTGCCGGAGTAGAAAATGGCGACGACGGCGATGGCGCCGATGTCATCGACGATGGCGGCCGCAGTCAGAAAGATCCGCAGCTCGACCGGCACGCGCCGACCCAGCATTGCGATCAGCGCAACCGCGAACGCGGTATCCGTTGCCATCGGCACGCCCCACCCGTGAGACCAGTCTCCTGAGGGCACCAGCAGGATGTAGATCAGCGCAGGAATCGCCATACCGCCGATGGCTGCGGCGACGGGCAGTGCCGCCGAACGTCGGCTCGCCAGATGTCCGACGGTGAATTCGCGTTTTATTTCCAGCGCGACGACGAAAAAGAACAGCGTCAGCAAGCCGTCGTTGATCCAGTGCCGCAGCGACATGTCGAAGCGTCTCTCGCCCAGCACGAATGCGAGGTGCTGCTCCCAGAACCCTTCAACGAATGCACCCAGCGTGGAGTTGGTCAGCAGTACTGCGACGACACTCGCCAACAGCAGCAGCGCACCGGTGGACGGCGCCCAGCTGGCGAACTCCAGCGCCGCGGCGCGTACGCGATGACCGAGGGATCCGAGCATTGCATCGGCGAACGAGCTTTCGTCCCACGGTCCGTCGTAGCGACGCTCGTTGATGAAAAATGTCGGCGTGATCATGACGCCGCTGTCGCCGGCGCTGCGCATGTCGGCTTCCACGCGCTCGCGCGCCCGACGTTGCGCGGCTTCGCGAGCTGCTGGGGTCAGCGCCGTGACACCAAGATCCTCGGCGACGGCCACCAGGTCGTCTTCGGTCAGAGTTTCCGAACGCGTCATCAGCTTGACGTGGGCGTTCCAGAACTTTTCAGGCGAGTCCGCCAGTTCGACCAGCTCCGCAGCGCGGCGTGCGATGTCGCTTCCCGTCAACGGCCGATGACGAAACACATAGGACATCCGGTCGCCGAAACGATTGCGCACATCTTCGATGCGGGCATTCGCGGCACGACAGTGCGGACATGCATAGCTGCCGTATTCGACCAGGCAGATGTCGGCGTGACGTGGCCCGAGGATATGGTCGCGGCCTTCCGCCACGGGCACCGACAGGCGATATCCGGCGGCGCTCTGCGACATCAGTCCTGCCCACGCGTCTGATGGCGGGCGCGCATTGCCCACTGATGGCGGGCGTGCAGGCGTTCGGACTCATCGGCAGATTCATCCGGCGCAGTGCGCAGCAGACTGCGCAATTCGGCATGGGCACCGGCGATCTCGGTGTTCGACTGCAACAGGGGTACATAGCGCTCGCGGAACGCCGCGTTGCCCAGATCGCCTTCGTTGGAGAGCAGGCCGCGAATATGCGCCGCGACCACGGCGTGGTCGTACACGGTCGGCGGTGCACTCTGCGAAAGAACATGATCGATTTCGGCCATCAGCGCCGACAGCGGCCGCAGCCATGCCCAGGCCGGATCGTTGATCAGCCGGTCGAGCAGCGCAAAGCCGCTGGCGGACGGATCCTGTTGTCGCTCGGCATGCAGGATGGCCAGATGCAGATGCCGCAGCTTGCCTCCGAGCCGTTCGATCTCGTCGGTGGGACTGGTGGTGTTCACGCCGGTGCTGTGGTGGAAACGATGTTTGCGAACGCGTCGGGCAGATTGCCGAAGTAATTGTCGGCACCGATGAGTTGCAGGATGCCGGCGCGACGCAGTTTGCCGTCCACACGGGCATTTGCGCCAGTCAGAATCACACGCACCTTGCGTCGATGCAGATCGCGGATGACTTCCTCGAGCGTCTGCAGTCCGGTGATATCCACGAACGGCACCCATTTGAGGCGAATGATCACCACCGCGGGATCGGTATGGGTCGTCGCCAGCGCGCGTTCGAAATTCTCTACCGCACCGAAAAAGAACGGGCCTTCGACCGAATACACGAGCACGCCCGGCGGCAATGTGAGCTGGCGGCTTTTCAGTTCTTCCGACAGTGCTTCCGGGGATTCCAGGTGGACATCGACGCTGCTGGCCATGCGGCGCAGGAAATGCAGCGTCGCCAGGATGACGCCGATGTTGACGGCCACCACCAGGTCGACGAACACGGTCAGTCCGAACGTGACCAGCAGGATCACTACATCGGCCGGGGGCGCCTGCCGGACCATGCGAATGAAGTGTTTCATTTCGCTCATGTTCCAGGCCACGACGAACAGAATCGCGGCGAGCGCAGCCAGCGGGATATCGCTGGCCAGTGGCGCCAGCAGGACGATGATGAGAATCAGCGTGATGGCGTGCACGATGCCCGCGATCGGCGAATTGCCGCCGTTGCGCACGTTGGTCGCCGTGCGAGCGATGGCGCCGGTCGCCGCAAAACCGCCGAACAACGGCGTCAGGACATTGGCGACGCCCTGGCCGATCAGTTCCTGGTTCGAATCGTGGCGGGTGCCGGCCATACCGTCGGCGACCACAGCCGACAACAGCGACTCGATCGAGCCGAGCATGGCGATGGTGAAGGCGGGACCGACCAGTTCGATCAGTCGTCCGGCCGTGATGTCGGGCATATGGAACGTCGGCAGGCTGCGTGGAATACCGCCGAACGCCGTGCCGATGGTGGCGACACCCGAGGGGTGCACGATGGCGAAGATCGCCGAGGCGACAATCAGTCCTGTCAGAGGCCCCGGCACCCGACGC
The DNA here is from genome assembly GCA_035761425.1 of Povalibacter sp. Taxonomy (GTDB): domain Bacteria; phylum Pseudomonadota; class Gammaproteobacteria; order Steroidobacterales; family Steroidobacteraceae; genus Steroidobacter. The sequence continues at coordinate 6,557 of DASTRD010000030.1, forward strand.
AGCCCGGGAATTTTCGGCGTGACGATGACGAGCACCAGCGTGATCGTCGCAATCATGGTGGTCGCCGGATGCAGGTCGGGCAACGCGTGAATCGAGCTCAGCAGTTTGTCGTGGAAGTGTTCTCCGGTGACGCCGTGCAGCCCGAAGAAATCCTTCCATTGGCCGGTCCAGATGATAACGCCGATGCCGGCGGTAAAGCCGACGATGACCGGATGCGGAATGAACCGGATGATGCCGCCGAGGCGTGCCGAGCCCAGCAGGATCAGCATGATGCCCGCCATGAACGTCGCGATCTGCAGGCCGTCGATGCCGTAGCGCGAGGTGATGCCCGCGAGAATGACGATGAACGCGCCTGTGGGCCCGGCGATCTGAATGCGGCTGCCGCCGAACGATGCAACGGCAAGTCCAGCGACGATGGCGGTATAGAGTCCCTGCTCGGGTTTCGCGCCCGAAGCGATGGCGAATGCCATGGCCAGTGGCAACGCCACCACGCCCACGATGGCGCCGGCGATCACATTGCGGGTCCAGTATTCGCGTCGTAACAGCCCCGCGCGGCGGGCTTCCAGCAGGGCGATCATGTGTGGGTGACTACGTCACCAGGTAATGCGGCCAGATGGGTCGGTGTGGACATCGATTCGAAGCGATTCGCGTCGCTTCCTTTCCTGCAATTGTTATTGGTTCAGTAGTCCGGCAACGGTATGAATTCTGTTTCGCCGGGCACGGGGGCGAATCGTCCGGCCTGCCAATCGGCCTTCGCCTGTTCGATCCGTTCCCGGCTCGAGGACACGAAGTTCCACCATATATAGCGTGGGCCATCGCTGCCTGCACCGCCAAGCAGCATGAAGTGCGCCGGCGTGACTGCGGTGATGGTGATGCGATCGGCTGGCCGCAGAACCAGCAACTGCGGAGCTTCGAACATCTGTCCGGCGATTTCGATCGTGCCTTCCACGAGGTAGATACCGCGTTCTTCCTGATCTGCGTCGAACGGAATGCGGGCGCCGGCATCGAGCCGGACTTCAGCGTAAATCCAGTCCGCGGCAGTGACCACGGGCGAGCGCACCCCGAAGGCGGCACCGGCGACAATCCGTGCCGAAACGCCGGGTTCGGTGACTACCGGCAGCTGTTCGGCGGTATAGCGTTGAAACGACGGTGCTGCTTCTTCGTGGGTCTTGGGCAGGGCCAGCCAGCTCTGAACGCCGAACAGAGGCGATGACTCCAGACGTCGCTCTGCGGGTGTGCGCTCGGAATGGGCAATGCCGCGCCCGGCCGTCATGAGGTTCATGGCACCCGGAGTGATTTCGATGGCATTGCCTTCACTGTCCCGGTGCATGAGGCTGCCCGAGAACAGATAGGTCACCGTGGCGAGCCCGATGTGCGGATGCGGCCGCACGTCGACGCCCTGGCCGGGAGAAAACTGCGCCGGCCCCATCTGGTCGAGAAAAATGAACGGGCCAACCATCTGCCGCTGGCGACTGGGCAGCGCCCGCCGCACTTCAAACCCGCCCAGGTCCCGGATCGGCGGGACGATGAACAGATCCACAGCGGGATTGGCCAGTTCGCTCATGGCCAATGGGATACCACAAACGCCGGCTCGAAATGAAGCGCGGCAAGCGACGACATGCCGTAATGGGACAGCTAGGGTCAGGAAGCGGCGATGCGCGAAGCCCGCTTGTGCTCGTACATGGCTGCGTCGGCGCGGGCGATCAGCTCCTCGATGTCGTCGGCTTCGCCCATGCCGACCATCGCGGTCCCGATGCTGACTTCCAGGATATACGGCCTTTGTCTGGAGGCATTGAGCGCTTCGAGCTGCTCGCGCAGCCTCTGGATCAGTACGGCAGGACCCTGGTTGACGTTCGCCAGTACCACGAATTCATCGCCGCCCAGTCGGGCGATCACATCCGATTCGCGGAAGGTGTCGCGCAGCACTTCGGCGGTGTCGCGCAGTGCCTGATCGCCTGCGAGATGACCCAGGCCGTCATTGATCTGTTTCAGCCCGTTGAGATCGACGAAGAAGATGCAGCTCTGGCGCTGTTCGCGCCGCGCCATCTTCAGCGCCTGCCCGGCGAGTTCGAAGAAGCCACGTCGGTTGCGCAACTGCGTGAGCTCATCGACCAGCGACAGTCCGGCGAGCAGTTCGGCATTGCGGCGCAGTGCTTCCTCGCGTTCGCGCATGGCCACTTCGGCGCGATGCTTGTGAACGGCCACTTCGATGGCGCAATGCAGTTCGACCTGCTGGAACGGCTTGATCAGATACCCGAGCGGTCCGGTACGCACGGCGCGCTCGATGGTTTGCACGTCGCGATGGCCGGTGAGGAAGATCACCGGGATGTGCGTGCGCTCCTGAATAAGCTGCGCAGCCTGAATGCCGTCGATCTCACCGCGCAGGCCCACGTCCATGATGACGAGTTCGGGCTGAAGCTGCGTCGTCATGCGCACAGCCTGCGTGCCTTCGCTGGCGACGCCGACCACGTGATAGCCGAGGTGCGTGCACGTTTCCTGCAGATCCTGGGCGACGATGCCCTCATCCTCCACCAGCAGAATGGAGGTCACCTCCGGTTCCTCTGCGTGCAGCGACGCGTCTGATCGCTCCAGCGGCAGACTGCGATTAAGGTCGTTCATCACGTGACTGAGGCAGTACCGGGTGTCTTTGTGCACGTGCGTTAACGCGCGACGGCCGGCAGAGTTTCGGCCCGGTGGGAACTTAGTGGATTGGATGACCGCGTCTTGCCGACGTAGCCAGCAGACGACCGCCCGGGCGGCACTTGCATACAGAGAAGCGGGCCGTTGCCTCAAGGGCAATCGACCTGCGGCATGCTCGGATGCTTGCAGTCTTCCCGAATTGCAGGGCGAAGGGGGACGATCAGTTGCAGCTATCCCAATGCGTTGGAATCACTGAGGTTTTCGGAGAATGCCGAGCCCGCCGGAGCGCTTGCGCGGACGGTCGCGGCGCACGCTCTGTCGCGGATCGGACCGTGAGCGCTCTGCCCCTCGGGCATAACAGACTTCCAAATGGCGCTGTGGCTCACCGAGAGGTTCACTTACAATTTGACCCGCTCTGCGATACGTCCGGGTGGCAATCGCAGAACAACTCCAGTCGGCCGATAGTTGTGCAGCCGCCAGCCTGAGAGGCTGGCGTCTGAAGGTGTCCATGAATTCATCCAAGCGTGCATTGATCTGCGGTTCGGTCGCCTTCGACACCATCATGGTGTTTCAGGATCGGTTCCGGAATCACATCCTCCCGGACAAGATCCACATGCTGAACGTCTCGTTCCTGGTGCCGCAGATGCGCCGCGAGTTCGGCGGCTGTGCAGGCAACATTGCATTCAATCTGAAGCTGCTCGGCGATGTAGGCCTGCCGATGGCAACCGTCGGCAAGGACTTCGGCCTCTACGAAGAGTGGATGCGCAGCAACGGCGTGCCTCTCGATCACATCCGCGTGATCGACAGCGAACACACTGCGCAGGGCTTCGTGACCACGGATCTGGACGACAACCAGATCTGGGCTTTTCATCCCGGCGCCATGCAGCAGTCGCACCGGAATCAGGTCGGCGATGCGAAAGACGTGGCCATCGGCATCGTCGCACCCGATGGTCGCGACGGCATGATTCAGCATGCGGCACAGTTCGCGGCGGCCGGCATTCCGTTCATTTTCGATCCCGGGCAGGGATTGCCCATGTTCAGCGGTGAGGAACTGCGGGCCTTCATCAAGCAGGCGACCTGGGTAGCCGTCAACGATTACGAATGGCAGCTCGTGCAGGAGAAGACGAAGCTTTCGGCGGGCGACATCACGTCGCAGGTGCAGGCGCTGATCGTGACGCGCGGTGCGGAAGGCTCGGTCATTCACACCCGCGGCCGCGAGATCGCGATTCCGGCAGCGCGCCCTGAGCAGGTCGTCGATCCGACCGGCTGTGGCGATGCCTACCGGGCCGGGCTGATCCACGGCCTGCTGCACGGCCTTGACTGGGAAACCACCGGCCGCATTGCTTCGTTGATCGGTGCCATCAAGATCGAAACGCGCGGCACGCAGAATCACACGTTCACGAAGTCGCAGTTCGAGCAGCGTTATCAGGCCAGCTTCGGCACGACGTTATCGTTGAGCTGAGCAGAGAGACAATGGCTGCAAAGACGCACAAGAGATGCACGAAGGGTCGAATCGGAGTATCTGTGCCTCTTGCGGCTTCCTGCGGCAATTTTTGAGTTTCGCTTTTATCAGGATTGAACCATGAGCAGCAGCTTCCTCTTTACCTCTGAGTCGGTTTCCGAAGGTCATCCGGACAAGGTGTCCGATCAGATCTCCGATGCCATCCTCGATGCCATCCTGGCGCAGGACAAATACTCGCGTGTTGCGGCGGAAACGCTGTGCAACACGGGCCTGGTCGTGCTGGCGGGCGAAATCACGTCGAATGCTATCGTGGACTACCAGAGCGTGGCGCGCGAAACGATCCGGCGCATCGGTTACGACAACACCGACTACGGCATCGATTACAAGGGCTGCGCCGTGCTGGTCGCTTACGACAAGCAGTCACCGGACATCGCCCAGGGCGTGGACGAAGGTCGCGGCCTGAACCTCGATCAGGGTGCAGGCGATCAGGGCCTGATGTTCGGTTATGCGTGCGATGAAACGCCGGAACTGATGCCGCTGCCCATCCATCTTTCGCACCGACTGGTCGAACGCCAGGCGCAGCTGCGCAGAAGCGGCCAGCTCAAGTGGCTGCGGCCCGACGCGAAATCGCAGGTCACCATCAAGTACGTCGACGGCAAGCCGAAGGAAATCGACACGGTGGTGCTCTCGACCCAGCATCATCCGGACATCGAGCATGCGGCGCTTGCCGAAGCCGTCATCGAGGAAATCGTCAAGCCGGTTCTGCCGAAGGAACTGATCGGCAAGAAGATCAACTATCTGATCAATCCGACCGGTCGTTTCGTGGTCGGCGGTCCCCAGGGCGACTGCGGTCTCACGGGCCGCAAGATCATCGTCGACACTTACGGCGGTGCGGCTCCGCACGGCGGTGGCGCGTTCTCCGGCAAGGATCCTTCGAAGGTCGATCGTTCGGCCGCCTATGCCGCCCGTTACGTGGCCAAGAACATCGTCGCCGCGGGCCTGGCGAGCAAGGCGCAGGTGCAGGTGTCGTACGCCATCGGCGTGGCTCAGCCGACCAGCATCATGGTGACCACCTTCGGCACCGGCAAGGTGTCCGACGAGAAGCTGGAAGAACTGGTGGCCCGACACTTCGATCTGCGTCCCAAGGGCATCGTCCAGATGCTCGATCTGCTGCGCCCGATCTATCAGAAGACGGCCGCGTATGGTCACTTCGGTCGTTCGGAGCCGGAGTTCACCTGGGAACAGACGGACAAGGCAGCGGCACTGGCTGCCGATGCCGGCGTCAAGCTGGCGGCCAACGCCTAGCGCGCGGTCAACGCACATGCGGCGCGGCAGGAACGGATGAGTCTGTTCTTCGCCCGCCGCCCGATTGTTTACGCATCCGTCCGCCGAGGGGCGCTGCAGCAGATGAATCGCATCTGCCAGGCTCGGCGGGCATTGCCTTCAATGGCAACGGCGCCCTGACGTTTAACCGGAGATTCACATGAGCGCAGTTGCTGCTACCGCTTCCAGCGGCGATTTTCACGTTGCCGACCTGTCCCTCGCTTCCTGGGGCCGCAAGGAAATTCTGATTGCCGAGACCGAAATGCCGGGTCTCATGGCGATTCGCGAGGAGTTCGCGAAATCCCAGCCCTTGAAAGGGGCCCGCATCACGGGCTCGTTGCACATGACGATTCAGACGGCAGTGCTGATCGAGACGCTGCAGGCGCTCGGCGCGCAGGTGCGTTGGGCATCCTGCAACGTGTTCTCGACTCAGGATCACGCTGCCGCCGCCATCGCCGCCACGGGTACGCCGGTGTTCGCATTCAAAGGCGAATCGCTGGACGACTACTGGGAATTCACCCATCGCATCTTCGAATGGAGTGACGGCGGTTATTCCAACATGATCCTCGATGACGGCGGCGATGCCACGTTGCTGCTGCATCTGGGCACGCGCGCAGAGTCGGACATCAATGTGCTGGCGAAACCTGGTTCGGAGGAAGAGGTCTGCCTGTTCAATTCGATCAAGCGCTACCTCAAGAAGGACCCCAGGTGGTACTCGACGCGCCTGAAGCAGATCAAGGGCGTCTCCGAAGAAACGACCACCGGCGTCAAGCGCCTTTACCAGATGGCGAAGGAAGGCAAGCTGGCGTTCCCGGCCATCAACGTCAACGACTCAGTGACCAAGAGCAAGTTCGACAATCTTTACGGCTGCCGTGAGTCGCTGCTCGACGGCATCAAGCGCGCCACTGATGTGATGATCGCCGGCAAGGTTGCCGTGGTCTGCGGCTATGGCGACGTCGGCAAGGGCTCGGCGCAGGCGCTGCGTTCGCTCTCGGCACAGGTGTGGATCACCGAAATCGATCCGATCTGCGCATTGCAGGCCGCGATGGAAGGCTACCGCGTCGTGACGATGGAAGAGGCGGCGGACAAGGCCGACATCTTCGTCACCACGACCGGCAACTTCCATGTGATCACGCACGATCACATGAAGGCGATGAAGAACAACGCCATCGTCTGCAACATCGGCCACTTCGACAACGAGATCGATGTCGCCTCTCTGAAGAAGTATCAGTGGGAAAACATCAAGCCGCAGGTCGATCACGTCATTTTCCCTGACGGCAAGCGCATCATTCTGCTGGCCGAAGGGCGACTGGTGAATCTGGGTTGCGCGACCGGCCATCCGTCATATGTGATGAGTTCTTCGTTTGCGAATCAGACGCTGGCGCAGATCGAGCTGTACGTGAACACCGCGAAGTACCCGATCGGCGTGTACGTGCTGCCGAAGCACCTGGACGAGAAGGTGGCGCGTCTGCAGCTCGCCAAGCTGGGCGTCAAGCTCACGCAGCTGACCGATGAGCAGGCCAACTACATCGGCGTGGCCAAAGAAGGTCCCTACAAGCCGGATCACTACCGGTACTGATCTGCCGGGTCGAGCGGGCGGCAGTACTCGCTGCCGCCCGACCGGACTCGCCGTCCGGGCGAACCTGAATTACTCTTCCTGATCGGGCCCGAAGAGCGGCAACGCGTCTTCGCCCGCTCAATATCAGCAAATATCAGGTTCCTGCATGTCTGACGATCCTGTTTCCCGCGATCGGCGAGTTGCCGAGCGGCGCGCTGCGCCGGCTGTTCAAGCGATGTCGCCCGGGTCGGCCACCGGACTTGGTCCGGCCATGGTCCTGACGCTTTCGTGCCCCGACACGACCGGAATCGTCGCGGGGGTATCCGGCTTTCTGGCTGCCAATAACTGCCTGATCACGGAAGCACAGCACTTCGACGATCCTTACACGGTGGCCTCGTTCATGCGCACCGTCTTTCGTGCCAATGGTCAGGGCACGCCGTCGCTGGCTGAACTCGACAAGGCTTTCGCCCGGGCAGTGGGCGATCGCTTCGGCATGACGTGGAAATTCCACGAGCTCGAACGCAAGTGCCGCGCAGTGATTGCGGTCTCCGGCCACGGGCATTGCCTGAACAGCATGCTGCATCGCTACAGCACCGGAACGCTGCCCATCGAAGTGGTGGCCGTCGTATCGAATCATCAGGACATGCGCAGTCTCACGGAATGGCATGGCATCCCGTTTCACTATTTCCCGGTCATCGACGGCCGCAAGGCCGAGCAGGAGCGACGCATCATCGACCTGTTCGAGAAAGCGGATGGCGAATTGCTGGTGCTTGCGCGTTACATGCAGATCCTGACGCCGGATGCGTGCAACTACTTCGCCGGACGTGCCATCAACATCCATCACTCGTTCCTGCCCGGTTTCAAAGGCGCGAAGGCCTATCACCAGGCGCATGCGCGCGGCGTCAAGCTGATCGGTGCCACGGCCCATTACGTGACCACCGAACTGGATGAAGGTCCGATCATCGAGCAGGAGGTTGCCCGGGTCGATCACACCATGGCGCCGGACGATCTGGTGGCCATCGGCGCAGATCTGGAAAGTGTCGTGCTGAACCGCGCCGTCAAGTGGCATGCGGAACGCCGCGTATTCATCAACGATTGCAAGACAGTCGTGCTGCGATGAGAGCGATCAG
>DASTRD010000031.1:0-3365 GCA_035761425.1 Povalibacter sp.
ACGGCGACGTTCGAGTCGGGGTTTTCGACGAACGATTTTGCGGCCTTGATGAGCTGTTCGAAGGAAACGTGGCCGGTCGGAAACTGGGCCCACAGGCTGTCGCTGGCGGCGAGGCCTTCGCCCGCAGGAAGCATGGAGCCGCTTGCAATGAGCGCATCCCAGTCCGGCGTTTCCAGGTTGTAGCGGTAATAGCCCGTACCGCCGGCGTTCGGCACGAGGGTGCCCGTGCCTTGGACATCGATAGGTTGTGTCTTGCGATCGACGAGGGTGCAGGAAGTCTGTTCACCGCGGCGCACGCAGAAAGGAATGACCCACTGCTCGCCCGAGCTGTCGTTGTCGAAGGGTGTGTAGCGCGACTGCGTGACTTCGTAGCCATCGCCCTTGCGCACCACGTCCACCAGCGGCACGCCTTGCTGATTCACGAAGCTCTGCAGCGATTTCAGTACGCGCTGATCCTTCGCGGCGTCGGCGAGTGCGCCGAAGAATTCGTCCGACGTGGCATTGCCGTAGGGATGCCGCTGCATGTGCAGACGCACGCCGTCGCGGAATTTTTCATCGCCGAGATACGCGGCCACCATGGCGATGACCTGACCGCCCTTGCCGTACGTCACCTGATCGAACGCGGAATCGATTTCGCCGTTCTTCGTGATGACTTCATGGATCGGTCGGCCCACCTTCAGCGCATCGGTATTCATTGCGCTCAGCGCTTCATCGATGGCGTTGACGCCGATGTTCAATTCCGGACGCCACTCGTTGCCGATGCGATAACCCATCCAGTTGGCAAAACTCTCATTCAGCCAGATGTCGTCCCACCACGCGGGCGTGACGTAGTCGCCGAACCATTGATGCGACAGTTCATGCGCCACCACCATGCCGAAGATCTGCTTCTGATGGGTGGATGCGCCCTTGTCGAGCAGGATGATGTTGTCGGCATAGATGTCCGCACCGGCGTTTTCCATCGCGCCCGGCATGACCGGCGAGGCGATCTGGTCGAGTTTTGGAAAAGGAAACGGATGATTGAAATAGCTTTCCAGCAGCTCAACGATGCGCGGTGTTTCGGCCAGGGCGTAGTCGAGCTTGCCGGCCTGGTTCTTCGTCGCAACGATGCGCAGCGGCAGCGGCCGATCGCGGATCGCCGTCGGCGGCGCGACACCTTCGGCCGTGATGAACGGGCCCACGACGAACGCGACGAGATACGTCGGCAGCGGTTGGGTCGGTGCGAAAGTATGTTTGACGAGCTTGCCGGCTTTGACGGGCGCTGCCGATTCAGGAGAGTTCGACAGCGCGAGATAGCCGGGTTTCGTGGTCAGGGTGATGGCGAACGGTGTCTTGAATCCCGGTTCGTCAAAGGACGGGAAGGCGGCACGGGCGTCGATGGATTCGAACTGGGTCCACGAATACCAGTCGTCACCGACCTTGATGCGGTACAGACCTGCAGGTCCATCGCCGAATGGTGCGTCATAGTCGAACCGCAGCGTCACGGTGCCCGGCTTCAGCGGGCTCGCAAAGTCCAGGCGTGCCACGCCGAGCGAATCGAGTTCGCGGTAGCTGGCCTTGACGTGTGCGCCCTGGCTCACTGCCTCCACAGTTTTCATGGCGAGATCGCGACCGTGCAGGTACAGCGATCGGGACTCCTCCTTCAGAACCACATCGATTTCGACATGACCTGAGAAGCGTTCTTCGTCAGGTACCACGGTGAGGTCGATGCGATACGCCTGCGGTATCGCTGCTTCGGGCAGTTTCCCCTGCGGATAGGCGTCGGCAGCGAAAACGGATGGAGCGAGGAGGCAAAGGCAGAGGAGGGTGGCGCGCATGAAGGTCCCGCGACGTTGGTTTGAGCTGTTTCGGCGCCGCCGCCGTGCATCCGCACGAAAAGCACCCGCCGCGTGAATGAAGCAGTGTATAGCGTGTCACGGGCGCGCTGCGACAGGCCGGATGCCGCGATCTCTGCGCAGCAATCTGCTGTATTCAATTCTCGTCGCACGGCTTGCCTGGAGAATTCCTGCGTCGACGGGAGGGCTGGCTTTGCGATGAGAAGGGGCATGAGAACGGCGAACCGTGCGGGTGTGCCTGCATGCGCAGGCCACGGTGGCTGGATACGGTCTTGCGTATACAGACCCGGATCCGCTCCGTCCGCGGAAGCAGTGCCTGGCATCTGATTCGCGCAGTCAGAACCTCGATGCGATGGTGCCCTCGGGAGGGGCACTGTAGGGATCGAACCCACATGGCCCGTGCACCTGTCAACCCATCCGACAAACGCGGCCCGCCATCGATGACCGTGCTGAGACTTTGCGATTGATGCCTGCCCGGCTCTTGTGTTGAATTGGCGGCGGATCTTCCGCGGCTGTCCTTCAGTTGTACGGATCCTGCGTGCGCGCTGCTGCGTTCGCCCGAACAATATCAACAAGGGGATGGCATGAGCCGCGCATGGGAGAGCGCCGCGCGCGTACTTCGCGCGGGCATCGTCGTGTTCATTCTGACCGTGGCGTCCGAAGCGCACGGGCAGGCCCCGCAGTTTACGGGACAGGCCGTTCTGGCCAGCGGTCCCTCGAGCATCGTCAATCTGCGCGGGCAGGGTGCGCTGACCGGCACTGCGCCGATGAACGTTCAGGTCACCGGCGTGCGCGTCGGTGGTGTGCTTTCCCCGCTCATCAACGTGCTGAGAACGGTGCTGCAGCCCGGCGCACAGGCCAGCGTGTGTGTCGAAGTGCAGAACCTGCTGGGGCTGGACCTCACGTTTCTCGGCGTGGAAATGGAAGTGACCGCCTTCAATGACGATGCGCCCACCGGCGTCTCGGGGCGCATTCGGGTACAGACGGGTCTGGGCGGCGAAGACACCTCACCGCTCGCATGCGCCGACGCTGCAATATTGCCACCCAGTGCCAATGCAGGTGCGGATCAGAGCGTGGCAGACACGGATCAGCAACCCGGCGAGAACGTGACGCTCGATGGCAGCGGCTCGAACGATCCTGACGGCACTATCGTCTCGTATCAATGGTTCAACGCCGCGAACACGCAGATCGCCACGGGTGCGACGACCACGGTGCGCCTGCCGGACGGTCAGCAGACGCTCACTTTGCGTGTCACCGACGATTCCGGTGCGACGGATGTCGACACCGTGAGCATCACGGTCACGGCGCCCTCGCAGAATCAGCTGCCGGTTGCTCGCGCCGGCGCCGATCGCATCGTGGCCGATACCGATTCCGCGCCGGGCGAGAACGTCGCGCTGGACGGCACTGCATCCACGGACGCCGATGGCGTTATCGCGCAATACGAATGGCTGGTCGGCCAGTCGACGGTGATTGCTACGGGACCGACACCCACGGTGCGATTGCCGGATGGACCGCAGGCCGTGACACTGCGAG
>DASTRD010000032.1:0-3886 GCA_035761425.1 Povalibacter sp.
CACACCGGTACGCCGCGCCACTTCCACTCTTCGACCACTTCCGGATCGGCTTCCCTGATGAGTGCTCTGATGCGGCCGAGCGTTTCGCCTCGCCAGTCACTCAGCTCCCGGATGCGTCCGTCGATCAGTGCTGAAGCGGAACCGGACGCCGTGGCTTTGCCTGACGCCTTCTTTGCAGGAGCTTTTCTTTTGACGGAACTGGTTGCCATGAACTACTCCACTGACGCGTCGCGCCGCATGCCTCGTCTGGCTGCATAAGGAAGCGCAAACATGTAAAGCCCGGTGAGCAGCAGCGCCACCAGCGGCAACAGTGCCAGCAGCCCGATCCACAACGCAGGCTCGCCCTGGGTCATGGCTGCGAGATTGATGATGACTGCCGCCGTGAAGACGATGGAAGTCCAGCGATGGAATTGCCGGATCCACCCGGCAGCACCCGTGTCATTGCGTTCGATGCTCATCTGATTCAACCCTTTTGCGGCCAGCTCGGTGCTTCCACGCCGAACCGCCTGGAGTATTCGGCATTCAGTTGTTGCCAGGCTGCTGACTTCAGCGCATCCATGCCGACGACGCGCCCGAGCGGTGCGCCATCGAGCAGGTGAGCGAGAACGTCCAGGCACAGATGCCACCCGGCTGCACCCATGGCGATGAAGCGCCGGTCGATGCTGGCCCACAACGTCAATCGCGTGCCGCCGCCGTAATCCTCGAGTTGCCAGCGCATGCTGTTGCCACCCCAGTCGTACTCGAGCAGATGCGGTCGCTCGGCTCGTGTGATTTTCGTTTCTGCAACGTTCTGACCCGGCGCATTCACGGTGGAGAGCTTCACTGTGGCTCCAGTCGTGCCCATGTCAGTATCTGCGTCGAACGGTGCCCACTCGCGCAACTGGGCGGGATCGGTGAGTGCCTTCCAGACAATCTGCGGCGCATGGCGCAATTCGCGCGTCAGAACGAGTGTCCACTGCTCGCCGTCCTTGCGCACTTCGGCGTCGGCCGGGCCGGGCATGTAGTTCGTGCTGGGATTCATCATGCTTTCCTCTTGCTGGTCTTGCGCCGGGTCGTTTTCGGCGGATCGATGCGATCGAGATGGCGTTCGAGCGCATCCAGATGCGAAGACCAGAGCCGGCGGAATTGCGTCAGCCACGCGTCGATTTCCATGAGCGGCTCCGGTCGGATGCGGTACAGGCGCCGCTGTGTATCCACACGGGATTCAACGAAGCCGGCTTCGCGCAGCACGCGCAGATGTTTCGAGACTGAGGGCTGTGCAAGCCCGAGCTCTTCTTCGAGATCGCCAACCGATCTTTCGGACGTGGCGAGCAGGCTGAGAATGGCCCGGCGATTGGGCTCGGCGATGATGGCGAAGCTGGATTCCATGATGCGTATATTCCTTAGCGGGAATATAACTGTCAAGCCATGAATACGCCGATGAGCCAGCCGAAGCAGTATCGGTAGTCATCGCGCCCAGCCGTCTGTGCGGCTCGCGATGAGGAAGGGCCGTCGACGCGAGTCGCCGTCCTTGCCAGCGGTTCACAATCATGTTTACACTGTAAACATGAGGAGTACGGATGTTCCGGGCACACGCGAGATCCTGATTGCCGGCGCGCTGCGCGAGCTGGAGCGCAAGGGCATCGAGAATTTCAGCTTGCGCGCGGTCGGAGCTGATGCCGGGCTTTCCGCCATGGCGGTGTACCGACATTTCAAGAACAAGGATGAGCTTCTGCGTGTCGTGGGCGAGGCGGCATTCGAGTCCTGGCGCGAGCGTGCGCTGTCGATCCGGGAGCCTGATGTGCGCAAATGGATGCGCAAGGTTCTGCGTGCCTACGTGGAATTCGCGCTGGATGAGCCGGCGCGTTTCGATGCGTGCTTCGTTCTCAGAACGCATGTCGAGCGCATCTACCCGGATGATTTTCGTGCCGGCCACTCGCCTGTGGTCAGCATGTCGGTTGAGCGGATTCGTCGCGCGCAACAGGAAAAGCAGTTGATTGCGGGCGATCCGCTCGAGCTGACGATGCTGTTCTGGGCACATGCACACGGTCTGGTCATGCTGCATCGCTCCGGTCGCTTCTCGCTGCCGCGCGAGAAATTCATTGCTCTGTGCCTGCGTTGCGCCGACCGGGTGTTCCGCGGCCTTCAGAAATAGCGAGGTCATGATGTCCATTCAACGTCATCCGTGGAGATTCGCCGTCGCGGCGGTGCTTGCGACCGGACTCGGCTATCTGCTCTCCACGGACCTGGGAACGATTGGAATACTGGTGCTGGTCGCGCCCGTTCCCATCCTGCTGTTCGCGCTGCGTTGCGAGCGCACGCTCGTTGTCACGCTCGCGGCTTTCGTGTCTCGCCTCATCGGATCGCTCGGTCTCGTCGTGGCGTATGGCACTGTGTTGCCGCCGCTGGCGCTCGCAGCGCAGCTGGCCCTGGTGGCGGGGCGATTCACGCTCGCGGTGCTGGTGACTCGCTGGGTGAGTCGGCATCTGCCAGCCTGGGCGGCAGTGCTGACCTTTGCCGCCGTGTCCATCACCTGTGAATTCCTGATGGCGCTCAACGCTCCGCACGGCAGCTTCGGCGCGCTGGGTTACTCGCTGATCGATACGCTGCCTCTCCTGCAGCTCGCCAGTATCGGCGGACTTGCAGCCGTGGGATTCATCGCGGCGCTGGTGCCGGCGTCGATTGCGTTCGTGCTGCATCGGCCGGGCGAATGGCGATCCACCGTTGCGATCGCCGCCATCCCGTTGATTGCGAGCCTGATCTTCGGTGTCTGGCGCCTGGCGCAGCCGTACGAGTCGCACACGCGCGTGGGTCTGGCGGCAATCGACTCGCTTACGGCGCAGTCACTGCAGGGCGCCGAACCCGCGCACGCGGTCACACAGCAGTACGCTCGCCTGCTCGAGCGGTTCGACAATGAGCATCTGGAAGCGATTGTGTTGCCGGAGCGAGTGTTCCTCGCAAATCCCTCGGATACCGCTGCGGCCACAACGCTGCAGGCGGCCGCCGACCGGCTCGGTGTCCGCATCGTTGCAGGGTTCGATGACACGGACGAAGCGGGCGTTCATCGCAATACCGCTCGCGTATTCACGCCGAGTGCACCGCCGTACCTCTACGCCAAACGCAGACTCGTGCCGGGCCTCGAACTCCTCACGCCTGGCAATGCGCCACTTGTGCTGAACGACCGGGGAGTCGCCATCTGCAAGGACATGGATTTCCCGTCAATGTTTCGCGAGTACGGCGAGCGCGGCGCCCGCATGCTGTTCGTGCCGGCGTGGGACTTCGTCGTGGATGGCCGGCTGCACTCACGCATGGCGGTAATGCGCGGCGTGGAGGACGGGTTCGCGATTGCCCGCGCGGCGGCCACGGGTCGACTGACCGTCTCCGACGCCTACGGGCGGGTTGTTGCTGAAGCAGTGACCTCCAAAACGGAGCCCGTTACATTGACGGCCGAAGTCGGCCTTACCTCGATGACCACGCTGTACTCGCGCATCGGCGATGTCTTTGCATGGGCTCTACTGTGTCTGACACTGGTATTGCTGATCTGGTGCGCGCTTGCGGCGAGCCGTCTTCGCACCCGAGGCGACACGTCGCCGTAGTCCGTACAGGCATCGGGAGCGGCGGACCGGCAACTTCTCTGGATACTTGTCGCTGTCTTTGAGATGGTCATGGCTTCGTCCAGGAGTGAAGCCATGCCAAGAATCGATCTCGATACGGTTCGCGTCATCCACGGTTCGGGCTATCCCGCGCCATTCGACAAGGAATGCTCGAGCCGCCTGCGTCGCCGGCTTGGGGATGCGGGCGGGTTGCGCGACTTCGGCGTCAATCTGATGGTGCTGCCGCCGGGCGGCTGGTCCAGCCAGCGTCACTGGCATTCGCACGAAGACGAATTCGTCTACGTGATTGAGGG
>DASTRD010000033.1:0-4153 GCA_035761425.1 Povalibacter sp.
GTGCCGCTGACGCGCAGATGCGGCAGGCTGTAGTAGTAACTCGCGCTGCCCTGCTGCGGGCTCTTGCGACTGTAACCTGCGTTGCCATGCAGCAGCGGCGCCTGCGCAGGAAGCAGCGACAGATCGAAGGCAAAGTTTTCGCCGGCCGCGATCGATCGATAGCCGTCGCGCTCGTGTCGCAGCGACCAGTCGTCGATCGCTACATCGAGCGCATCCTCACGGGCATACGCCAGACCGAAGCCGACGCGTGCTGCTTTCTCTGCCCGCAACAGACGCTGTCGCTTCGGGTCGCTGATCGCAGCATGCGCAAACAACACCTGCTTCGCGGCGAAACGCGATGGATTGTCTTCCTGGGTACCCGGCCGGCGACGAAAGAAAGTGATCTGAAAACCCAGTGGCTCACCTGAGGGCTGTTGCAGCCACCCGGTCACGTACCACCATTCCGTACGAAACTTCAGGTGCGCAGCATCATCGCGCGGAAACTCGATGCGATAGCCCGGCTCAACCTGCGCAAAGTCAGCCGATGCAGCGATGGCGGAGAAAGTCGCCGCCATCATTACGCACGCACACCGTCGCACGATCGCTCTCACCAGTCCTCCTTCACCGCTGCGATCACATCGCCACGCATCGCGCTGCGTCCGCTGATGACTGCGATCAACGCAGCGGCGGCAATCAACGCAGCACTCAGCGCTGCAAGGGCAGTACCTGGAAGCGCCAGATTCATGCTCCAGTGAAATGACTGCCGATTGACCACGCGAATCAGGATCAGGCTGACCAGGCTGCCCGTCGCCAGTCCCACGACGACACCGAGCGCACCCAGCCCGGCGCCTTCGATGGCCAGCATCGTTGCCACCTGCGCGCGTGTCAGTCCGAGATGTCGCAGGACACCGATTTCCCGGCGACGCGCCAGAACCTGCGCACTCGTGCCGGCCGCGATGCCGAACAGCCCGATGACGATCGCCACCATCTCCAGCGCATATGTCACCGCGAAGGTTCGATCGAACGCCCGGAGCGACAGTCGCCGCAATTCGCCTGGCGTGCGCATGTCGTAATCGATATCTGCCGGCAGCAGTTCGCGAATGCGTTGCTGCACGGCCACCTGCTGCGCATCTGCGGTCAGCCACAACCAGCCCGTGTTCACCGCCTCATCGCCAGTCAGCGCGACATATCGGGCCCGCTCCACGACCACCGCGCCACCCGCATGTTCGTAGTCGCGCCAGATACCTCGCACGCGCGCCGACAGCGTGTGGCCGGCAATCGTCACACTGGTCTGCGAACCGGCGGACAGACCTGCGGCATCGGCCACGGCCTGGGAAATCCAGATGGGCAGAGCGTCGTTCGGCGCTGTCGTTGCATCGGAGGATTCCAGCCACAGCGCACGATCAGCGTGTTCTGGGTCGAGATCGCGGGCGATGAGCGTGACGGGTTGCGGCAGTGTGGCAATCGTCAATTGCGCGAAGCGGCTGACTTCGAGTCGCTGAATACCGTCGATGCTGCGCAGTGCTGCGATCGCGCCCGGATCGAAATGCGCCGACTGGCCGACATAGCCCGCGCGCAGATACAGATCCGCCGGAAGCAGGCGCTGCGTCCACGCATCCAGCGACTGACGAAAGGAAGTGACCATGATGGCCATCGCCACCATCAGACTGAAGCTGACCACAATCGCCGACACACTCAGCGTTGCATGGCGGGCGGTGCCGCGCAGATGCGCCATCGCAATTTCCCAGGCAGTGGCGCGCATCTGCGGCGCGACAGTGAGCAGCCGCTGCAGCAGTGCCGGCATTGCGGCAACCACCGCCACGATCAGCAGCGCAATCGATACGTAGCCCGGCAGCGGCAAGCCGTCGAGCGGCGGCAGCCACAGCACTGCACCGGCGGCGACGATCAGCATGAGGACCAGCGCGCGGCGCGAACGCGTGCTTGCGTCAGCTAGATCGCTCGCCTTGAGCGCCGCTGCAGTGGGAATGCGCGCCGCGTCGATTGCAGGCTGCAAGGATCCGATGGCGGCGACGGCAACAGCCAGTGCGCAGAAGGCGACGACTTCTGTGAGTCGCAGATTCACCTCTGGCACGCTGCCACGAAAATAGCCCGCCCCCAGATCGCCACCGAGCACGCTCAGTCCGGCGCGTGCAATGAAAAGCCCGGCCAGCACCCCGAGCGCTGCGCCCACTGCTCCGAGCACTATTCCACCTGCGAGAACCAGGCGCAGTTGCTCGACTCGCGTGACACCGAGCGCATGCAGCAAGGCGAATTCGCGGCGACGACGCAAAGTCGCGAGCGACTGGGTGGAGTAGACGAAAAATCCGCCGGTGAACAATGCCACCAGCGCGAGTGCGCTGAGATTGGAGCGGTACGCGCGCGACAGGCGCGCCGCTTCGCTCGCTGCATCGACCGGATCGACAACGCGAACGCCCGCAGGCAGCACTTTGCGCAGCTCGCTGCGCACTGTTGCAGAGCCTGCACCCGGCTGCAGTTTCAGATCGATGCGCGAAAGCTTTGTCAGGCGGTCGAAACGCCACTGCGCCGTGGCGATATCGATGATGCCGACACGATCTTCGAGCGTGGCCGCTGGCAACACTCCAGCCACGACGAATGCAACGGATCGCAGGCCAACCTGCGCGCGCAGCACATCACCCGGCTGGCTGCCGAGATCCCGGGCCGCCGCGGCGCTGAGAAAAATGGGCTCGCCATCGACGGTCGCCGCTGACTCTGATGTCCCGGAAGCGGCACGCGCGTATGCGGGCTGAAGTTGCCGCGAACGCAACGGATCCATACCGAGTACCGTCAGCGCACGCCGATGTCCCACCAGTTTTGCTTCAATCTGAACGACGGGACTCACAGCAGCTACACCCGGCAATCTGGCAACGACCGGATACAACTGCTCATCGAAGCCTTCCACGCCTGCTTCGACAGCAAGATCCGCTGTACCGAACAGGCTGCGTGCTGCAATGGCGACTTCATCAGCAGCTACACGGTTGATCAGATGAATCGCGAGGCCGAGCGCCACGCCGAGAGCGATCGCGGCAATGGCCAGCAGCGTGCGTCCGGGTGCATGACGCAGCGGCCCCACCACCGCAGCGTCGAAGAGCGCGCGCTGCGCAGCGCGGTTCATGCCGGAGCCAGTCCCGCGCAGGACAAGCGATAGATGCGATCCGTGGTAGCTGCGGCAACGGCCGAATGAGTGACGAGAATGCCGCTCGCGCCATCGCGCTTGAGTTGCGTGCGCAGCAGACCGAGCACTTCGTCTGCGGATTGCGCATCGAGATTGCCGGTGGGTTCATCGGCAAGCACCAGCCGCGGCCGATGAACCAGTGCGCGTGCTACCGCCACTCGTTGCATTTCGCCGCCCGACAAGCGCGCCGGAAAATCGTCAGCGCGATCCGCAAGCCCGACGGCTTGCAGCACTTCGTCGACGCGCTCGCGGGCGGGCGCACCGTGAATGCCATTGAGCGCGAGCGGCAATCCGACATTGCGCGCCACGCTCAGGTGCGGCAGCAGATGAAATGCCTGAAAGACGAAGCCCATGTACCTGCGACGCAGCCGCGTGCGCTGGGCATCATCGAGCTGCGCCAGATTCCGGTGGTCGAATTCGACGCATCCGGCATCGGGCACATCGAGACCGGCGATGAGATTGAGAAGCGTCGATTTGCCGGATCCCGACTCACCGACGATGGACACGTATTCGCCTGCACGCAGCTCGAGCGATACATCGTGCAGCACGGGCCGCGATGCGCCGTCGAAAGTTCTGCTCAGGCTTCTTATGTTCAGCATGCGAGTGCGTGAAGCGCAGCGGTGAGTCGTGAGCGACGATTGTAACGATCGAGCACAGGACAAGGTGGCGCGGATCCTGCCAATCACTTAGTCTGTCAAGGAACCTCTGATTTACCCAGAGACGATGCCCTGCTGCTGCGTTACAAAGCTTGCTCATATCGACATATGAGCTGCGCTTTGTGCCTTGCTTCAGGTCATTGGAAGACAACGCAAGCGTCTCTGGGGTAAATCAGAGGTTCCTACGCCGCCATCCAACTACGAATCCATGCAGCGGGCGGCACAGAATGACAAAGCTCAGGGAGGTTTTCGTGAAACGCATCATTGCCGTCGCACTGTCCGGTGCGTGGTTCTCTCTCATTGCAAACACTGCGGCGCTGGCCGA
>DASTRD010000034.1:0-6817 GCA_035761425.1 Povalibacter sp.
CCCGGCCGAAAGGCAGCTGTGTCGATGGGCACGCGGGCGCCATTGACCATATCCAGAGATTCCTGGAGCAGTTTGTCCACCATGGCGCGCGCGCTCGACGCGTCGTACGTCCCGTCGCCATCGACGAGGACGTAGACCTCAGCCTCGACGTCGGAGAACATCCTTCGGACAACATTGCCCTTTCCCTGAAAGGTCTCGGTTCTCACGATCGCTCCCGCATCACTGGCTCGTGACCTGGTCTCGTCCGTGGAGTTGTTGTCGTAGACGTAGATGCTGGCTTCGGGCAGAACCGCAGCGAAGTCTCTTACGACAGTTGCGATGGCTTCGGCTTCGTTGTAGCAGGGAATGAGAACCGCGACTCGCGGTTTCAGATAGCTTGCATCGGACAAGTGCTCCATCCGTAACCTCGCCTGGCTCGAAGCGTATGTGTCGCAGTCGGTTGAGCAGGCGATCGGTTATTCGATGCCCAGCTTCTTGATCCTGTACCGCAGCGACCGGAACGTCATTCCCAGCAGCGCCGCCGCCTTCGTCTTGTTGTATCTCGTCTGTTCAAGGGCACGAACAATCGCATCGCGTTCGATGTCCTCGAGCGCTTCGCCCAGTTTTTCACCAGGGGTCACGCTTCCCTGTATCTGAACTTCCGATGCGGGTGTTTTGGGGCGCAGCTGCAGGTCTGGCGCGTCGATCGTTCCGCCGGTGCATAGCGTGGCGGCGCGTTCCAGAACATTCTCGAGTTCGCGAACGTTGCCGGGGAAGTGGTAGTCGGCCAGAACTTTCAGGGCATTGGCTGTGATCGACAATGCACGATTGCCGGTCTGTTTGCCCAGTTTGCCGATGATCGACTCGACGAGATCGGGAACATCTTCGAGCCGCTCCCGCAGGGGCGGTACGCGCACTTCGATGACGTTCACGCGATAAAACAGGTCTTCGCGGAACTTGCCTTCGGCTACGAGGGTGGCGAGATTCTTGTGTGTCGCAGACAGGATGCGCACGTCGATGGGGAATTCGCGCGACTCGCCGACCGGGCGGACGCTTTTTTCCTGGATCACTCGCAGCAACTTGACCTGCATGTGCAACGGCAGGTCCGCAATTTCGTCGAGGAAGAGGGTGCCGCCTTCGGCGGACTGGATCAGGCCCTGCTTGTCCGCAATGGCGCCGGTGAAGCTGCCTTTGCGATGGCCGAAGAGTTCGCTCTCCATCAGTTCGGTGGGGATGGCGCCGCAATTGACCGGTATGAATGGACCGTCGCGCCGTGCGCCGGCTTCATGAATCAGGTGGGCAACGAGTTCCTTGCCGGTGCCGGATTCTCCATAGATATGTACGGGTGCCTGGCTGCGGGCGACACGTTCGATCAACTCGCGCAGCTGCTCCATCTTCGGCGAATGGCCCAGGAGTTTTATTTGCGGCAGCGGAATGGTGTTGCTGCTGCCGCTGCCCAGCTTGAGCGTTGCGGCGATCAGCTTGCGCAGTGCCGCGAGGTCGAGTGGCTTTGAGATGAAATCGAACGCACCGAGCTTCAGTGCGCGTACTGCCGTCTCGACGTTGCCGTGAGCCGTGATCACCGCAACCGGTGTATGCGGTCTGTGTGTCTGGATCCACTCAACCAGATCCAGGCCATCGCCATCCGGCAGGCGCATGTCCGTGAAACACAGGTCGAAGCTGCCGTTGCGCAGTTCACGCGTGGCGCTTGCGATGTCGCCCGAGGCGACGACGTCGATGTCCATGCGTTCGAGCGTGATGCCGAGCAGCTCCCGGATATCGGGTTCGTCGTCAACGATGAGCGCGCGATGGTGGCGGGACATTGGTCAGGCGACTCGGGGGCTGGGGGCTGGAGGCCGGGGGGTACGAATCCCCATCGCGACGTGTTCAACGATCACTATGGGTTGATACGTCTGCGTAATGCGATGATGAGATTGCAGAGAGATTTCGCCGCTACTGCGCATTCTGTCTTCAGCTCTTGAGCTCGTTCTGGTGCCAGCAGATCCAGCCGGCCGCACAACCCGATCTGATATTCGAGTTCTTTGATTGATCCATATGCCATGTCCAGGAAACGCAGGTACTCCGTTTCCGTGTTTCGTGCACAGCCCTCAACGATGTTGCTCGTCACCGAGACGGCCGCACGTCGAATCTGCGACTTCAGCCCAAACTCTTCGGTTCGCGGCAGACATTGCGATTCCCGATAAACATTGACGACCAGTTTGTCGGCCAGCTCGAAAGCTCTGAGCCGATTGTGATCTCGCATAGATCCCTCCATGGACCTGATCGCAGTCATCTTCCTCTTTTCTTCCCCAGGCCTCCAGCCCCCAGCCTCCGGCCTGCCTCACGCTTCCCACCTCGCGGGGTCCGCAAACACCACGCGAAATACGCTGCCGCCGCCGCTGCGGGGCTCGTACGCGAGGATGGCCCGGTTGCACTGAGCGAGCTCGCGCGCGATGAACAATCCCAGCCCGGTACCGCCCTGACCGCCGGTGAAGAACGGTTCGAAAATCCGCTCCGACTCGGGCGCGGCTATACCTGGTCCGCGGTCCATGACTTCCAGATACGGGCGATCCGAACCGGAAATCCGGCCGGTCTGAATTTCGACGGGTTCGTTGCTGCCCGCCTGTCGTCCGTACTTGAAGGCGTTTTCGCACAGATTCCACATCAACTGATGCAGATGCGAGGGGTCAACGCGCACTTCCAGATCCTGCAGCTGCGGATTGAAACGCAACGTATCGGGTTCGATCTGCGAGGTCTGTCTGAATTCTGTCAGAAACTCCTGCATCCAGCCGTTGAGCTCGATCCGCTCCTGGCGCGTTGAATCACGCCGTGAGAGCTGCATGACGTTGTCGATGATGGTGCTGACGCGATCGCCGTTGCTGA
Source organism: Povalibacter sp. (assembly GCA_035761425.1). Classification (GTDB taxonomy): domain Bacteria; phylum Pseudomonadota; class Gammaproteobacteria; order Steroidobacterales; family Steroidobacteraceae; genus Steroidobacter. The sequence continues at coordinate 2,863 of DASTRD010000034.1, forward strand.
CGACGATGTCTGCGAGGCGTTTTTCCTGCGGCGTCAGCGACGGGGCTTCCGCCAGCAGCTGGGCCGCATGGCTCATGGCGCCGACCGGGTTGCGGATTTCGTGCGCGATGCTCGCGCTCAGGCGCCCGAGTGCAGCGAGCTTCGATTGCTGCACGCGCTCGGCAATCAAGGTGGTGTCTTCCAGAAAGATGAGCGTTGGTCCCTGGCTCGGCGTGTTCAGCGCCACGAAATGCGGCTGGACGATGCTGCCGCCGTCCGCCGACAGGACCGATAGCGAACTCATCTGCCAGTCATATGAATGACGCCGCCACGTGCCGAGCAGATACAGCAGGCGCGGCGACACCTCACCGAGCGGCGTACCGGGCGCCACACGGCCTCGCCGCAGCAATTGCGCAGCCGATTCATTGATCAGCCGGATGCTGTCGTTCTCGTCGACCACCAGGATGCTCTCGCGCAGGTGTTGCACGATGAACTGGTTGAGTTCGGCGAGATTGGCGACGTCGACGTCGCGTTGCCGGACCCGTTCCTCGCTTTCGCGCAGGGAGCGGCTCAGCGGGCCGACGCCCAGCGTGATCAGGAACATCAGCGCGCCGACGATACCGGCAGCAGTGAAATCGCCGGCATCACCGCGGCCCAGCAGTGCGATGAATGCCTGCTGCGCGAGCAGGGCGATCGTCGCCAGCGCGGCAAACAACAGTGCGAGCCGCTGACCGACGATGAAGCTGGCGGCGCCGATGGGCAGCACGATGAGCGCAGCCAGACCGCTGCTCATGCCGCCGCTCGAGTAGGTCAGCATGGCGATGGCGATCACATCCATACAGACGCCGACGATTGTCTGGACGTCCAGCGAGGGGCGTCGCGCCTTGATGCTCGGAATGGCGCCGATCGCATACAGGAAGAACGCGGTGATCGTGCCGATGAATACTGCCGGTCGCAGCTGGCCTACGACGGTGGGCGAGACGCTCAGGAACAAGGTGAGCAGCAGCAGGGGAATCAGCAGCCGGAACAGATTGACCAGCGCCAGCACGCGCCACGACAGGTCGACAGAAGAGTTGGGAAGTCCCCGTGAGGCAGGTGTCATTGCAGGAAATTAGCACAGCTTCTGCGTGTATCTGGTGCAGCGAATTGCACCGGGCCGCAATCGCCGCGCCTTCCGGCGCACAGTGCCTCGATGGGCCAATGTTCTTTGCATCGGGGGGGTTTTCCTCCAGAATACGCGGCCTTCCCCCTGACCCGGGTAGTGATCCGCTGCATGCGGACGGGTGCGAACCTGGCCGCAATGGCGCGTGCGAGGTGCGTCGCCAATCGCGTCCGTTCGACATCCGGCTCAAAACTTACCGACGAGAGCTTCAGATGAATCTGCACGAGTACCAGTCGAAACAATTGTTCGCGCGCTACGGCATTCCCGTGCCCAATGGCCACGTCGCATCCAGCCCCGAAGAGGCGGCCGACGCGGTACGCAAGCTCAGCGGCTCGAAGTGGGTCGTCAAGGCGCAGGTTCACGCCGGCGGCCGCGGCAAGGCCGGCGGCGTCAAGCTGGTGGATTCGCCGGAAGCAGCCGCTGAAGCAGCCAGGGGCATGTTCGGCAAGCGGCTGGTGACGCATCAGACCGACGCGCAGGGCCTGCCCATCCATCAGGTGTTCGTCGAAGAAGGCTCGAAGATCGCGCGCGAGCTGTATCTGAGCCTGGTGCTCAATCGTGATCTGGGACATATCGCCTTCATCGCCTCTGCCGCTGGCGGCATGGATATCGAAGAAGTCGCCGCCCACACACCGGAAAAGATCATCCGCGTGAACATTCATCCCGCGGCGGGCCTGCAGCCCTCGCAGTGCCGCGTGCTCGCGTTCGGGCTGGGGCTCGAAGGCGAGCAGATCAAGGAGTTCTCGAAGATCGCCACCGCTCTGTACAAGCTGTACCTCGAGCAGGATGCGAGCCTGGTAGAAGTGAATCCACTGATCGTGACCGGCGAGGGCAAACTGGTCGCGCTCGATGCCAAGATCAACATCGAAGACAACGCGCTGTTCCGTCACAAGGACCTCGCCGACTGGCGCGATGAGAGTCAGGAAGACGAGATGGAGCGCGCTGCCGCGAAGCACGAACTCAACTACGTTTCCCTGGATGGCGACATCGCCTGCATGGTGAACGGAGCAGGCCTCGCCATGGCGACCATGGACATCATCAAGCTCCATGGCGGTGCGCCGGCCAACTTCCTCGACGTCGGTGGCGGTGCAACTCGCGAGCGCGTCACTGAAGCGTTCAACCTGATCCTGTCGAACAAGAAGGTGCGCGCCATTCTGGTGAACATTTTCGGCGGCATCGTCCGCTGCGACATGATCGCCGAAGGCATCATTCACGCAGTGAAGGATGTCGGCGTGCAGGTGCCGGTGGTGGTGCGAATCGAAGGCACCAACGCTGAACTGGGCCGCAAGATCCTGGCCGACAGCGGTCTGGCCATCACTGCGGCCACCGATCTCACCGACGCGGCGAAGAAAGTCGTCGCGGCGGCGAAGTAATAGTCAGGCTGTAGACTGTGGGCTGTAGCCAGAGAGTAGGAATGCTGGCGCTGCCTTCGTCAGGTCTAGAGCGGTTTACCCGAGTTCAACTTTTCGAGTTTCGAGCATGAAAGATCGCACCAGCTGCTTCATGAGATCCGTTCCGACCTCCAGCCTACGGCCTACAGCCTACAGCCTGCTCATGGGCGGTCGCCCATGAGCATTCTCATCGACAAAAACACCCGCGTGATCTGCCAGGGCTTTACCGGCAAGCAGGGCACGTTCCATTCCGAGCAGTGCATTGCTTACGGCACCAAGCTCGTCGGCGGCGTGACGCCGGGGCGCGGCGGTGAAAAGCATCTGAATCTGCCCGTGTTCAACACCGCGCGCGACGCCGTGAAGGAAACCGGTGCGACGGTCAGCATGATTTACGTGCCGGCACCGTTCGCTGCCGATGCGATTCTTGAAGCGGCCGATGCCGGCATCGAACTCATCGTGTGCATCACTGAAGGCATTCCGGTGAACGACATGGTGAAGGTGAAGGCGGCGCTTGCGAGCTACGGCAGCCTGCTGATCGGCCCTAACTGCCCGGGCATCATCACGCCGGGACAATGCAAGATCGGCATCATGCCCGGCTTCATCCACAAGCCCGGCAAGATCGGCATCGTTTCGCGCTCAGGCACATTGACGTACGAAGCCGTCTTCCAGACCACCAATGCCGGACTCGGTCAGAGCACCTGCGTCGGCATCGGCGGCGACCCGGTGCGCGGCATGAATTTCATCGATGTGCTGGCGCGTTTCGAAGAAGATCCGCAGACCGAAGGCATCATCATGGTGGGTGAGATCGGCGGCGCCGATGAAGAAGCCGGCGCCGAATTCATCCGGGAAAACGTCACCAAGCCCGTCGTTGCCTACATCGCAGGCGTCACGGCTCCTCCGGGCAAGCGCATGGGGCACGCTGGTGCCATCGTCTCCGGTGGCAAAGGCACCGCGGCGGACAAGTTCGCCGCGCTGGAACGCGCCCGCGTCCGCACCGTAAAAAGCCCGGCGGATCTGGGCAAAGCCATCGTCGAGCAGCTCAACAAGAAGGGCCGAAAGGTGTCCGTGGCGGTGAGTGCAAAGGCCGTCAAGTCTGCGAAGACCGGTAAAGCGAAGACAAAGACCCAGGTGAAGGCCAAGGCCAAGGCGAAAAGCGCACCGGTGAAGAAGGTCGCCGCGAAAAAAATGCCAGCAAGAAAAAGGGCCACGGCCAGGGCTGTGAAGAAGTCGAAGCCGACAAAGAAGAAGTAAGACAGCCCCCATCCCAGCCTTCCCCCGCAAGCGGGGGAAGGAGTGAGATGAAGCAGCGCTGCTACGTGCGGCGCTGGGAGGGATCGAAGCTTGCGGCAGCCCCCATCCCAGCCTTCCCCCGCAAGCGGGGGAAGGAGTGAGATGAAGCAGCGCTGCTACGTGCGGCGCTGGT
>DASTRD010000035.1:0-22575 GCA_035761425.1 Povalibacter sp.
CCAGGCCGCAGCCGTCAGAAATTGGCGAACTCCGCACCGTCGACCGTCGCTTCCGCCGCGCAGCCGATTTCGCGCTTGGCACCGGGAGCGGCAAAGAACTGTTCCACGAGATCCTTGCCGCCAGCCGCGCGCCAGCGGATCGTGACAGCGATGGTCTTGTAGGTGTGCGAACTCTGGAGCCACAGGCGATTGTTCTGCGGATCGCAGGCGCCTTCGAAAGTCAGCGTCACGAAGGAACTCGCCGGCGGATCGTCAGCCGCACGCAGCGACAGCGGCAACATCGTTCCCAGCAATGACAAGGCAATGGCTGCGGTCTGCGCCGCTCTTGCATGAATCATCGTCTTCCCCAACCTGCCCCCAAGCCGCGGTTCGGCCGTGTTTCGTCAAACGGTGCTGAAACAATATAGACGGTCAGCGGCGAGATGGCACCGCCGCGGCAACCATTGCGGTCCAAAACTTCGACACGGAACACGCTTCGCCGCTCGAGAGCAGCGAAATTCCGCCGTGGTAACCGGTGTCTATTGAAGACATTACAGCGCCGCAAGACAACCCGTCTATGCAAAATCCCGTGCGCCGCCCGCGGAACCGCGCAGGGTCGACGGCGTTGCGTGTGTATCGCTCGTGCCCGGATGAGGATTCCGCCATGGCCTTCGAACTCAAGCCGTTGCCGTTTGCCAGAGACTCCCTCAGCCCCACCATGTCGGCGCAGACTCTCGAGCACCACCACGATCGGCATCACGCCACGTATGTGAAGAAGCTCAACGAACTGACAGCCGGCACTGCATTCGCAAGTCAGGACCTGGAATCCATCGTGCGCGCCACGGCTGGTGCGACAGGCACCGAGAGCAGGATCTTCAACAACGCAGCCCAGGTGTGGAATCACGATTTCTTCTGGGAGTCGATCGCCCCCAATGGCGGCGGCACGCCCCCTGAGAACATTCTCAAACGCATCGAAGCGGCCTTCTCGTCGCTGGAGAACTTTCGCGACAGGTTCGTCGACGCCGCCGTGAATCAGTTCGGCAGCGGCTGGACCTGGCTGGTCAGCAACAAAGGGACGCTGGAGATCGTCAGCACGCACGATGCCGACAATCCGCTGACCTCAGGCATGCATGCGTTGTGGACCTGCGATGTCTGGGAGCATGCCTACTATCTCGACTATCAGCATGAGCGCGCCAGCTTCGTGAAGGCGGTCATCGAGAATGCGGCCAACTGGCAATTCGTCAGCAAGCGCATGGTCGAGAGCGACCGATAGTTACGCGGTCGTTGACCTCGCAACATCTGCCCGCACGTTCGTTCTTCGCCATCGGCTAGGTATTTTCTGGGACTGTCGTCGTGCGTGCACTGACTCAGTATGGGTGCGTCCACGAAGCCGGAGCACCGCAAGGTGGCGACACAAAGCAACCGGATGGAATCGGCGCTGTACTGGGCAGCAGTCAGCCTGATCGTTTGCGAAGGACTGCCAATCGACAAGGCCGCCGAACAGCTGGGCCTGGCGAGAGCACAGTTGCGGGAAATTCTGCACCGGCGGCAGACGCATCGCCCGCCGGAGGACGCCCGGTGGCGTTCCACGAGCGCCGTGGTCGTCCCTTTCCCGCGGCATTGACGCAATCGGCGGACTTCCACCCCGCGATGTCGCGACTTGCCGACGCCCGGCACGCGATCGATAAAACGCCACCGCGGTCACACGCGGCCGCGCAGGCCGCCATGCATAATCTGGCAGCTCATCAACCGGAGAGCTGCCTGTGGTTCAGGGAATTTCGCGCCTCGTCGTCGTTGCAGTGTCAGCGCTGGGCGCTTTCGCGGGTCTGGACGCCCGCGCCGAAGACTACTCGTTCGGACCGACCAGAGAACCGGCACGACGCATCGCCGAGGATCGCGTCCGCGTCGAAGTGAATCTGCTGTTTGCGAGTATCGACACCCAACTGCGTGTCGATCCGTCCCTGACCCAGCAGGGCACGCTGATCGATGCGGAAGACGATCTGGGGCTGGACGATTCGGCGCTGATGCCGGCAGCGGAAATCACGCTGCTGCCCGGCGACCACCACCTGATCCGGCTGAGCGGCTTCAATACGCGACGTTCCGCGTCTGCCATCATCGATCAACAGATCGTGTTCGACGACGAGGTCTACGAAGCTGGCGAGCGCGTCGACAGCGAACTCAATCTGACCATGTTCGGCCTGACCTATGGCTATCGTTTCATCGCGCGCGATCGTGGCGAACTCACGGCCACGTTCGGCCTGCAGATCACCAGTGTCGACGCCAACGCGCTCGTGCGCAGCCGGGTCATTCGCGATGCGGAAAGCGGCGTGGCACCGCTACCGCTGATCGGTCTGGAAGGACGCTACGATTTCACGAACCACTTCGGCGTCGAGGCTCGCGTGCAGTACGTCGGCGCGAACGTCGAAGAGGTGGACGGCTCCATCATGGATGCACGTCTGTCGCTCACCTGGCGAGTGAATCCGTATCTGGTGTTCGGGCTCGGCTATCGTTCATTCTCGGTCGATATCGATTCCGCCAATGAGGACAATCCGGGTCTGGTCAAATTCAGCTTCGACGGTCCGACGCTGTTCGGTCGCGCCAGCCTCTGAGGCCGGACCTCAGCCGGCTCGTTCCCCTTCCGCCGCGCTCATTTCGCCTGTTGGCGCGGCAAAGCCCGCCGGCATGAAGCGCCGCGCGGCATAACCCATCCATGTCGCGCCGAATACGTCGTCCTCGCGGCGATATTCCGGATCGGTCTGATGCGGCCGGCGCAGCGTCACCGACGGCGCTTCGGCGTATAGCGCACGATAGTTCCGCGCGAACAGGCTGAAGTCCCATACGCCGAAGCGTCCTGCAACGCGCGTAACCGTATCGACGGCCGGATCGGCACGCAGCAGGGCGCTGCGAATCTCACGCAACTGTCGCACCTTGAGCAGGCGCATCGGACCGACGCCGAAAAATTCCTGAAAGACATTGCGCAGCGTGCGCTCGCTCACCTGGGTGGCCTGGCACAGATCGTCGATGAACAGCGGCTGCCCTTCGCTGGCGTCGATCAGTTCGAGGCAACGTGCGATCACCTTGCTGCGTGAAACCTGTGGCCTGCCAACATGCCGATCGTTGCTCCAGTCGCTGGCCTCGAGCAACTGCGTTACCGACTGCAGAATCTCCTCGCGCAGTGCCGCACGTGCGGCGGGATCGACGATATTGACGGTGCCGTTGTCGTCGCAGGTGCGCAGCAGCAAGTTGCGCACCTGATCGAGCTGCGATTGCCCGGCCTGCGCACGTACGCCCTCATGATCGAGGGCAATGGGCAGCGGTTCCGTGGCATGCGGCAGACATCCGTCATGCAGGCGCAGCGTGATGCTGACCCAGCGCGACAAGCGGCGCGTCGAGGCGGTAAAGGGCCGATCCTTGCGCAGCAGTACGAATGCATCGTCGGCAAGCCGTCGCCCGTCGACGCGTACGTCGGCCGCATCCGTGACGGGAATGCCGATGCTCAGCGTGCCCGTCACGCCGTCGCCGGCGAACGTCGTCGCGCCGCCGATCTGCAGATGCTGCACGTCGAAACCGTCCATGCGCACCCGCTCGATCCACCATTCGCCGGTCGATCTCGCGGTAGGCACGAAGCGCCCCGCGATGCCACTGATGCAATCTGCAAACTCATCGAAGTCTGCGTACACGCGCCGATTCATGTTGGATGTTCCCTGGCCAGCGTGCAGGGGACACTAGCGCCAAGTTGTACCTATGACGATACGCATTTGTTGCCGATAGCTTGCACCCTGCAGCAATGGCGCTGGCTCAAACACGAGTGACGCGGCGGCGGCGCGAATACAGTGCATAGATCATGACGACCACCACCAGCACGTTGACGAGGAACGTCGTCATCCGGATCGCCGTGAGGCCCTTGGTCAGTTCATAAATTTCGAACGGCAGATAGATTCCGCCGCTGATGGCGGCCAGCCATTCGGCCCAGATCCGCTGGTACCACAGCCCCCAGGCCTCGAACATTCGCAGCGTGACGTAAGCACCCGCCAGCAGTGCGAGCAGCCACCGATGGACATTGCCGAACTGCGCCACCGCCTCGATGAATACGCGCGGATAGTGGCGTGCGGGATCCAGATGCATGTGGTGCACCAGCTGCTCGGCCACGTGCTCGGCGTTGTGATGGATGAGAGAGAACAGGCCGAATCCGGCGACGATCACGATCAGACCCTTGAGCGCCTCGAAGACGGCCACGGTACGAACGCTGACGGTACTGACTTGCATGGTGTTCCGGCTGGCTCCACGGCAGAGCGTGGATACTGCCGAAAGCTCCCTGGGAAAAAAACCGTCAAGTCATTCGCGATGGTACAGACGCCGCAGTTCACCCTTGGCGGCTTCCAGCTTTGCACGCCGCTTGGCCGAGAGCTGATGGCCGGCACGGTTGATGTAGAAGGTCAGCATCGACATCGCGGATCGGTACGGATCGGACTTGCGTCGTTTGCTGGTGTCAGCCGAACGCTTGAGCGAACGCGCGATGCTCGCGGGATCGTCACGCGCGAACACACCCTTGCTGAGATCGAGCGCATCGCTGCGTTCGGTCACACGTTGCGACCAGCGCTTGCGTGAGCCGCGCTTGCGGCTGGCACTCGAACGACGCGATTTCGCCTTCTTTGCAGCCATGACAACACTCCTCGCCTTTGAACACGTGAAGCGTCGTATCCCGAAGCGAAGTTCCGGAACAATTCCGGGTTGCGGATTCTTGGTGCAGAGTTCCCATAGCGCACGAGGCTGACCATGGCACGCTACGGCAAGAAGGCAGCAAAGAAGGTCAAACGCGCACAGCACGAACGCAAGAAGGGCACGCTGCGCAGCGGTCGCTCAGGCAAGAAGGTCACCAGTCGCAAACAGGCGATTGCGATCGGACTGTCGGAAGCGCGGCGCTCCGGCGCGAAGGTGCCGAAGAAAAAGAAGTCATCGCGCAAGAAGAGCTCGCGCAAAAAGAAATCTTCCCGCAAGAAGAAGTGAGCGGCGGACGGTCCTCAGTTCTTCAGACGGTATCCGGTGCGGAATATCCAGCCGATGGCCGCCAGGCACAGGAGCATGAACATCAGCGTCATGGCGAGGCTGATGCCCACGCTCACGTCGGAGATGCCGTAAAAGCTCCAGCGGAAGCCGCTGATCAGATACACCACCGGATTGAACAGCGTGATCTTCTGCCACAGCGGCGGCAGCATGCTGATCGAATAGAAACTGCCGCCGAGGAAGGCGAGCGGCGTGACGATCAGGATGGGCACGATCTGCAGTTTTTCCCAGCCGCTGGCCCACAGTCCGATGATGAATCCGAACAGGCTGAAGGTCAGTGAAGTCAGAATCAGAAAGGCTGCCATCCACAGCGGATGTTCGATGTGAAACGGAACGAAGAGTCGTGCCGTGACGAGAATGATGAGACCGAGCAACACTGACTTGGTCGCCGCGGCACCCACGTAGCCGGTCACCACCTCCAGGAACGAGACAGGCGCCGACAGGACTTCGTAGATGGTGCCGGCGTAGCGCGGCATGTAGATGCCGAACGATGCATTCGAAATGCTTTCGGTCAGGATCGACAGCATGATCAGCCCCGGCACGATGAAGGCGCCATAACTGACGCCGTCAACCTGGGCGATGCGCGAACCGATGGCTGCCCCGAAGACCACGAAATACAGCGACGTGGAGATCACCGGCGAGGCCACGCTCTGCACCAGTGTGCGAAACCAGCGCGACAATTCGAAGGTGTAGATGGCTCGGATGGCGTACGTGTTCATTTCGCATGCACCAGGCTGACGAAGATCTCTTCCAGGGAACTCTCTTCCGTGTGCAGATCCTTGAAGTCGATACCGAGTTCGTTCAATTGCCGCAGCAGACTCGCGATGCCGGTGGAATCGGTCTGCGTATCGAAGGTGTAGATCAGATCGTTGCCGTCGGCGGACAGCTCGAGGCGACGACCGGCGAGCTGCGGTGGGATCTGCGTCAGCGGAGCCTGCAGATGCAGCGTGAGCTGTTTGCGGCCGAGCTTGCGCATCAGCGTGTGCTTGTCTTCCACCAGCACGATCTCGCCGTGGTTGATGACCCCGATGCGATCGGCCATCTCTTCGGCTTCCTCGATGTAGTGCGTGGTGAGAATGATCGTCACGCCGCTGGCCCGCAGCGATCGCACCATCTCCCACATGTCGCGGCGCAGTTCGACGTCGACGCCGGCCGTGGGTTCATCCAGAAACAGGATCTGGGGCTCGTGGGACAGCGCCTTGGCAATCATCACGCGCCGCTTCATGCCGCCCGACAGCGCCATGATCTTGCTGTCCTTTTTGTCCCACAGCGACAGATCGCGCAGGACCTTCTCCAACAGCGCGTCGTTGGGCGGCTTGCCGAACAGTCCACGGCTGAATTTCATGGTCGCCCAGACACTTTCGAATGCATCCGTCGACAGCTCCTGCGGGACCAGGCCGATTTTCGAGCGCGCCGCGCGGTATTCGCGGATCACATCGTGTCCGTCGGCCAGCACGACACCCGAGGTCGGATTGACGATGCCGCAGATGATGTTGATCAGCGTGGTCTTGCCAGCGCCGTTCGGCCCGAGCAGCGCAAAGATTTCGCCGCGCCGGATTTCGAGATCGACGCCTTTCAGCGCCTGAAATCCCGACGCATAGGTCTTGACCAGATTGGTCACGGCAATGATGGGGGCATCGGCCTGCGTCACGCGCAACTCCTGATCGAAGAACCCTCGGATGACGCAGGATTATATGAGACCGGCCCGCACTTGCCGGCCGTCCATCGAGCGGGATCTGCGCCGCGCGTACAATTCGCGCATGCAACAGGCCATCGTCGGCTATCGACAGGACGAGGAGCAGTACTGGATCGCGGAACTCGCCTGCGGCCACAGCCAGCACGTGCGCCACAATCCGCCCTGGTTTGTGCGCGAATGGGTGACCACCGAGCAGGGGCGCCGGGATGCCCTCGGCAGAATGCTCGAATGCCCGCTGTGCGACCAGGAAGCGCAGTCGGGCGACAGCGGCTGATGGAGGAATGGGCACTGCGCAGCATGCGCCGCTGGCCCAACGTGCCGGCGCTCTTCGGCTGGCTGCGGCTCGACCGGCGCGGACGCTGGCTGATTCGCGATGAACCGATCTCACGACCGCAGATCATCGACACCATCAATGCGAATTACGAGGCGGATGCGCATGGGCGCTGGTTTTTCCAGAACGGTCCGCAGCGCGGTTACGTGGCGCTCGACTATGCCCCGCTGATCGCACACGTAATCGATGGCGCATTGATCGCGCACACAGGCAAACCCCTCGTGCATCCGCGACGCCTTCTGCTCGACGAAGAAGGCAGTGTGTCGATCGAGAGCGAACAGGGTCCTGCGCTGCTCAGCGATCAGGATCTGCCGTGGGCCCTGGATCGGCTCAGCATTTCCGGCCGCCCCGTCACACAAACGGATATCGAACAGGCGCTGCTCCTGCCCTCCGGCCAGATCACGTCACTGACCTGCAGCCTGCCGACCGGGCCACTCGCGATTCATCGGATCGATGCGGGGGAAATGCCCCGGCGGCTGGGATTTGTCCGCGATCCGCAGCCTCTGCCGGGCGAGAAGGTGTCCGCACGGATCGCCGATTGAGCGCACTTGAGATGGCAGCTCGCGCCCCCAAGTCGGTCGCACTCCCGCTCGATCGACACGATCAGGATTCGGATCCGGTCTGAGGACCGATACGGGGAACATCTGCACGGCCGCAGCGGTTACGGCGGGCACCTGCCTGCCGATCGAGCGAAATCCTGTCGGAACAAGCAGTTGGCGCATCGTTGCGATGGCGCGATGGCGCAGGCGGTGCCGGATCGCCCTCGACACATCAGGCTTTTTTCATCGAAGAACTGCGGCGAATTCGCCGGTTCTGGAATACAATCCCGCCCCCGCAAATGTCAGGTCATTCTTCAGCAGGACTCATGGTGGAACAGGCGCAATTGGAACTTCAGCTTAAAGTGTGGAAAGAGCTTGCGATCAGCAAGCAGATGTTGATGCGGACCGCCGCAGAGGCTTTGAAACTCGATCCGAATTGCAGCCAGGAAGAGCTGAAGACCGCGCTGGATGCCGCTCTCAAGAAGGTCGCCGATGCTGACGCGAGCGTCGTGACGGCCCGCGAACAGGCAAAGTCCCAGATTCTCGCCATGGAGCAGAAGCTCGCCGCGGCCCAGAAGGCCCAGAGCGCTGCCGAAGCCCAGGTCGCCGATCTCACGACGAAGCTGGAAAACGCCATTCAGCAGGCTGCTGCCGCACGCACCGCTTCCGCAAAGGAAGTACAGACGCTCAAGGATCGCGTCGCCGAGAAGGACAAGCAGCTCAAAGCCATCAACACGGCACTGGCAGATACGCCGGAGAACGTGCTGAAGAAAATGAGCCAGCTCAAGAAGCAGCGCCAGGAAGAAGCCGACGCCCGCCGTGAAGTCGAAAGCAGCTTCACCACGCTGCGCAAGGAAAAGAACGAGCAGGATCAGAAGTTCAGCAAGCTCAACGACAGCACGACGCGCCTGATTGCGACCTACCGCGATCTGCACACGGCCAGCGTGAAGATTCACGAGCAGCTCAAGACGCTGGTCAAGGACGAGAAGGACGTGCCGGTGCTGCCGGATCTGCACAGCAAGCTGCTGGAAGAGATCGAGAATCCGGACGCCAAGCCCGAAGACAAGAAGGGCAAGGACAAGAAGTAAAAAAGGCCGGGCAATGCCCGGCCTTTCTCTTTATGGACCGGCCTCAACCGGTCGCTTCGCGATGACGTCAGGCTGAAGCCTGACCCACGAGAAACTGCGCTTCGCGATGACGTCAGGCTCAAGCCTGACCCACGGAAATTGCGCTTCGCGATGACGTCAGGGTGAAGCCTGACCCACGGAAATTGCGCTTCGCGATGACGTCAGGCTCAAGCCTGACCCACGAGAAACTGCGCTTCGCGATGACCAGGCTGAAGCCTGACCCACGGGAAATTGCGCTTCGCGGTGACGCAGGCTGAAGCCTGACCCACGAGAAAATTACTGACGCGGCCGCGGGAACAATTTCTTCTGATGGGGGACGGGCTGCAACGCCGTCAGCGAACGTTGCGACGCAAGCGCTCGCGGTGTTCCGCAAACCAGTAGCCGGCGAGCAGCGTTTTCATATCGGTGATGTCGCCGCTGCGCACACGTTCGATGAAGCGGTCTGCGGTCATCACCAGGGTCAGGATGTCCTCGGATTCGTGCGGATTGCCATGCACGCCACCGGCATCGCTGGCATCCACGAAGCCGAACACGATCGCAATCTTTTCGGAGGTGCCACCCGAACTGACAAATGCACCCGGATGCACGACGATCGGATCGGTCAGCTCCAGCCCGGCCTCTTCCTTCATCTCACGGACCGCGGCCGCGACCGGTGACTCATCGCCATCGATCGCGCCGGCAACCAGCCCATCCGTAAAAGCCCGATCGCCCGCGATCAGTGAGCCGGGACGAAATTCATTGATCAGTACGATCTCATCGCGGACCGGATCGTACGCGAGCACTCCGACCGCGTGACCGCGATCCATGATCTCGCGCGTGACGCGCTGACTGCCGCCGCGATGCATGTCGGTTTCGAACTCACAGCGATCCACCTTGAGGAAACCATCGGTGAGCCGTGTGCGGCTGAGAATGCGAGCCGACAGAACAGGTGCGGTCATGTTTGTTGCGTCTGCTACCATGAAAACGCGATCTTCGAACAAGCGCTGTATCGACGCCAGTTACGGGTTACCCTTGCCGCCCGCTGAACTCTGCAACTCTCTTCGGACACTGTCATGAGCTGGCGCGCATGGATCACGTTCGCCGTCCTGTGCATTGCATGGGGCGTGCCCTACTTCTTCATCAAGGTCGCGCTCGAGGAGTTGCCGCCGGTCACCATCGCGTGGGGTCGCATCACGCTGGCGGCTGCCATCCTGCTGCCTGTTGCCTGGCGGCGCGGTGTGCTGCCCGCGGCGCTCAAGCACAAGGGCGCCATCCTCGCCTTTGCCATCGCCGAGCTGGTATTTCCCTTCGCCGCCATCGCTTACGGCGAACAATGGATTTCCTCATCGCTGGCCGGAATTCTGGTTGCCGCCGTGCCGCTGACGGTGCTGCTGATCGCGCCATTGTTCGGCGTCCGCGAGCGCCTCGGCGCACGTCGCCTGCTGGGACTGGCGGTCGGATTTTCCGGTGTGGTGGCGCTGCTGGGTCTGGATACCGGTCATGGACCGATGCTCTGGGCGGGCGTCGGCGCCATCACCATCGCCGTGATCGGCTATGCCGTGGGGCCGCTGATCGTGCAGCGCTATCTCGGTGAGGTCGATGAACTCGGTGCGCTGTCGCTGAGTCTGGCGGCAGCTTCCGTGATTCTGCTGCCGATCGCATGGATCAGCGCACCGTCACAACTGCCTTCGATGGTGCCGTTGATATCCGTGGTGATTCTCGGCGTGATCTGCACGGCACTGGCACTGCTGCTCTATTTCTATCTGATCAACGCCGCCGGTGCGGCGCGCGCTTCGCTGGTGGCCTACGTCTGTCCGGCAGTGGCCGCGCTGCTTGGCGTCGCCATTCTCCACGAAAGCTTCGGTCCGTCATCGTTCGCCGGCCTGGTCATGATCCTGCTGGGCTCCTGGCTCGCGAGCAATCGCACACCGCGTGAAGCGGCGACGGCCTGAGCAGACGGACTCTCCCTTCCACTCGTTACAGCTGTTTCTTCCAGCGCGTCAGCAGCCAGATGCCGACCAGCACCAGCACGGTGCCGGCAGCCATCCAGACGGTAAACGGTTCGCCCAGAATCAGAATGCTCATGGCGATGGTCGACAGCGGACCGATCATGCCCACCTGCGCCGTCACGCCCGCGCCGACGCGTTCGATGGCGAGCATCACCATGAGCACGGGCAGAAATGTGCACAGCGTGGCATTCAGCACCGCCAGCCAGATGACCTGCGGCGCCACCGCCATGCTCGCCACCGGTCTCAGGATGAAGAACTGCGCAATGCACAGCAGACAGGCAATGCTCGTGGCGATGCCCGTGATGCGCAGCGCGCCGATGCGCTTGACCGCTTCACCGCTGTACGCGAGATACAGCGCGTAGGCCACGGCGCTGCCGAACACCAGCGCACCGCCGAGCAGCACGTTGTCGCCGCCGATCGAAATGTCGTGACCGAACACGACGATCACGCCGATGTAGCTCACGGCGAGCGCCGCCCACTGCCGCTTCGACACCGGTGTGTGAAACAACACCAGTCCGAGCAGCAGCACTACTGTGGGATTGAGATACAGGATCAGCCGTTCCAGATTGGCGGTGATGTACTGCAGTCCGGCAAAGTCGAGAAAGCTGGCCAGGTAGTAGCCGGTGAAGCCCAGACCGATGAGCGTGCCCCAGTCGCGGCCGGTCAGTCGTGACTGGCCGCGACTCGACCACCACGACAGCGCAAGGAACATGGGCAGCGCGAACATCATGCGATACATGATGACCGTCACCGCGTCGACGCCGTAGCGGTACGAGAGCTTGACGATGATGGCCTTGCCGGAGAAGGCAATGGCGCCGGCGCTGGCGAGCAGCATGCCGGGCCAGGTGGGACGACGAGCAACGGTGGACATGGCGGCTATTCTAGCGGCCGGCGCGGCAGCCACCGTCGCCGCACACGATGGCTGCGTCGCGCACCGCGATGTATCAACCCCGGCTGCATTCGCCCGCAAAATACTCATGAACGTCGCATTGCGTTCCATTCGCGAACGTGCAGATGCCGCCCTCCTCGGCCGTCGCCGTCTCCTCACGTGTCGACTGGTATCTGCCGCCGGTGATCGCACAGTAACGGGCTGCCTGCGTGGCATAGCCCGTGATGCGCACACCGCCCTTGCGACACTCACCGCGCAACAGCGCCCATTCCTCGCACTGATAGTTGTCTTCGAACAGGCAGACGCCGAATTCATCCCCACGCGGCGTTTTTTCGATGCGCAGCTGGCCACCTTCCTGGATGCAGTGCTGGGATGCCGGATTCGCCGCGGCCACCGGCGGTGCTGACTCCGGCGTGTCCGACGGCACCGGTTGCTGTGCGCTCTGCGCCGGTGAATTTTCCGGCACCTGCGGCGTCTGAGCAGTCCGCGAACCGCACGCTGCCACCAGTGTCAGAGTGATCGCGCAGGCAATCGTTCGCAGCAGGCGGAATTCACGACGGCTGGCCGGTATGGATGGATCCATCGCCTGTCTCCACGGCAAATGAGCAGGATGCAGCGGACCGAGTCAGCAGCACTCGCGCATCCGAAGTGTCCGATGCATTGTGCAGCGGAGCGAAGCATGCGCAAATACAGGCTGCAACAATGTCATCGTGAACACATGCAAGGTATCAGTATCAAAGCCGTCGTCCTTGCGACACTCGCTGTCTTCGGCATCGATTTCGTCTCCGCCAATCTGCTGGCTCATGCCTTCGATCTGCCGCTCGATGGGACGCAGGAGGAACTTCGTGCTGCCGTCGATGCGCTGAACCAGAATCCGCGCTACATGCTGGCTGCATTGGCATTGGGGACCGCATCGACCGTGGTCGGTGGCTACCTCACCGCATACCTGGCCCGCACGCTGCCGTACTTCAATGCGCTCGCGTTCGCGATCCTGGGTATCGCGATCGGCATCCCGATGACGGCGGGCGTACCGGCAGGATGGCGGATCATCGGACTGCTGATCACGGTTCCGGCTGCGTTGCTCGGTGCTCACCTGTACAAGCGTCGCACGGGACGGCCTCAGTAATGCAGCCCCCGGGTCGTGCGAACGAGCGCGACCTACCGGGCTGCGGCTGTCGACGTACCCATCGCCGCTGCGCGTGCGTGCTGCAATTCCTCACGGGTCAGTACCCGTGGTGCCAGCAATGGAACGTTGAGCTGGCTGGAAAAGAATGGATTGCGGCGATAGCTGCCGCTGATACGCGCTGCCATCAGACTGCCAACCAGCTGCAGCGCACTCTTCAGGGTATCCAGTCCCGAAACGGACGGCACCGCACCACGCGCGGTCCTGGTATTCACGCGCATCGTCACCGCACCCAGCGCCTGCGCCACCGACGACGTGTCGAGGCAGGTGTGCACGATACCGACATAGGCGATCTTCTGGTTGCGTGGTGTGTTGGCGACTGCGGTATCGCAACAACCTGCATACCAGCGCAGCAGGCCACGCGGAGTCAGCGACAGACATGCAAGCGCGTCGCGCCCCTGTGAAAAGGTCAGGTTGCGCGGATGCGTTGCCACCACTTCCGTGCCGGCCAGTTCATCGAGAATGCGCGCCTGCTGTCCGAGTGCCCAGGCGTAGGTCTGGCAATCGCGGCAATAGCACACAGCGCGGTTGACCATACCTTCGCCGCGCAACTCACCGCGCAGTGTCCCGCAGCGACAGCTCAATGCGAGTGCTTTCATGGTTGCTCCCCGGCAGATGCCGCTGAGCATTTCACAGCCACAGGCGCAATACCATCCAGGCCGCACCCCGCGAACCAGACGTTCGCAAACCTCCGCGACGAGTTCAGAGCTGCATCGACAGATAGGCGCCGACCACGCCACCCTTCGTTTGTGAAAGCTCGGCCGTCACCTGATCGGCCCACAGGGCGTGAGCGCGGACAGTGGGGTGCACGCCGTCAGCAAACAGATGCGTGATATCCGCGTTCGCGGAAACCAGCGTGGCAGGTGAGCAGATCAACGCCGACAAGGTCGTCGGATCGCCGGGTGTGGTTTCGCTGGTGCAAGCCGGCGTGGTCACGTCGCTGAACCCAAAGCTCTGCGGAGCTGCAACCACTTCCGCAATCAGTGCATACGTGTCGAAGATCGGCACGGCTTGTGCGTTCAGTGCTGATGCAACGGCAGCGTTGTAGTTCTGCGCGAGCGTGGTGGCCAGACCTTCGAGCGGCGTGCCATGAAACTGCGGCGTCTGGCCGAGATCGGGCAGATTCGCATACAGCACGTGAGCGGCACCGGCGGCCTTGAGGCGCGATATCTGCGTCACCATGGCGGTCGCATTGTCGGAAATCACCGTGGGCGCATTGGCGGCCAGCGAGGGATCGCCCGCCACCGCACGCAGGAATCCGAAAAAGTCGTTTGCGCCGCCCTGAATCAGCACCAGTTGTGTGGCATCGAATGAATCATGCTCGGCGAGATAGTCGGTGATCTGCGTGGCGATGGACCGTGCGGTAGCCGTCTGCACCGGCACGTTTCCGATGCCGGGAACATTCTGTGTTACGACGCCATTGTCCGGAGCGTCGACAAGAATTCGGGCGCCGCCTTCGGCGTAGTCCAGTCCGCCCAGTTCGATGACCTCGCCGCCGTTGCCGACGATGCCGAAATTCACCTGCTGATTCGGTGCGAGCGTCAGTCCGAGGTTGGTGGCTACGTAACCGGCCCAGGTCGTGCCGGGCTTGGTGCTGAAAATGAGGCCAGTGGCACTGTCATTGGCGGGATCGGCATCTGCCGTGGTCGGGTTGTAAGTGCCTGCATCCGACAGGCTGTCACCGAACACGACGACCTGCTTGAAGGGCGAGACCGGTGTCGCCGGCGGCGCGGGGTTGAGCGATTCAACGCTGTCGTCCCCGCCGCAACCGGCGATGAGCACAGCGATGAGCATCAGCGTGGCAGAACTGAATTTCATTCGCATGGTGAACACTTCTTCATGGTGGATCGCGCGGGCACATCGATGCGCATGCGCGTACTGAGCAACTGCGCGCCATGATTGACCATCTCGGCTTTCCGCAAAGTTCGCATATCCACGAATAGGATTAGATTCCCGATCAGCGCAGTTTCACGTCTCATCCGCATTGAGCCGTGGGTCACTCGATACAGGAACGACACATTCACATGCGAACGACATCCATCGCCCGCACGTTGCGGCAACTGAAGACCGCCGCGTTGTTGCTTGTGCCCGCACCGGTGCTCGCAGCGGGTTATCACTTCGGCACGCAAAGTGTCAGTTCGCAGGGTGTGGCGAATGCCAATCCTGCCGAAGGCGCCGATGCATCGGTGATCTTCTACAACCCGGCCGGACTGACGCTGCTCGACGGCGACACTCTCACCGGCGCTGTCGTGACGGTAAATCCTCACATCGAGGCGGAGAACGTCGAGGCCTTCAACGCTCGGGGCGGGACTATCTACGGACCCGGTGGCGATGGTCCTGCCAACACCGTGCCGGTTCCGCAGCTCTACTGGGCACATCAATTCAACGACCGGCTGCATGGCGGACTGGGCATCTTTGTGCCGTTCGGCGACAAGACCACCTACGACCCGGACTGGCCGGGTCGCTACAACGGCATCGAACTCGACATGAAAACGGTCGCGCTCAATCCGCAGCTCGCCTGGAAACTCAATGAACATTTTTCCATCGGCGTGGGCGTCACGGCGCAGTACATGGAAGCGAAGTTCATCAAGGCCGCGGATTTCGGCACGCTGGCGGCCACGAGCCTGCCGACATTCGCGCAAGCGCTGGCGGCGCAGCACGTCATCCTCTCGCAGGGACAGCTCGCGCAGGCCGCAGCAGCAATGATGAGTACGCCTGCTTACGATGGCCGTCTCAATTACAAGGGCGATGACTGGGGATTCGGTTTCAACGTGGGCCTGTTGTGGGAAGTCGATGACACGCTGCGCTTCGGCCTCGCCTACCGCTCGAGCATCAAGCACAAGCTGGAAGGCGACGCGAAATGGACGCGACCGGCAACATTCGAGAATCCGGTGTTCGCTGCCATCCCGGCAGTCGGTGCGACGGTCAACGGCGCATGGAATCAGGCGGTGCAGAGCGGACTGGACTCGGAAGGTTTCGCAAACGGCCAGGGCACGGTGAAAGTCGACACGCCCGACTCCGCTGCGGTCAATGTCTACAAGCAGCTCGGCGCGCTGGCACTGATGGCCGACTGGACCCACACCTGGCATGACAAGTTCGACGAGCTGCGGCTGAACTTCGACACCGCGCTGCCCGATGCCGTCATCGATCAGAGCTGGCACGCCACCGATCGTTATTCCGTCGGCCTCACCTACCAGCTCGCTTCGCTGCCTTTCAAGCTGCGCACCGGCATCGCCTTCGACGAATCGCCTGTACCGGACGACGAGCGCCGCATTGCCAATCTGCCCGACAACGACCGCACCTGGTACTCGGTCGGCGCCAACTGGACATCCGCCAGCGGCTTGGCCGTCGATGTCGCCTATACGTATGTCGACATCAAGGATGCACGCATGAACAACACCGAATGCGTGCTGCCCGAATGCACCGGCAGCGGCACCACCACCCGGGCCGACTTCACCAGCTACGCGAACATCTTCGGCGTGCAGCTCACGTACCGCTTCGACTGAGCCCTCGCAACCGCACCTGCCCGAGGAACCCGACGGCGTCACCGATCATTGCTGCGCCCGAGGGCATCAGAGTGCAGCATGGTCATCTGCGGCGGAGCTGGGAATACATCAAGTGCGCGGCGATGCACTGGTCGCAGGATCAGGCGCCCACGCTCGGGGCTGCGCTTGCCTTCTACTGTGCCTTTTCGCTTGCGCCACTGCTGATCATCCTGGTCACCATCACCGGGTGGTTCGTGGGCTCCGAGGCCGCCTACGCCAATCTCGACGAACAACTGCGCTCGCTGTTCGGGCGCGGTACGGCCGAAATCCTGCTCGGTGCGGTGCGTAATTCGAGAAATGCGGACGGGCCGTTCGCGGCGGCGCTGAGTATCGTCAGTCTGCTGATCGGTGCCACTACCGTTTTCGCCGCGCTGGAAAACGCACTTGAACTGATCTGGGGCGCGCGCGCCAGGGTGCCCCGGGGTTTCGTCGGCTTCGTGCGCGCACGACTGTTGTCGTTCGGATTGATCCTCGCGGTCGGCTTTCTGCTGCTGGTGTCCTTGAGCATCTCCACCGCACTCGCCGCGGTCCGCAAGCTCGTGGCGCTGCGTTATGAGGATCTGATGATCTTCATCACGGTCTCGGATCTCACCGTTTCGACGGCGCTGATCACGCTGCTCGTGGCGTTCATCTATCGCTACCTGCCGGCGCGACGGTTGCCCTGGAAGCCCGCCATCGCCGGAGCGTTCATCACCGCTGTGCTGTTTCAGGCGGGCCGCTGGCTGATCGGTCTGTATCTCGGGCGCGCAACGCAGGCTTCTGCCTTCGGCGCCGCCGCCTCCTTCGCTGCCATGCTCCTGTGGCTGTACTACTCGGCGCAGATATTTCTGTTCGGCGCCGAACTCACTTCCTGTGTCGGCGGACTGCGCAAACAGAAACCGACTCACGCGACTCAGTAACCGCCGATGATCGGCAGAATCTCGCCGGTGATGTAGCTGGAGCAATGCGACGAGGCCAGGAAGACGTAGGCCGGCGCAATCTCTTCGGGTTGTGCGGGCCGCTTCATCGGTGTGCCGGAGCCGAACGATGAAACGTCCTGCGCCTGCTTGTCCGCCGGATTCAGCGGCGTCCACACCGGACCCGGCGCAATGGCGTTCACGCGGATGCCCCGGTCCAGCAACTGGCCGGCAAGCGAACGCGTGAATGCATGAATGCCGCCCTTGGTCGTCGAGTAATCGAGCAGCTTGCTGCTGCCCTGCAGGCCGGTGACCGAGCCCGTGTTGAGAATGGCGCCGCCTGCACGCAGATGCGATACGGCAGCGCGCGCCATATGGAAATAGCCGTAGAGATTCGTCTTGAGCGTGGTGTCGAAATGCTCTTCGGTAATGTCTTCGATGCTCAGGGCGTGGAGCTGAAACGCAGCGTTGTTCACCAGGATGTCGAGACCGCCGAGTTCCTCAACGCATTGTTCGACGGCAGACCGGCAGAACTGCGGGTCGGTGACATCGCCGGCAATGGTGATGCAGCGTCGCCCTTCCGCCTCTACTGCCCGCTTCGTCGCCTTTGCGTCGGAGTGCTCGTCGAGATAGATGACGGCGATGTCGGCACCTTCACGTGCAAACAGCGTAGCCACGGCGCGGCCGATGCCGGAGTCGCCGCCCGTGACGATCGCCACCTTGTCCAGCAGCTTGTCCGATCCCTTGTAGAACGGAGCGTCATACATGGGCTCAGGATCGAGCACTGCTTCTCTGCCCGGTTTGGGCAGATGCTGTTTCGGGAATGGCGGCGTGGGATAGCGACGCGCGCCTGTCTGGATCGGACCGGAATCCGACTTGCCGCCGGAGCGAGCATCGGTGGCATCGATGTTCGACTGAATGTCGCGATGCCGGGCGGCCGTGCCCTTCGAGGATTCTGAAGCGTGCGCGTGTTTGCCCGAGGCGGGTTTTCTGACGGCTGAAGATCGAGTCATGACGGTGGTCCTTGAGGTCATGCGCGACTCACGGGGAATCACGCGACGAAGGGCACGAGGAGGCACAGGTGCCTCCTCGTGTTTGCGAGCTACTGCTTCTTGCCGGAGGACGCCGAGCTGCCTGACGACGTGCTGCCGGCATCGCGCCGGGTTCCGGTGCTCGCATCGAGCGATGTGGCTCCCGACCCGTAGCTGCCGCTCAGGCCCGACGCTCCGCCGACAGCAGAGGACTGCCCCGCACCGCGCGACTGCGTGCGCAACTGGTTGTCGATGTCCTTCACGCCGCCGCACTGCTCGATCAGTTCCTCGACCTGATACTTGCTGGCGCGACTGTCCACGGTGCCCGTCAGTCTGACGACGCCACCGCTGACGCTCACGGTGATGTCGCTCGCGTCGATGTACGGATCGTCAGCCAGACGCTCGCTCACCACTTCCTTCAGTCGCTCATCGGAACGTTCGTAACCGCGCGGCCCCTTGCCGCGATGTGAACCCTGTCTGTCGGATGAACGACCGTAGCGGCCCGATTCGAACGATGGATCCCAGCCGCTGGCCCCGTAGCGATCGCCCCATCCGGACTGTCCCCGATAACCCGTGTATCCGGAGCTCGGATATTCGCGGCCCGCCTGATCATCCCGCGGCCAGCTGCCGCCGGCTCGCCGAGTGCTGAAATCATCGTCGCGTGCGCTGGGCCAGCGATCGCCGCCACCGCGATGACGTTCCGCTGCTTCGCGCGCGAGATAATCTCCACCGCGCGATCCCGACTGCTCGTAACTGCTGACATTCGATTCGTAGGGAGCGCCGTAGCCGCGACCGTAGTCGGGACCGCCGTCCGAACCGAAACGTCGTGCACGGTCGTCCTGACGCGAGGAACGCCGCAGGAATTCGACGGCGTCATCGCCGCGGCCCGAGCCCTCGCCGCCACGTCCGAACCTGTCGTCCTCACTGTAGCCGCCGTAATCGCCGATGCCTTCGGCGGACCGTGGACCGAAATCGTTTTCTTCATCCCACTGACCGGAGCCATGGCCGCGGTCGTCCCGACCGCGATAACCCATTCCACGGCCCTGTTGTCGGAAAGATTCGTTACGCCGCCAATCGCGTGACTGGTGAGCCATGATGCTTCTCCTGATCTGATGTGAATCGGACCGCGACACGGATGACCAGCGATGTGGCAGCGCCGCGCGCAGGCGATGCGCACTCGGCGCATCGATCGACAGCAAGCATCCAGCGATCCCATTGTTCCTGAGCACGACTGCGGCTTTCATCCACGGCCAAATCCACGCAAAGGGCGCGCTGCGGACTACAGATTCAAGGCATGAAGGTCATGGCACGTTTGCAGAACCTCGGATGAGATGAAACTTGCCCGCAGGTGCAGGCATTCAGTGGGCGTCATAACCAACGATTTTCCGCAGGAGCACTCATGGGCACGATTCTTCTGATCATCCTCATCCTGTTGTTGATCGGCGCGGTACCCGCGTGGCCTTACAGCCGCGGCTGGGGATACGGACCGAGCGGATTGCTCGGCGTGGTGCTGATCGTGCTGATCGTTCTGCTGTTGATGGGAAGGATCTAGCGTCGCAACAAGGCTGGCGGGTCTGCACCCGCCAGCCGGTGCCCGTTTCGTTCTGATCCAGGGCTGATTTTTTCGTGCGCGATACCGCCGCCGTGGGAACCGGCAGGCGGTATCGCGCGTTTGCGTCGGGCAGGCCTGACCTGCATCCACTATGAACGACTGGCACGCGGGCGCTTCTCAGCGAGCAGCCCCGGCACAGATCTCGCGCGACTTTCCCGGATCAAGAACAATGACAGACAGCGAAGCCGCACTCGAACTCAAGGATCCTCATTCCCGCCTGCCATTGCCCTGGGGCACCTTTGTCGGCTTTTTGCTGGCGGGGCTGGCCATGCTGCTGATCGCGGCAGTGACGTTGATGTCCCTGCGCAGTCGCACCGAATCGCGGGAGCGCGTTGCCCATACGCTCGAGGTGGTCGGCAGCCTGCAGCAACTACGCGGTTACATCACACAGGCCGAGACAGGTCAGCGCGGCTACCTGCTGACCGGCGACGATCAATACCTGCAGCCTTATCTCGATGCCCCGGCACAGATCCTCACGGAATTTCGCGCTCTTCAGGGACTGCTGGGCGACAACCCGCGACAGCGCGAACGGCTCGCAGCACTGCGCCCGCTCATGGACGCCAAACTGGCAGAAATGGAAAAAACCGTTTCGCTGCAACGCTCCGGTGAGACACGCGCTGCACTTGCCCTGGTCCGCAGCGATCAGGGTCGCGCCACGATGGCGCAGATCCGCACGCTGATCGCAGAAGCCATCAGCGACGAACAGGCAGTGCTCAACGAGCGCGAGGCAGAGTGGCAGACGGCATCGCAGTTCTCGGTGTGGGTAACCGCCGGCGGATCGCTGTTGTTGCTGGTTCTGATCGTCACGGCTGCGCTTACAGCATCGCGCGACTATCGAGCACGCGAAGCCGACGTCTGGATGCGCACGGCCCTGATGCGTTTCGGCACGGCGATCCAGGGCGAGCAGCGACTGTCGCATCTGGGCGATGCGGTCCTGGTCTTTCTTGCACGTTTACTCAATGCCCAGGTGGGTGCCGTCTATGTCGCGGGCGGCGACGGCAACTTCCGCCGCTTCGCCGGTTACGCACTGAGCCCGGACAACGAGCGCCACATCCGCACAGGTGAAGGACTGCTGGGCCAGGCGGTGAAGGAACGCCGGGTGCTGCACGTCGAGGACGTGCCCGCCGGTTACTTGCCGGTGCAGTCGACGCTCGGCAAGGGCGAGCCGCGCGAACTCCTCGTGGCACCTGCCATTGTCGACGATGAAGTGCAGGGTGTGATCGAACTCGGATTTTTCGGGCGGACCAGCGAAGTGCAGCGCGAACTGGTGTCGCGTATCTCACAGACACTCGCCGCCGCAGTGCGTTCTTCCAGGGATCGCACGCGCCTCGAGGATCTGCTCGAGGAAACGCAGCGCCAGAGCGAGGAACTGCAGACGCAGCAGGAAGAGCTGCGCGTTGCCAACGAAGAACTCGAAGTCCAGACGCGGGCACTGAAGGAATCGCAGGCGCATCTGGAGACGCAGCAGCACGAGCTGGCGCAGAGCAACGTGCAGCTCGAGGAATACACCCAGATGCTGGAGCAGCAGCGCGACGATCTCGCCAAGGCGCAGGCGGTGCTGGGAGAGAAGGCCACGGAACTCGAGCGTGCGAATCAGTACAAGAGCGAGTTCCTCGCCAACATGTCGCATGAACTGCGCACGCCGCTCAACAGCTCGCTGATTCTGGCCAAGCTGCTGGCAGACAACCCCGGCGGCAATCTGACGGACGAGCAGGTGAAGTTCGCGAACAACATCTATTCGGCCGGCAACGATCTGCTCGAGCTCATCAACGACATTCTGGATCTGTCCAAGATCGAGGCACGTCAGGTGGAAGTGCGCCGCGAGGCCGTCAGCACCCGGCAGTTGCTGGACAACATGCTGCAGACCTTCAAGCCCATGGCCGATCAGAAAGCGGTCGCATTCGAGATCGAGGTGGCGCCGGACTGTCCCGTCTCGCTGCAGACCGATTCGCAGCGGCTGCGACAGATTCTGAAAAACCTGCTCTCCAACGCACTCAAGTTCACCCAGAAGGGTCACGTGCGATTGCGCGTCAGCGTGCCGCAGGATCAGCCGCAATGGCTGGCGCTGGCCGTGGAAGACACGGGCATCGGCATCAAGCCTGAACAGCACGACATCATTTTCGAACCTTTCCGTCAGGCCGACGGTACGACCAACCGACGCTTCGGCGGCACGGGTCTCGGCCTGTCGATATCGCGCGAGCTGGCCGCCATGCTGGGCGGGCGCATCGAGCTGGACAGCACACCCGGAGAAGGCAGTACGTTCACGCTGCTGTTGCCGCAGGTTCTGCCGCAATCGCCGGCTGCCAGCCCGACACCGACGCCCAGCATTGCGGCGGCCTCCACTGCCGCCGTGCGCACTCGCAAGACAGCGCCGGCTGCCGCTGCTCCTGCACCGATCGATGAACCGACGCCATCGGGGCGCGTGCTGCTCATCATCGAAGACGATCCCGCCTTCGCGGAAACCATCTCAACCCTCGCCCGTGGATTCGACTTTCAGTGCGTCGTCGCCTCCTCTGCCGACGAAGGAGTGAGCATCGCCCTGCGCCGGCGCCCCACTGCAATCGTGCTCGACATGCGCCTGCCGGATCACACGGGCCTGTCCGTGCTCGATCGACTCAAGCACAACCCCATGACCCGACACATCCCGGTGCAGGTCATTTCCGGTTTCGATTACACGCAGGCAGCGCTGGAGATG
>DASTRD010000036.1:0-10134 GCA_035761425.1 Povalibacter sp.
TGTGGTTCGGTACCGTCTACCTGGGTTCGTTGTTCAATCTGCTGGCGAACAGTTTCTATTCCATCGATGAGTTCACGGCGAAGATCGTCTACCAGCCGACATTGGCGACGCTCGAACAGGTCGTCAGCCAGCCAGCGCACATCGACATCATCGTGCGCACGGTGGTAATGGCGCTGGCAGTCACGGTGACCTGCGCACTGATCGCCTTTCCTGTCGCCAACTACATGGCGCGTTACGCGTCATCGCGAATGAAGGCACTGTTCTACGTCGGCGTGATGCTGCCGATGTGGACCAGCTATCTCGTGAAAGTCTACGCATGGCGGCTGATCCTGGCCCGCCAGGGCATTCTGAGCTGGTTGCTGGACGGTATCGGACTGAGCCCGGTGCTGGACTGGACGCTGCGCCTTCCAGGTGTGGGCGGGCCATCGCTGTCTTCTTCCTATCTGGGCATGTTCATAGTGTTCGTCTACATGTGGTTGCCCTACATGATCCTGCCCCTGGCCGCGGCGCTGGAACGCGTGCCGGCATCGCTGCTGCAGGCATCCGCCGATCTCGGCGCCAGACCTGCGCAGACCTTCCGCAACATCGTGCTGCCGCTCGCGCTGCCGGGACTGGCAGCAGGCTCGGTGTTCACGTTTTCGCTGACGTTGGGCGACTACATCATCCCCAGCGTGGTCGGTGCACCGGGCTATTTCATCGGCATGATGGTCTATCAGCAGCAGGGAACCGCCGGAAACCTTCCGCTGGCCGCCGCGTTCTCCGTTGTACCCATTGTCCTCGTCATGATCTATCTGACACTGGCGAGGCGTGCAGGAGCGTTCGATGCGCTGTGAGTCGCGCCGATGAAACGTCGTTCATCCAATCAGGCGTCATGGGGAACCCGCATCGGTGCATTCGCCGGCCTGGCCTTCATGCACTTGCCGGTGCTCGTCATCATCCTGTATGCCTTCACCACCGACGATCGGACGTATGCCTTCCCTTTGCCGGGCGTGACACTGCACTGGTTCAAGGCCGCATTTGCGCGCAGCGACATCTGGGAAGCGATGCGCCTGTCGCTCGGCGTTGCCTGTTGCGCCACGCTGTTCGCCATCGTCCTGGGTTCGCTGATCGCACTCGCCATGTCGCGCGCTCGTTTCCGGGGCAAGGAGACGATCACGTTTCTGCTGGTGCTGCCGATCGCCCTGCCCGGCATCGTCACCGGTCTGGCACTGCTGGCCGCATTCAAGACGGCCCGCATCGATCCGGGTTTCTGGACCATCGTGGTCGGCCATACCACCTTCTGCATCGTCATCGTCTACAACAACGTGGTGGCGCGCCTGCGCCGCATGCCGCAGAACTGGATCGAGGCATCGATGGATCTCGGCGCCGACGGCGCGCAGACCTTCCGCTACATCGTGTTGCCGCACATGGCCACCGCGCTGCTCGCCGGCGGCATGCTCGCCTTCGCGCTGTCGTTCGATGAGATCATCGTCACGCTGTTCACTGCCGGTCATGAACGCACACTGCCAATCTGGTTTTTCAACGAACTCTTCCGTCCGCGCGACCGCCCGATCACGAATGTCGTTGCAGTCATCGTCATGGTCGTGACGCTGCTGCCGATCCTGCTGGCCTACCGTCTCACCCGGCCAGCCGAAGATCATGCGTAGATCCGTCGATCTCCACGGTGAACCCGGGGATGAAGAGTTCCGGACAGGTCTGACTGCACGGCCGCTCTTGTTGTCTTTCCCAGCGCTCCCCGTGGAGTCTTCTTTCTCTTTCCGCTGAGGTTCCGATGGATACCAAGCTGCTCATCAATGGCAAATTCGTGGCAGGCAAGGGCGAGAAGGAAGACGTGCTCGATCCCGCAACGGGAAAGACCATCGTCGCCATCGGTGAAGCCTCCGAGGAGCAGATTGGCGCCGCCGTCGACGCTGCGGCTGCTGCACTGGAGTCCTGGTCGACAACGGTGCCGAAGGACCGGGCGGCGCTGCTGCTCAAGATTGCAGATCACATCGAGAGCAAGGGCGAAGACTATGCGCAACTGGAATCGCTCAATTGCGGCAAGCCCTATGCGGCTGTGCTGGCGGATGAAATTCCGGCGATCGCTGATGTGTTCCGATTCTTCGCCGGTGCCGCACGCGCGCAGCATGGCCTGATCGCGGGGGAATACCTGCCGGGATTCACCAGCATGATCCGCCGCGATCCTGTCGGCGTGATTGCCTCGATCGCGCCGTGGAACTATCCGTTGATGATGGCGGCCTGGAAACTCTCGCCCGCACTCGCTGCGGGCAACACCGTCGTCATCAAACCGTCCGAGCAGACGCCACTGACGTTGCTGAAGCTGGCGAAAAAGCTGGCGGAGATTCTGCCGCCCGGCGTCGTCAACGTCGTTTACGGCAAGGGTGCGACAGTGGGCGCCTCACTGATCTCGCAACCGAAGGTGTCCATGATCTCTCTGACCGGCGATGTCGGTACCGGCGAGAAGATGCTGCAGGCCGCCGCGAAGGGCATCAAGCGCACGCATCTGGAACTGGGCGGCAAGGCCCCCGTGATCGTGTTCGATGATGCCGATCTGGAGAGCGTGGTCGGCGGCGTTCGCACCTTCGGATTCTACAACGCAGGCCAGGACTGTACTGCCGCCTGCCGCATCTACGCAGGGCCGAAGATCTACGACAGGCTTGTTGCCGATCTCACTTCGGCGGCCGCCTCCATCAAGGTCGGCAAACAGCAGGATCAGGGCGTGGAAATGGGGCCGCTGATCAGTGCACGTCAGCGCTCACGCGTCGCAGGATTCGTCGAGCGTGCCAGCGACGTCAAACACATCGAAGTCACCACGGGCGGCAAGGTGCGCAGCGGCGCGGGATTCTTTTTCGAACCGACCGTCATCGCCGGCGCGAGACAGACCGATGAGATCGTCAGGCGTGAAGTATTCGGCCCGGTCGTTTCGGTAACGCGCTTCAAGGATGCAGACCAGGCCATCGCGTGGGCCAACGATTCGGACTACGGCCTCGCCTCTTCGGTGTGGACCAAAGACGTCGGCAAGGCGATGAAGGTCGCCTCCCGGCTGCAGTACGGCTGCACCTGGATCAATACCCACTTCATGCTGGTCAGCGAAATGCCCCATGGCGGTCTGAAACGATCCGGCTACGGCAAGGATCTCTCGATGTACGCGCTGGAGGACTACAGCGTGCCGCGTCATGTGATGGTCAAACTCTGAGGAACCCGGATCCGGCGGCAGTCGTCCGCGCCGGCCGTCGCGCGCCGGTGCCGACCCGTGACTGAAACTTCCTGAGCCTTCGGTACACTGGCCGCCAGGATCGATCCGCGCCACGCTGGCGCAGATCAGGCTCGATCGCATTCGAACAACCACACTGATCCGGCAAGGAGTCAGCACTCATGGCGAGCAAACGCAAGGCGCCACGCAAAAAGGCAGCGTCCACCCGCAGATCCACACGCACTGCGTCCGTCGCGACCGAGCCGGCATCCGGCAAACAGATCCTTGCCGCGGATGCCAACGCAGGGGAAGCGCGCACCATCCTTTACGTGCACGGCATCGGCAACAAGCCCGCGGCCGAGATTCTCAAGTGCCAGTGGGACAACGCGCTGTTCGGCTTCAATCTGGGTGAACGCAGTCGACTCGCCTATTGGGTCAACCGCATCCTCTATCCCGAACCCACCAAGGCCACCTGCAACATGGCGGATTCCGTGCAGGACCCGGCGCAAGCTGACGCGAATGCCGTCAGCGTTCGAGCACTGGCCGATCCGTCGGAAGGCGTGGAGCCGCTGTTGCCCTCCGCTGCAACGACCCGACGCGAACGCGAAGTGCTGAGCGCCATCGCGCGCAGGACCGTCGGCAATGAGGTCGATCCTGACAACATGGCGGCGGCTGACTATCACGCGCGCGTGCTGCCGCTGCCGGCGTCCCTCCGCACATTCATCACGCGCCGCATCACCAGAACCTTTCTCAAGGACGTGCACGAATTCCTGTTCGTCAAGGAACGCCGCGATGCCATGCGCGAGAGCGTCCTGTCGCGGCTGCGCACCGGCGGCGGTCCCTTCGTCGTCATTGCGCACAGTCAGGGTTCCATGGTGGCCTATGACGCATTGAGCAGCCTTGGCGCCGATGCCGGCATCGAAGTCGACCTGCTGGTGACCATCGGATCGCCCCTGGGGCTCACCGAAGTGCAGGACCAGTTGAAGAGCATCACCAGGCAGCCGAAGGGCCTCAAGGTGCCAGCCATCGTCAAACGCTGGATCAATGTCGCCGATCCCCTCGATCCGGTATGTGCCGACAAGCGCCTGCGCAGCGACTATGCACCTGTCAACGGCGTGAGCATCGAGGACTTCGTGCAATGGAATGTGGATTCGCCGCGCGATCCGCACTCGGGCACCGGATATCTGCGTCTGTCGGAAGTGCGCACGCCGGTGCGCGCAGCCATCAAGCGCGATCTGTTCCAGCGCATCGCGCCATTCACCATTGCGCGCGATCTCGTGGCCGACATGGAGGCGAAGCCGCAGGAAGAGCGCCATGCCGTGCTCATTGAATTGCGCGACCAGTGGGACGGCTCGCACTCGCGGCCCGCCGATGAAGTTCGCAGCGAGGTGGTGAGCTGGATCACACGGTCACTGCGTTCGGCCAGGCCGCCGCTGACACCCGATGACGTCGATCTGGAAGCGCTGTCAGGCTATGTGGCGGCGAAACTGACGCGCACCGAGGTGGAACGCATGTCGGCGGACCTGCACCTCGATTCGGTGTATCGGGTGTTTCGCAATGCACGCAAGCGCGCCCTGCTCGATCAGTCCATCAATGTCCTGCAATGTGCGACTGCGCATCGCGGCTACAACTCGCTCGGCCAGGGGATCACCTGGGCCGTACTCGACACCGGCATCGATCCGCTGCATCCGCATTTCGGTTACGGCACGGACTGCTCGAACATCGGCCGCGTCTTCGATTGTCTGAAGGCCGGCGCGGTCACGGAGTGGAACCCGAAGTCGCGCTCACGTGCGGGAGTCGACGGCAATGGCCACGGCACGCATGTAGCCGGCATCATCGCGGGCGGCCTGAAGGACCTCGGCATCATCGGGATTGCGCCTCAGGTGCAATTGTTCACCTACAAGGTGCTGGACGACGACGGGCGCGGCAGCGATGCGAAAATCATCAAGGCGCTCGATCACATCTACGAGCTGAACCGCAATTCGGCCTCACTCGTCGTGCATGGTGTGAACCTGAGTCTTGGCGGTCCCTTCGATCCCGAAGCCTTCGGCTGCGGCGATACACCGATCTGCAAGCAACTGCGCAAGCTGTGGCGTCAGGGCGTCGTCGTCGTGCTCGCCGCCGGCAATGAAGGCTATCTCGAACTGCAGCAAGGCGATCAGACCGTCGGCATCAACACCGACCTGTCCATCGGCGATCCGGCGAACCTGGATGAATCCATCGCTGTGGGGTCGATTCACAAGTCCAAGCCGCATCTGTACGGCGTCTCGTATTTCAGTTCACGCGGTCCCACGGCCGATGGCCGCGGCAAACCCGACCTGGTCGCGCCCGGCGAACGCATCCTCTCGTGCCGCGCCGGAGCGAATCCCAGGAAAAAGACCCGCGAGAATCTCTACGTCGCCATGAGCGGTACGAGCATGGCGGCGCCGCACGTCTCCGGCGTCGTCGCCTGCTTTCTGTCGGCACGCAAGGAATTCATCGGCTATCCCGATCGCGTGAAGGACATACTGCTGAATGCATGCACGGATCTGAAACGCGATCGGATGCATCAGGGTGCCGGCATGCCGAATCTGGTGAAGATGCTGCTGGGCAGCTGACGCAGAGATTCAAGTCGCCTGACTGCAAGGACCGAGGGACGTCATCAGTTCAGATCGACTTCGCGCCACTGTCGCAGCAGCGGAAAGTAGAGTGCAGCCCGTACGGTCTGGCCGGGCTGAAACAGCTTCATCAGGCTGGCATAGCGGGTGAGCTGCGCTCGGTAACGGATCGTCTCCTCATCGAGGAACGCTTCCAGGCCGCCGCCTTCATGGGTGCTGGTCTTGAAGTCGACGATCCAGCGCGTGCCGTGTTCGTCCACGAACGTGCGATCGATGACCCCCTCGACGATCTGACCGCCGACGACGCCACTCAGGGCGACTTCGGATTCAGCATCGCTGATCTGCCTCGACAGACCCAGAAGCCAGCGTCCCCGTTCATCTTCGAGCATTCGACGCAGGGCCTCGACGACCCGCTCGCAAGCCTCTTCCGTTCGGTCCGCAGGTACGCCGAGTTCCGCCAACTCAGCGCGCAGACGCGCGCGTTCACCGCTGAAGTCCTGGCGCGGCGCAGAACCGCACAGACGTTCGAGTTCACGGTGTACCAGCGTGCCCACGTGCCGGCTGGTCTGCGAAACCCAGTCGAATACAGGTTCGTCTTCCAGCTCGACGACTCGCGGCAGCACACTGGCGGACACTTCGGTGAGTTGCGGTGGACACCAATCGCCCGGCAGACGACGCAGTCGCTGCACGGGCGCTGTGGGGCGCGACGCGGCGGCGGGCGCCATCTGCGTTGCTGA
The DNA here is from genome assembly GCA_035761425.1 of Povalibacter sp. GTDB lineage: Bacteria > Pseudomonadota > Gammaproteobacteria > Steroidobacterales > Steroidobacteraceae > Steroidobacter. The sequence goes on from DASTRD010000036.1 coordinate 6,528, forward strand.
ATCGAAATCGCGCTCCACCGCATGCCACAGCATGTGCAGCATCGAACCACGCACCGGTGCACGCAGCGACGTCTCGCCCTCACGCGTTGCTGCTGCAACGCTGCCGAGCAGGTGGAGATGGCGTTTTGCACGGGTCGCCGCAACGTACAACAGCCGCGCACGCTCGCGCAGGATACGCTGACGCTCCAGCAGTTCGATCCATCGGTAGATGCTGTCGCCTTCGCTGCCTTCCGCCTTGATCGGCGCCAGCACCATGCCGCTGTCGATACCGGCGATACGTGTCCAGCGCAGCAACTCACGGTCTTCGGCGCGCATGCGACGCTGCAGTCCCGGCAGGATCACGGTCTCGAACTCGAGTCCCTTGGCCGCGTGAACGGTCATGATTTCCACCTGCGGCTCGTCATGCACCTGGCCGCTGGCAAACAGGCGGGCCAGCTGATCGTCCAGCCGCGCCACGTCTTCGAGATCGCCGGCCGTTTCGATACTGTCGAGGCGAGCGAAGAACGCCTCGGCGTCGTCCAGATCGTCGACGCGTGCCAGCGTTGCGGGGCCACCGAGCGCATTCCACGTCCGTTCCACCCAGATGCGCAGCGGCCAGCGCCCACGTTCATCCAGCGCGACACGCAACAGCTTCTCCACCCGCTCCAGGCGTTGGCGTCCTTCGTGCGACAGCGCCGTCGGCGCAAACAGATCGTCGGGCACGATCTGCAGCGCGGCCCGCATTGCCTCCGGGACAGTACCTTCCGGCATCTGTGCCAGCACGTGCAGATCTGCCAGCGACAGGCCGCACCACGGAGCGCGCAGGATCGCAAACCATGCGGTGCGATCACCCAGATGCACCAGCGCACGAGTGAGCGCCATCAGATCCTGCACCACTGGACGTTCGCGCAGCTGCTCGATCTCCACGGCTCTGAATTCGATATCCGCAGCAGCCAGTTGTCGCGCAATCGCTTCGACGTGGGAACGCGCCGTCACCAGAATGGCGATGCGGCCATCCGGATCCTCATGCAGGGAATCGCGCACGATGCCGAGCACGCGCAGCGCCTCGGTGTCTGCGTTGCCATTGATGTCAGGATGAATACGCACTCCGCCGCCTTCGACCTCGAGCGCCGCGGTGCTCGGGCTGTAGCGGACGGCGCCCTGCTCCGCATCGTTGGCTGGCGCCAGCACAGCGGGAAACACCTCGTTGATCCAGCGCACGACCTCGGGTGTCGAACGGAAGTTGGCTTCCAGGCGCAGCGGCTCCAGATGCAGTCCGCCGAAACCGCGCTCCTGCATGCCGATGAACAGTCCGACTTCAGCCTGGCGAAACCGATAGATGGACTGCATCGGATCGCCCACGCAGAACAGAGTCCGTCCATCGTCCGGCATCCACCCGCCGGTCAGCCGCTCGAGCAGATCTAGCTGCGCATAGGAGGTGTCCTGAAACTCATCGACGAGAATGTGCTGCAGACGATGATCGAACGCGAGTGCGAGGTCCGTCGGCTCCTCGGGGGTGCCCAGCGCTCGCAGGGCGCGCAACGCGACTTCGACATAGTCGGCTTTTCCTTCAGCCTGAAACACGAGCTGCAATTCGGCGACAGCTTCGGGCAGCAGCGACAACAACGCCTCGAGCGTGCGCCACTGTTCTTCGCTGTAAGCAGGATCGGGTAACGTGCGCAGGTCCAGCAAACGCTCGCAAAGCTGCGGATGCGTGGCGAGCCAGCGCAACATGTCGGTGATACGGCTTTTGGCCTGCGGATGCGTGGTCGGAAAGCCGTGCCGCTTGTCCACCTTCTCGTAAAGCTCGCCCTTTTCCTTGAAGAGCATGCCGGCGATGCCGCGCCAGACGATGAGGCTGTCACTGTCGCCTGCGGGTGGTTGCGAGCGAGCCATACAGGCTTCCAGCATCGCTCGACGTGCGGCAGCAAGCGTCGAACCCTGCAGCAACTGTCCCGCCGCATGCTGGAGTAGTTCGAACAGTTCCTGGCAGCGCTGCGAACCCAGTGCCTCGCTCAGCGCGGCAAGATGCCCCTCGACAACCCGCCGCAACGTCTGTTCGAGCACCTCACGCAGGTTGTCGCGAACCCGCGCCGCCATCACCGGATGCAGCCACTGATCGCGTTTTGCCAGCAGCTCCGCCAGCAGGCTCAGCAGCCGGTCGACGCGATTGCCGAGATGGACGATCAGCACTTCGAGTTGCGCGGAAATTCTGCCGTCCTCGCCGAGCCGTTCGATGAGCCGCCGTCCGGCTCGTTCATACAACGGTGCAGGATCGTCAGTGGGTTCCGGTGCCGCACCCGTACCTGCCAGCAGCGGCAGACGCCGTGCCAGCGATGCATTCAGTGCATCGATGGTCTGAATGCGCAGTCGCGCCGGATGATTCAACAACTGCCAGCCGTGACGGGCATCGGCCTCGCGCACCGCCCGCGCCAGTTCCCACGTGGAACGCTTGTGAGCCGACGTCGGCGCAGGACCCGCAGCGGCGTCGAGGGCCTGCAGAATTCGCGAGCGCATTTCCGCTGCCGCCTTGCGCGTGAACGTGATCGCCAGAATCTGTTCGGGCGCATCGACGGTCGCAAGCAGACGCAGATAACGCTGGCTCAGCAGTTCTGTCTTTCCGGATCCTGCCGGGGCCTGCACGATGAACGAGCGACGCGGATCGAGTGCCGCGGCGCGTGCTGCTGCATCACTCGTCATCGCCACCCTGCTCCTCCATGGCATCGAGCTCATGGATACGACACAGCGAACTGAGATGACAGGTCGCACATTCCTGCGGCAGCGGATCCACGCGTGCATCGCCCTCGACGTACTGCTCCGCGAGCCGGGTCAGCGAAAAGCGCCAGTGGTGCAGCAGAGCCTGCCAATCGGCCGGATCACCCAGATCGGTGCGTATGCCCGCCGGGTAAGGCAGGACGCCGGTACCGACATTCGATCCATCGCTCCAGCCCCGATATTCGACCGCACCCGGCGCGAGCACGACATACGCCAGCGCCTGAAGCGACTGCGCGTGTGCCAGGCCGTACAGCGGAAGCTGCGGCCGACGCGGTCGACCCAGTGCATCGAACCAGTCGCGCGGCGAATGCGAGTCGCCCAGCTTGTAGTCGATGAGCAATTCTCCACCGCTCGACAACCGGTCGATGCGATCGGGCCGCAAGGTGATGGACAGCTCGCCGATGCGGAACTGTTCGGCGGCTTCCGCGAGCTGCACGACAAACGGCGGTCGCTGTCGTTCCGTCGCCAGCAATCGCATGATCAGACGCACGACGCTGTCGATCTCCAGCGCTGCCAGACGCGTGCGATGCGGGGTGTCGACGGTGAGCGCCTGCATTGCGTGGCGATTCGCCGATTCACGCACGCGCGCTTCCAGAGCGGCGTCATCAGTTGCGAGCAGCGTCGCCTGATCGCGCAATGCTCCCCACACATCAGCCAGTACGCGATGCAGGATGGCGCCGCGATCCACCGGCTCGACACCGAGGCTGACCCGCGGCACGGGCTGTGCGTCCAGACGCAGCTCGGCCTGCGCGCGAAACGGACAGCGTGACTGCAATTCAAGAATTCGCGCACCGCCGCGCGCCTGTGCAGATGGCAACCGCGGAGCGCGATCGTCGCGAAAGACTTCGAGCCG
>DASTRD010000037.1:0-4826 GCA_035761425.1 Povalibacter sp.
GATGCCTGCGTTCGTTCGGGGCGGCGCCAGCACAATACTCTTTAACTGTACCGGCTGGACGGTTTACAGTACCGTCCAGCCGGTACAGTCCTCGTGGCTGCCGGCAAACTCCAAGGTATTTGCATCATGGCCGCAGATCACACCGGTATTGGTCCGGCGCGCGAGCGTGTGCTCGAAGCCGCCGAACGAGTCGTCGTTGAAGTGGGCGCCGCGCGTCTGACGCTGGATGCCGTTTCGCAAGCGGCCGGCGTGAGCAAGGGCGGACTGCTCTATCACTTCCCTTCCAAGGAATCGCTGCTCGGCGCGCTGGCGCAGCGCTACGTCGATTCCATGCAGGGCTGTATCGCGACGGCTCGCGATGCCATCGAGGACGGTGGCAGTGCGCGTGATCTCAAAGCGTGTGTGCTGGGCGTGCTCGGCAGCGACCCGCGGCTCAAGGCGATGGGTGCCGTGCTGCTGGCGACAGCGGCGAACGATCTCGCCCTGCTCGAGGTGATCCGCGAACGCATCACGCAGCAAACACAGGAATTATCCGAATCGGATGTCGACTTTGCCCGGGCCTCGATCGTCCTTCTGGCAATCGACGGATTGAAGATGCGCGAATCGCTGCGTATTTCGGCGTTCAGCGCCGAGCAGCGCGAACAGATCGTGAACGAATTGATGAAACTGGCCGACGAAGCATACAGGTGACGGTATGGCGATTGCGAAAATGGGGACCGGTGCACGCATCGGGATATGGATGGCCGCAGCGTTCGCGCTGAGCGCCTGCGGACACAAGGAACAGAACTTTCAGCCGCCGCCACCCGAGGTGTCGGTCAAGACGGTCGCCACCGAGGCGGTACCGCTCGATCTCACGTACAGCGCCCGCACTGTCGGTTCGCGCGAAGTCGAAGTACGCGCGCGCGTCGGCGGCATTCTGCTGAAGCGTCGCTTCGAAGAAGGCAGCCGCGTCAAGGAAGGCCAGCCCATGTTCCAGATCGACCCCGAGCCGATCCGGGCACGACTGGCATCGGCACGCGCCGAAGTGGCGGTGGCAAAGGCGCGGCTCGAAGAGGCACGGCGCCAGCGCGATCGCGTATTGCCGCTGTTCGAGCAGAACGCCGTCAGCCAGAGCCGCCGCGATGAAGTGGTCTCGGCGTACGAAGTCGCACAGGCAACGCTCTCTGCTGCCGAAGCGGCGCAGAAGACTGCCGAACTCGATCTCGAATACAGCGACGTTCGCGCGCCGATTGCCGGCCTGACCAGTCGCGAAGTCGTTTCGGAAGGCAGCCTCGTATCCACCGATCAGGGATCGAGTCTGCTGACACGCATCGTGCAGATCGATCCGCTGTACATCGAGTTCACGGTGCCTGAATCCGAAGCCTCACTGATCCGCAATGGTCTGGCGCCAGCCAGCCAGAAGTCCGGTGCGGCTCCCACCGTGAAGCTGCTGCTCGATGGCGGCGTCGAATATCCGGAATCGGCGAAAGTCACTTTCGTCGACAACGCGGTCGATCGTGAATCGGGCACCGTGCGGGTGCGCGCGGTCATGCCCAATCCGGACGCACAGCTCATTCCCGGTCAGTTCGTGCGTGCCCGTGTCGAAGGCGTGTCGCTCGCGAACATGGTCGCGGTGCCGCGTCGCTCCGTGATGTCCAGTCCGCAGGGCCGCTTCGTGTGGGTGGTCGGCGAAGGCGACAAGGTCGAGTTCCGGCCCGTGCAGATCGGCCGCGGCGTGGGCAACGACGTGCTCGTCACCAACGGGCTCAATGCCGGCGATCGCGTCGTGGTCGAAGGCGTGCTGAAAGTGCAGCCGGGTATCCAGGTCACCGCCGTGCCGTATCAGTCGCCGGATCGTCAGGCCGATGCACAACCAGCCAAGCGCGACGGTGATGCATGATTTCGCGCTTCTTCATCACCCGTCCGATTTTCGCCATTGTCATTTCGGCGTTCATCGTGCTGGGCGGACTGGGCGGCATTCGTGCGCTGCCCATTTCCGCCTATCCCGATATCGTTCCGCCGCAGGTCGCCGTGTCTGCGATCTATCCGGGCGCCACGGCTGAAACGATTTCGGAAACCGTTGCCGCGCCGATCGAGGAACAGATCAACGGCGTCGAGCACATGCTCTACATGCAGTCGGTGGCCGCCGGCGATGGCACGCTCACGCTGAACGTGACCTTCGATGTCGGCACCGATCCGGACATGGCGACGGTCAACGTCAACAACCGCGTGCAGGCTGCAGTGGCGCGTCTGCCCGAGGAAGTGCGCCGTCAGGGCGTCACGGTGCGCAAGACCTCGCCGAACTTTCTGCAGATCATCAGTCTGAGTTCGCCCGACGGGACGCAGGATCCGCTCACCATCAGCAACTACGCGCTGCTGAACGTCATGGACGAGATCCGGCGCATCCAGGGCGTCGGCGATGTGCAGATGTTCGGCGGCCAGAACTATTCCATTCGCGTCTGGCTGCAGCCGGATCGTCTGGCGCAACTCGGTCTCGCACCGACGGATGTGGTCAATGCCATCCGCGAGCAGAACTCGCAGTTCGCGGCGGGCCGCGTCGGTGTCGAACCGATGGATCAGCATGTGGACTTCACCTACGCAGTCACGGCGCAGGGACGTCTTGCCACTCCGGAAGAGTTCGGCGACATCATCGTTCGCACCACGGATCAGGGGTCTATCGTGCGGCTGCGCGATGTTGCGCGCGTCGAACTCGGTGGCAACAACTACAACGTCGAGGCGTCCACGGGCGGCAAGCGCGCGATCTTTCTGGCGACGTTCCTTGCGCCAGGTGCCAACGCCATCGAAACGGGTGACGCCATCCGCGCGCGGCTTGCTGAACTCAAGGCCGATTTTCCGAAGGGCATCACATACGACATTCCGTACGACACCGTGCGCTTCGTGAAGATTTCCATCGAAGAAGTCGTCAAGACGCTCTTCGAAGCCATGGCGCTGGTGTTCGTGGTGGTGCTGGTGTTCCTGCGCAACTGGCGCGCCACGCTGATTCCGATGCTGGCGGTGCCCGTATCGCTCATCGGTACGTTCGGCGCCATGTATCTCTTCGGCTTCTCGATCAACATGCTGACGTTGTTCGGCATGGTGCTGTCGATAGGCATCGTCGTCGACGATGCAATCGTGGTGCTCGAGAACGTCGAGCGCATCATGTCGCAGGAGAATCTCTCGCCTCCCGCCGCGACCGAGAAGGCAATGGCGGAAGTCACGCGCCCCGTCATCGCGATCGTCCTGGTGCTGTGCGCCGTCTTCCTGCCGGTCGCCTTCCTCGGCGGTCTGGTGGGCGAGATGTACCGGCAGTTCGCCGTCACGATCTCCGTGTCCGTGGCCATTTCCGGCTTCGTCGCGCTCACGCTGACGCCGGCGTTGTGCGCCATGCTGTTGCGGCATGAGGATCACGTCGGTCACGGCATCCTCGATCGATTCCACGAGTGGTTCGATCGCATGACGCACCGCTACACCCAGGGTGTGCGTTTCGTGATCAAGCGCGCTGCGCTCGCGGCCGGTGTGTTCGCGGCGATGCTGATTGCGGTGCTGGGACTGTCGCGTCTGGTGCCGCAGTCGCTCGCGCCGACCGAAGATCAGGGCTACGTGTTCATGATCGCCGTGCTGCAGGATGCGGCTTCGCTCGAGCGTACGCGGGCGGCCGTCAATACCGTGGCCAATCAGATGCGCGAGAACCCGGCAGTGCAGGCCACGGCAGCAGTCGCCGGCATCGACCCGCTGACATTCACGTCGCGCACCAACGCGGGCGCCATGTGGCTGCCGCTGATTCCATGGGATGAGCGCAACAAGCCCGGCATGTCGCCAGCCGACGTGGTGGGCGCCGTATTCGCGGCCGGCGCGAAGATCAAGGACGCCTTCTTCATCGCCTTCGAACCGCCACCCATCGAAGGTCTCGGTCAGACCGGCGGCTTCGAGGCATACATTCAGTCCAAGGGCCGTGGCGATGCCAAGGAACTCGAACACGTCACGCAGGAATTCGTGGCTGCAGCTTCGCAGCGCAAGGAACTGCAGAACGTGCTCACGACCTACAGTGCCAGCGTGCCGCAGATACGCATAGATCTGGATCGCGACAAAGCCAAGACGCTCGGCGTGCGTGTGAGCGACGTGTTCGACACCTTGCAGAGCACATTCGGCGCGCTGTACGTGAACGACTTCAACCGTTCCGGGCGCGTGTTCCAGGTACAGCTTCAGTCCGAGCCGCGTTTTCGCGCGTACCCCGAAGACATCCGCAATGTGTTCGTGCGCTCACAGTCCGGCGAACTGGTGCCGCTGACGGCGCTGGCATCGTTGCGTGAGGTCACCGGACCGGAAGTGGTCGAGCGCTTCAACGTGTTCCGCGCGTCCAAGGTGATGGGATCGGCGGCGCCGGGCTACAGCTCCGGCGATTCGATCCGCGTGATCACTGAAGTGGCGAAGGAGAAGCTGCCGCCAGGTTATTCGCTGGCGCTGGCCGGCGCGGCGTACCAGGAGAAGGCGAGCGGCGGAGCATCGCAGAGCGTGTTCATTCTGGGTGTGCTGATGGTGTTCCTGATTCTTGCGGCCCTGTACGAACGCTGGACGCTGCCGGTCGCAGTCATCCTCGCCGTTCCCTTCGCGGCGTTCGGTGCGTTCCTCGCCGTGTTCGTGCGCGGGCTGGAGAACGACATCTACTTCCAGATCGGCCTTCTGACGCTGGTGGGCCTCGCCGCGAAGAACGCCATTCTCATCGTCGAGTTTGCGGTGATGAAGCATGCGGAAGGCATGTCGGTGATGGATGCAGCCATCGAAGGTGCGCGACTGCGTTTCCGGCCGATCATCATGACGTCGATGGCCCTGATCTTCGGTGTGCTGCC
>DASTRD010000038.1:0-25790 GCA_035761425.1 Povalibacter sp.
CGATCCATCACGCGATAGGTACGATCGCGGGTGTTGAGCGCGTACATCGCATCGTCCTTGAAGATGACCAGGGAGTTGCCGCCCGATTCCACGCGCATGCGGCCGTCCTGCGCGAATGTCCGCGTGACCTTCTGATCGTCATTGGCCGGTACATTGCGATGCAGCGTCTCGAGGATCGTGCCCGCATGAGTCAGGGCCGGCAGCAGAAGCAGAACGAGCGACAGCGTGCGCATGGACATGGCAGCAACTCCTTCATCGCGGGATGCGCACCGATTGTGACAGATGCCCTCCTGCGAACGCTCAGGTCACGTGCCGCGCGGCCGGGCGCGCGCCGTAGCGGCTGCTGTCAGCGGATCGTCCGGCCAGAAGTGCTTCGGATAACGCCCCTTCAGTTCCTTTCGCACCTCCGGATAACCGCGCGACCAGAAGCTTTCGAGATCCTTCGTTACCTGCACGGGACGATGCGCGGGCGAGAGCAACTGCAGGGTCAATGGCACTTTGCCGTCCGCGACCGTGGGCGTCTGACGCATGCCGAAGACTTCCTGAAGCCGAACGGACACCGTCGGCGCGTCACTCGAATAGTCGATGGGAATGCGCGAGCCGCTCGGCACCAGCAGATGCGTAGGTGCAAACTCGTTCAGGCGTTGTTGCTGGTTCCAGTCCAGCAATGCGAGCAGGGCGCCGTGCAGATCCAGACGCGACCAGTGGTCGCGCCGCGTCATGCCTTCCAGCCATGGCGCGAGCCACTGGTCGAGAGATGCGAGCAGATCGGCATTCGTCACCGCCGGCCATGACGAGCGTGTGTCGAGCTGGCGGGCGAAGATCATGCGCGCCTGCAATGCACGACTTTCGCGCGACCATGGCAATGTCTCCAGTCCGCTCGCACGGATACCGTCGATGGATGCAGTGATCACGCGCGCAGGATCTGGATGCTCCAGCCGTCGCGACTCCAGAGTCAGTGCACCAAGCCAGCGTTCGCGCAGGGCTGCGACCGCCTGTTCGCGCGGACTCCATTCGATGCGTTCGCGGCTTTCGATGTGAGCCGCGAATTCGCTCTCCAGCGTATCGCGCGAAATCGGCGCGGCCAGCCGGATGAGCGCTTCGCGTTCGCCCGCGTCGATATCGGCCACCACCAGAAACTGTGAGCGGGCGATGTTGTTGACGTCGGTGAGTCGCGCGCCACGACCGCTCGTCAGCAGATAGCGACCGCCTTCGCCGCGCGACTGGCCGATGCGATCGGGATAGGCGAGCGCCAGCAGTCGTCCCACATCCTCGTCCGTGGTGACGTTCGCTGGCGTCGATGACTGCTCGACCTGTCGATCGAGCAGATCGATGCCGCGCTGTACACGCTGACGCGCGCCGACGTCGATGCTCGCACCCGCAGGCGCGCGGCCCTCGCGCAACGCGTCGAGCCGCAGCCGCAGATCCACGTCGCGGCCGGCAGGAATGCGCAGCACATCGCGCTCATTCAGCAGGGCGGCAATTTCCAGGGCGGTGCGGCGCAGTCCCAGCTCGCTGCCGCGAACGATCATGTGCGCGAGGCGTGGATGCGCGCCAATTCGTGCCAGCACACGGCCGTGTGCATTGATTCGCCCGTTGCTGTCCAGTGCATCGAGTGACACAAGCAGATCGCGAGCCTGAGAAAAACTTGCAGCCGGCGGCGCGTCCAGCCATTGCAGCGTGCCGGGATCGCCCACACCCCAGTTGGCAAGTTCCAGTGCCAGCGGCGCGAGATCGGCCTCGAGAATTTCCGCCGTGGTTTGCGCCGGCAGGGATGCATTTTCGGCTTCGGGCCACAATCGGTAACAGATGCCCGCCTCGAGTCGTCCGGCGCGACCGCGGCGTTGATCGGCCGATGCGCGCGAGATGCGAACTGTCTCGAGTCGACTCATGCCGGTGGCAGGATCGAAATGTGCGCGGCGTGCCAGACCCGAATCGACGACGATGCGGATGCCTTCGATGGTGAGGCTGGTTTCGGCGATGTTGGTAGCGAGCACGATCTTGCGTTCGCCGCTCGCGGCGGGGCGGATTGCGGCATCCTGCTGCTCGATGGGCAGTTCGCCGAACAGCGGCAGCACCCGCGTTCCGGGCGGCAGTGCCGCGTCCTCGATCAGCCGTTGCGCGCGCCGGATTTCGCCCTGACCGGGCAGAAACACCAGCACGTCGCCAGGCTCCTGGGCGATGGCGCGCACGACCACAGACGCGGCAACGGTGGCAATGTCCTCTTCGAACCGCGCCGTTCGCGCAGCAGCCGGACGCACCCGGTATACGGTCTCGACCGGGAACATGCGTCCCGCCGACGTCACGATTTCACCGTCCAGCAGTGCTGCTACGGCTTCGCCATCGAGCGTCGCCGACATCACCAGAATTTTCAGATCCTCGCGCAAGGTTCCCTGCGCGTCGAGTGTCAGCGCCAGCCCCAGATCCGCCTGCAGGCTGCGCTCGTGGAATTCATCGAAGATCACCAGCGCCACGCCTTCGAGCGACTGATCGCGCTGCAGCCAGCGAGTGAGAATGCCTTCGGTGACGACCTCGATGCGCGTCGCTGCACTGACTTTCGAATCCAGTCGCGTTCGATAGCCCACAGTGCGGCCGACGGGCTCGTTCAGCAGTTGCGCCATGCGTGTGGCCACTGCACGGGCCGCAAGCCGCCGCGGTTCGAGCATCACGATCCTGCGGCCGTGCAGCCACGCTTCATCGAGCAATGCGAGCGGCACCAGCGTGGACTTGCCCGCGCCGGGCGGCGCCTGCAGCACGGCATTGCGCCGCGTCGCGAGCACACGCCTCAGCTCAGGCAGCGCCTCTGCGACAGGCAATGCAGGAAGGGATCGGAGTACCACGAGAAGAGTCAGAAAGAATGGTGAGCACCGAGTGTGTAACAGTCAGCCACCGATCTCCATTTTCAGATGACGATGCCCGAACCACATCCGGATTCCGGCACCCAGCCGATCGTCGGGGATATTTCCACTCTTTGTCTGCGCTACTCCGGGGATCCGATTCCTTACTCCAGCGTGAACCACTGAACTTCGACGCGGCGATTCAGATCGCTGTCGGGGCCCGCGGGCTCTTCCCAGCCGCGTCCCACCGTTTCGATCCGCGAGGTATCGAGTTTCCTGTGCTTCTCCAGCAGCGCATCGCGCACGGCGATGGCGCGCTGGCGCGACAGTTCCATGGCCTTCAATGCCATGCTCTTCACCAGTTGTTCGCCGCCCTTTTCACGGAATTCTCCGACCCGTGCATTGTCGACGTGACCGCGCAGCAGCACCGTCGAGCCGGGACTGACCTGCAGGAAGCGGTTGATCGTGTCGAGATACTCGGCATTCTGCGGGGCGCTGCGATCCAGTGCTGCGGAGTTCGGCTGGAAGAAGAAGCGGATGTCCTTGCTGAGCAACGGATCGCCTTCGAGCGATGCCGATCCGGAAGTGGTCTTGATCGGCGCAATCGCAATCTTCTGATCGGCGAACAATCCCTTGCCGGCCAGGGCATCGAGAAACGAAGTGTCGACGAACCGCGCCGGATCGGTCGGATTCCTGATCACGCTGCCGTAGGCGAGCACGGAAGACTGAAAGATGCCGCCGAACGAACCTGCCGAATCGATGGTGCCGGCGAAGAACGCCCGGTTCTCGGGAAGATTCGACAGGTGCACGCGCGAGAGTTCGTCCCGCGCATCGTCTTCGCTCCAGCCGAAGGCCTTGGCCACGACTGCGATGTTCTGCGCCTGCTGATCGCGCAGACGGCGGTTGCCTTCGAGGATGCCGTGTACCAGGCCGCGGATCATGTCGGGATGAGCTTTTGCAAAGCCCTTGTTCACTGCGAGCACGTCGGCAACCACGAGCAGGTTGCGGTTGGACACCAGCACCTTGGCCTTGCCGTCCGACTGCTCGACGACCTCGTCGGTGCGCGGCGTCCAGCCGACGCAGCCATTCAATCGCGACCGGTCACGGCGCAGTTCATGTGCATATGCATCGCATGCGACGAATGCATCTTCATAGAAGACCAGTCCGAGATGTCCCGCGGGCGGGCGCGAATCCAGATCGCGCAGCACGGAGATCGGCACACCGGCTTCGTCTGCCAGATAACGAATGAAGAATTCGCTTTCGTTGAACTGCGAGGCGGCCAGCACCTTGCCCGCGAGATGATTGACCGAGGCGATGCCGCGATCGACGACCACCATGTCGGCGCCGCGGGAATAGCCGATCTGAAGCGGAATGACCGCATCGAACTGCCGGCCCAGTACGGCGAGCGCATCGGCCGTGGTCGCCGTGGCCGCGAGCCGGCCGTTGTTGAGCGCCGACCAGGTCTCGTCCTCGCTTCTGGAGATCTTCACCTTGAAGCCGTATTCCTTCGCAAAGAAGGAATCGGGGTTCGGCTCGAGGCCGCCGTTGGCAACGATCAGGCCGCCGTAGCCGGCGTATTCGCTGATGTCGATCTGCAGCGTGTTGTCCCTCGGCTCGTAGGTGGCGGCTGCTTCGAGTGTCGGCGTGCCATCAACCGGTTCGATGGGCGCAGGGGCCTTGCCATCCGCAACCGCAGCAGCCGTGGATGTCTGTGCGCCCGTGTGCTGTTCGGCAGGCTTTTTCCCGAGCCACAGCCAGGCACCAAGCCCGATGAGTCCGAGCAGCAGCAACAGCGTGATCGCATTGCCGGCGGCCGAACCGCGCGCGTGGTGGTGTTCAGAGACGGTCATGGGTCCTCTCCTGGTGATGCTGCGTCGTCGCGCATGGGTTCGAGTGTTCGTCACTGCGCCACCTTCGCTCTGGTTCTCTTCCTGGACTTCGGTTGCAACAGCTCCGCCGGCGGTGGCTCGTCGGTGAGATCTTCCAGGCCCGCGAACAGTTCTCGCTGATCCTTCAGCCAGCGATTGGCTTCATTGAGTGACGCCGACAGTGCGTCCAGCGAGGTGGCAATGCCATGCTCGTCGGTGGCGAGCAGCGCTTGTTCGCGTACCAGGGACACCTGCTGACGCAGTCGCTCCAGTTCCGCCTCGACCAGCTCGCGGCGACGCAGCGCGTCGGCATGGGCGGCACGACGCGAGCCGATCACCGCGAGTTGCTGTTCCAGGCTGCGGCGCAATTCATCGCCCAGGGCTTCCTTCGCGAGGCGATCGATGAGGCGCCGCTCCTGATCTTCGAGATTGCGCTTCTCGCGATCGGCGGAGGCAATGACCTGAATCATCGAGGCCCGCGCGGCCTGCAGTTTCAGATGCAGCCACGCCATCTGGCGCACGTCGGCGATCTGCGATTCCGTGCCGCCGGTGCGTGCGAGCAGATCGACGATTTCGGCAGATTCGCGTTCGATGGAGTCCTGCGACTGTTGCGCCTGATGATCGATCGCTGCCATGAGCGAGCCGTAGCGGGTATCCCAGCGCTCACGGCCGCCTTCGGCATCGACGGTGGCGCGAAAGCGTGCATTGCGCGACAGCGTCCACAGATACAACCCTTCGAGTCCCGCACCGATCAGCCACAGACCGGGATTCACCAGCGCGCCGAGCAGCACGAATGCCGCGATACCGAACCAGTTCGGCGGGATCGGCATGCCAAGCGGTCGCGCATTGAAGGCGGCGGCGATGTACGAGCGTCGACCGGTCATGTCGCAGGCGGAGCCACGGCGAACTTGCGGAAGGCCGCCGGCACGAATGCCAGGTCGGTTGCCTCACGCACCGCGATGCGCATCTGGAATTCGAGAACATCGGCAGGCACGGGATTCTGATAGTCGATCAGACATGCCGCGAGTGCTTCGACCGCCGACACGTTGCGCGTGCGTGAGTGACGGTAGGCCTTGACCGCGAGTGCCTCGGCCGCGCCGGGCGTGAGCAGCACCGGCATCTGCGCTTCCAGTGGCGCAAAGTCAGCGGGATCGAAGATCAACTCATAACGCCGGGCCAGCGCGGCGATCAGCGCAGCGCTTTCGCTCTGCGTGGCCGTCGGCATGAGAGGCACCTTGATGTCGACGCGTCCGGGCCGCTTGAGATCGACCTCGATCAGATCGGGTCGCGACGAGGCGAGAATCCACAGCACACGTCCGCGATTGCCGGAGTCGGCCATTTCCTGAGCGATCATGGAGTACAGCCGGCCTGACAGACCGCTGTCGCCGCTGCCCGCATCGCGCCGGCCGAGCGTCTGGTCCGCTTCGTCGATGAACACCATGCAGCGACCGAGGGCGCGCACCAGGCGAAAGATCTTTTCCAGGTTGCCTTCGCTCGACCCGACCCAGCGATCGCGGAAATTCTTCAGCTTCACCACGGGCACGCCAGCTTCGCCAGCCAGACATTCGACGAGGAAGGTTTTGCCTGTGCCCACGGGGCCGCACAACAGATATCCCATCGGCAGTGCTTTGAGATCGCCTGCACGCCACAACGCGAGGTCCTGACGCAGCCACTGCTTCAGTGCGTCCTGGCCGTGATAGTCCTCGAGCGTGCGTCGCGATTCGATGAATTCGACCAGCCCGGCCGAATCGCGCTCGACCAGTTCCTTCTTGATGCGGGTGAGATCCTGCGCCGAAAGCGACTGATGCGAGTGACTGCGCACCTTGATCAGGCTCTCCAGCGCCGAGACGGTGACGCCGGCGAGCGCTGCGGCGAGCTGATCGAGCTGCGTGCCGGGCGCAAACGCGACCGGATACTGCACATGCAGAATTTCCAGCGCCCTTTGCAGAGCAGACACATCGGGCAGCGGCAGGCGCATGCGTGCGATGCGCGTGTCGAATGCAATCAGCGGCTCGACATCATTGAGATTGTCGGCGATCAGCAGGCAGGTGAAGGGCAGATCGCAGAACGGCGCTTCGCTCGCCCATTCGCGCAGCAGGCTGGTGATGCTGCCATGTTCATGTCCGCTGCCATCGGCCGGCGCAACCTGATCGATGCCGCGAATGATCACGGCAACGTTGTCGGTCACTTCCCGACCGAGAGCTCGCAGATTGCCCAGATACCGCAGATAGCGGCCGACGTACTGAATGGCGGCGAGCGGCTCGCGCGGGAAGCGGCTCAGATCGGCACCCGCCCACTTCTCGACGATTTCGCCGCCGCGCTCGATCGTCAGCCCGTTGCCAAGGTCGTAAGCGAGCACGACCTTGAATCCGGCCAGCAGCCCGTCTTCCAGATAACCCGACAGATTGACCAGTCGCGAACCGACGGCAATCCGGTCGTGCACATTGCCATAGAGAATGAACAGCCCATGCGCGCCGCTTTCGTACGACAGCGCCAGTTCATTCGCCCAGTCAGGTGCTCCTTGAGGTGCAGGCATGATTCGGTTTCAGGGAAGCGGGCGGAGTTTCCACCGGGCACTTGGACGACATGTCCTTCCGTGCCCGAGTCCAGTGGAGATCTCCTTATCCGCTCTGACTCTCCGAGCCCATGCTGCGAGGAGCAGGGGCGGCGGCCGGTTCATCGGGCAGCGAGATGCCCTCACGTGCGGCGAAGTCGGCCAGCGCCTGGTCGGCGAGTGCGTTCATTTCACTTTCCTTGATGTCGACCTGATGCATGTCGATCGAGTCGCGGGCGATGCGTGCGCGGCCGGCAGCCCGGGTGCGTTCTTCTTCGACCATGCCTTCGAGACGATTGAGCGTGTCGCCGGCGCCGCCGATGTTGGAGATCATGCCTGAGGCCATTTCGTGGATTTCCGCCATGGCCTGGTTCATGCGCATGTCGTTGATCGCGCCCTTGAGACTCTCGATCTTGGAGCGAGCGGTCTGCACGGCGACGTCGCGGGCCTTGACCAGATTCTTGTAAGTGGCTTCGGCCTGCTCGAGCTGCTTGCGGTTTTCCTCGAGCTGCTGCTCGATGGTCTGCAGCCGCAGCGCGTACTGACCGGCCGCAGACTTGTTGCCCGCGCGCAGATGTGCGGTTGTCCTGGCGCGCAGATCCTTCTGTTCGGCCTCGAGCTTGCGGACCTGACCCATGATGCGTTCGCACAGTCCCGCGTGCGTGGCGAGACCCTGGTTGAAATTGGCTATCTGCTTGCGCAGGTTTTCCTGCTCGAGTTCCAGCAGCGCCTCGGGATTGCGCTTTTCGATGCCCGAGATGAACAGCGAAAAGAATCCTTTGATGAGATTCGCCACCCTGCTGAACATGAGGCCTCCGCATCCGACTGGTTTGTTGTGGACGCAGCGTAGCGAAATTTGCCGGCAGGGAGTAGCAATACAGGGTCAGCCGCGGCGCCACGCCGGTGAGGCCCCCGCACACACCGGCCAATCGGGCCGGCCCTGTCGGCGGCGGACTGCAACGCCTCGCATGCAATCGGCGGGGTCACAGCCTAGACTTGGACTCATGTCGACCAATACGCCGCCGCTTGCGCCGCGCCACCTCAGCGATCTGCTGGAGCTGGAACAGCTCGATACCAATCTGTTCCGCAGCCGGTCCAACCAGGAGAATTCCAACCGCTCGCTGTTCGGCGGGCAGATTCTCGGACAAGGTCTGGAAGCTGCAGCGCTGACAGTCGAGCCGGGTCGCGAACCGCACTCGCTGCACGGTTATTTTCTGCTGGCCGGTGCCAGCGACATTCCGGTGATCTACGACGTCGAGCTGACCCGCGACGGCGGCAGCTTCTCCACCCGCCGTGTGGTTGCGCGCCAGCGGGCGAGAACCATTTTTCACATGGAACTGTCGTTTCATCGTCAGGAATCCGGGTTCGAACACACGCACGAACTCGACATCGAGGTTCCCGATCCCGATCGCCTGCTCAATACCACGGAGCTGACGCAGAAGTATTCGTCGTTGCTGCCGAAGGACTCGCCGCCCATGGAGAGCTGGCCGGCCACCATCGAGTTCCGGCCCGTAAACCCGGAGGATCTGTTTACCCGCAAGGCCCGCACCGCGCGCGGCCTCTACTGGATTCGCTCGTCATCGCAACTGCCTGACGATCCCATCACGCAGATCGCGGGGCTCGCTTATCTTTCCGACTATTTTCTGCTGACCACGACGCTGGTCAGCCACCCCGAGTCCGTCCGCACGCCCGTGATGCTCGCCAGCCTCGACCACGCGATGTGGTTCCATCGCCGATGTCGTGCCGACGAATGGTTGCTGGTCGATACGACCAGTCCGTTCATGGGTGGCGCGCGGGGCTTTGCACGCGGCGAAATCTATAATCAGCAACGGCAGCTCGTTGCGTCGGTCGCGCAGGAAGGCCTGGTGAGGCGCGTCAAGGCCGGGAAATGAACCGGTCGACGGCGCTTGCCCGTCTGCAGCGATTCAATCCGTGCCCAGCGTCGCTGCCTTCAGTCTCTCCACATCCTTCTTTCCCAGCAGTTTCGCCTGTCCCGGTTTCAGATCTCCCGCACGCAACGGGCCGATGGCGACGCGTTCCAGTTCGCGCACCTTCAGTCCGACGCGTGCCAGCATGCGCCGGATCTCGCGGTTCTGACCTTCGCGCAGGGTGACGCTGAGCAACGTTCGATCGCCGCGGTTGCGATCCACGAAGCGTTTGACGATGCGTACCGACTCCATCGACGCCTTCTTCGCATTGCGGGTGCCGTCGCTGGCTGGCGTCACGAGGTACATGCCGCGCTTCAACGCCTGCAGCTGTTCGTCCGAGGCGAGTCCGGCGCACATCACGCGATATTCCTTGGTGACGCCGAATTTCGGATGCGTGAGCTGATAGGCAAGATCGCCGTCATTGGTGATGAGCAGCAGACCGGTCGAATCGCCGTCAAGCCGCCCGACCGGATACAACCTTTCGTGACGGCGCAACGCCGGCGGCAGAAGATCCAGGACGTTGCGCCGACCTTCCGGATCGCGCGTGGTCGTGATGACGCCCTTCGGTTTGTTGACCAGCACGTAAGTGTGAGTGCGGGCGCTGCTCGCTGCGGCGCGCTTCGTTTCCGGCAACTCCAGCACGTCACCGTCAAGCTGTACGATGTCGCGCGCGGGATCGACGAAACATGGCAGGGTCGTTACCACTTTGCCATTCACGCGCACGCGGCCCGCAGCGATCATGTCCTCGCAGTCACGACGCGCTCCCACGCCGGCATCGGCCATCGCTTTCTGAAGTCGCACGCCCGCCGGGGGAGTGCTCGATCGAGTGTTCATCTGGAGGGGAGCACATTGAAATTCGGTGCGCCAAGCTTACCGCGATACTGCGCCTGCAACGCCGAAATCGAACTGCCGCCAACAGGAGGAGAAAGGAACGCGGAGATTCCGATGACTCTGACGGACGGTTTTCGCTGACTCCGCAATCTCGCACGCACCAGCACTTAATTGGCTGAGTCGGCGGTAGTGCGCTCATCCTTGCGGCGCGCGAATTCGTGATTGAGCAATGCCCGCAGGCGCACAGCCTTGAGCGGTTTATGCATCAGCGTCAGACCGGCGGCGCTCACGGTGCGCAATTGATCTGTGGCCGTGTCGCCGGAGATCAGGACTGCGGGAATCGATTCGCCGAGATAGGAGCGCAGTACGCGGATGGCGTCGATGCCGGTGTCTTCGCCGCGCAGGCGCAGGTCGGCCAGAATGAAGTCGGGAATGCGCTCGCGGAGTTCGTTCAGTGCTTCGGGAGCATCCGTGGCCGTGACGCACTGGCAGCCCCAGCTTTCCAGCAGACTCTGCATGCCAAGTCGAACCGACGCTTCGTCGTCCACCACCAGGATGAGCTTGCCGCGCAGCAGATTGGGAACCTTTTGCTCGATGGTGGCTGAGATGGACTGAATGGTTTGCGCATCCGCGATCGGCACTTCGACACTGAAGCGCGAGCCGCGCCCGGGGATGGATCGCACATGCACGCGATGGTCGAGCAGTGACGCGATTCGTTTCACCGTGGCGAGCCCGAGCCCCAGCCCGCGGGTGCGATCGCGCTCCGGATTGTTGATCTGGTAGAACTCTTCGAAGATGCGTTCATGCTGCTCGGGCGCTATGCCCAGGCCGGTATCCCACACTTCGATGACAACGTGGGCGCCGCGTTTTCGACAAGCGACGAGCACGCCACCGTGTTCGGTGTAACGCAGCGCGTTCGAGACGAAGTTCGACAGCATCCGCAGCAGCAGCGTGGCATCGGTCTTCAGCAGTACCCGCGACCGGCGCAGGCGCAGCCGCAGTCCTTTTTCCGTCGCCGACTGTGCGAATGCACTGCGCAGCCGATCGAACACGGCGTTGACCGGGATGGTTTCCCTGCGCACTTCCACCTGACCGGCATCGAGCCGCGAAATGTCGAGCAGGTTGTCGAACAGCTGTTCGAGCGATTCGGTGCACAGCAGGATCTGATCGACGAGTTTGATGCCGGCCCGGCCTTCCGAGCCGTTGCGCAGCGCGGTGGCGAACAGACCCAGCGAATGCAGCGGCTGACGAAGATCATGATTGGCGGCGGCAAAGAATCGCGACTTGGAGCGGCTCGCTTCTTCCGCACGTATGCGTGCCTGCTCGGCAATGGCGTTCTGACGTTTGAGTTCTTCGACCAGCTGCTCGTTCTCGACGCGCAGGCGAATCTGCGTCGCTACCGCGCGAGCCTGGCGTTCGACGAACAGCAGCACATATCCGAGCACCGCGATCCACAAAACGCCCAGTGCAGCGTTGCGGTAACCGCCCTCGAATCCATAGCGTACGGCCAGCAGTCCGAAGATCGGGAAGGCGAAGGCATGCAGCGCCGGCGGGAAATAGGCGTGAGTCATGATGCTGATGGTGGCCCGGCTGGCCAGACACGCCGAAATCAGGGCGAGCGTCAGCGACTCGCCGGGCCCCACCAGAACGAACACGGCCGAACCCCACACCACGCCGGCGAGGAATGCCAGATAGGCGAGCCGCATTCCCCACACCCGCGGCTCGGTCTGCGCACCCGCGGTGCGTCGGTAAATGAAAGCGAGCCATTGCACGCCGGCCTGTACCAGGATGACTGCGCTGCACCAGATGAAAATGCGCCCTGCGCTCGCCTGCGGCCAGGCGATGACCACCATGAGGGCGGCCATGAGCAGCGCCGACCCCGAAACGGCGGCGGTGTTCCCGTACAGCATCGCGACGCGCTGCTGTTCAACGCGTCGCAGCTGCGCGGCGTCCATGGGGAGAGGGTGCGGAAAGAATGAGAGGCGATGTGAGGGCGAAAGAAATTTCCATCGCCCTCACGTGTCGGTACCGTCAGCGAACAGCGGCGTACGCGGTGCTGGAGGGCAGGAAACCGCGGCGCTGAGCGGCGAGCACTGCCTGAGTGCGATTGCGGACGTTGAGCGCCTCGAAGACCGCACTGACGTGTGCCTTGACCGTGCGCTCCGCCACATCCAGTGCGCGGGCGATTTCCTTGTTGCTGCAGCCACGCCCCAGCATCGCAATGACTTCAAGCTGCCGCAACGTGAGCGAGCCGCCATCGGCGGTCGTGGCAGCCGCGGTCCTGGCAGGCACGAAGACATCGCCGGTAAGGACCTGCTGAATGGCGGCCACCATTTCATCGGCGGTAAACGATTTCGGAATGAAGCCCGACGCTCCCGCGGCAATCGCGCGCGAGGCCATGCCATCCTGCTCGTCGCCGGAAATGAGAATGCATGCAGTGGTGGGAAATTTCTCGCCGATGAGCTTCAGGGCGCTGAAGCCATCGTCACCGCGCAGATGAACGTCCAGCAGCACCAGGGCCACTTCGCTGTCGCGCTGCAGAATCTGCATGGCTTCCTGCACGGAAGACACACTCAATACCGCTGCATCCAGCGCGCCCTGTTCGAGCACTGCATGAAAGCCGGCTCTGAATAACGGATGGTCATCGACGATCAGGATCTTCATGGCATCTGCCCCATTGGTCGAATCAACGACTCCTGCCAGTGCGGTTGCAGAGCGATCCATTGCCTTGCACCGGGTTCTAATCTCCCCCGGTAGTGCGAGCCATCGTACGTCCGGGCTAAGGGACCAGGCAATGACCCTTTGGTGCAGCGCGATGTATGTGCAAGTACGTGTCTGGCTGCCCCATATGCCGATTGTTCAATTCAGTGAATGCGAGAGGATATTCAGGTCTATCGATCCCCCCGTGAGAGTTGACGCCGGCCATCTGCAGAAGATCGGCCGGCGTTTTTTTATGGGCACCGACTGAGCCAGTCGCGGGCTTCGGCAATGTACGGGTGCCTCGGCGAGAGGCGGCGGGCTTTGACATTCCTGAGGTAGATGGCAAGCGCCTTGTCGAATTCCTGCCGCGCGCTCTTCGTATCCTGCACGCTGAAATAGTAGCGGCCGAGATTGGCGTGGTCGTTGCCGACCAGCGTGTGATCGGGACCCCGGGAGGCCTCATTGCGGGACAGCGCCTCTTTGAGAATGTGCTGCGCATCCGGATCGGCCTTCTGCACAAGAACACTGCCCAGGTTGGCGTAGGCGTCGATGAGATTGGGATGAAGCGGGCGCTTGAGCAGCGTTTCGTAGACCCGGATCACTTCGCGGAAGCCGGCCTCGGCAGCAACCAGATCGCCTTGCGCCCACTGGGCACAGGCCAGGTTGGCCAGATGCGTCACGTACTTGGGGTGATTCTGTCCGACCTGTTTGCGATCCAGCCTGACCGCAGCGGACAGCGCCCTGACGGCCGCGCGGAACAGGACGCGCGCTTTCAGTCGCGAACTGGTCAGGCGTCCCCGGGACTCGAGGGCTCGTCCGAGCGTGTCGTACAGGCGCGATGCATTCGGGTCGACCGACTGCAGTCCATGGCGCTTGAGCAGGGACAGACCGCGCAGAGCCATGCGCTCGGCGGCGACTGCATTGCCGTCGTAGAGATGCAGCACTCCCGCTTCGACATAGCTCGTCACGAGGGGCAGGCCGCCACCGCCGTGGAATTTCCGGTTGATGGCCATCGCCTGATCGATGGCTTTCAGGCCGCGGATCAGCTCGCCTTCCATTCGATACACGCGTGCAAGACTGGTCAGGCTCGCGGCAATCGCGGGATGACGTTTGCCGAAAAAGGCGTAGCGGATGGCGAGCGCCTGTTCGATGAACTTCCTGCCTTCGGGCAC
Organism: Povalibacter sp.; assembly: GCA_035761425.1. Taxonomy (GTDB): domain Bacteria; phylum Pseudomonadota; class Gammaproteobacteria; order Steroidobacterales; family Steroidobacteraceae; genus Steroidobacter. Next base: position 13,891 of record DASTRD010000038.1, read on the forward strand.
GTAGCCGCGGTTGAGCATTGCGATGCCGACGGCATCGAGAATCGCACTGAGTTGTTCGGGCTGATCGCGCAGATCCAGCGCGGTGCTCTGTTCCTTGGGATCGGAAGTGCTGAACAGCACGGCAGCAGCATCCAGGGCGGCCTTGTTCTTTCCCGGCAGAGGGCTTGCGAGCGCCATGTCGGCAAGCACATTGGCCCACTGCGGGTGAAGGTCGGGCAGATCATCGGCGATGAAGATGCGCATGATTTTCCGGTACTCCCTGCTCCACTTGTTGGTATTGGCAATAGCCAGATGGATTCTCGGCGCAATCGCCGGCCGAGACCATAGAACTATCGGGTGGCATCGACCCGTGTGAAATAGGCTTCGGCGGCGTCGCGTTGACCCATGTCGCGGTACAGATCTTCGATCCAGTGCCGTGCGTCCATTGCTGTCGCCTGATCGCGCGATGAGCTGCGCAGTACCGGATACGCCGCGATGAAGTGGCTCTCGGCCTGCGCGTATTTTCCCTGCAGTGCCAGCGCTCGTCCCAGCGTCGCCATTGCCACTGCACGATAGCTGCTCGAGGGGTCGTTCTGCGGTAGCGACCAGGCCGCAACCGCATCGCTCAGAATCGATTCGGCGGCCGCGGGATTACCCTCATCCACCAGTACCCGTCCCAACTTCGTGGCCGCAGCGGCTGTGTAGGCGTGGCCTGCTGGCAGCGTCTTGCGATAGATCCCGAGTGCTTCGCGGAAATAGCGTTCGGCCTGCGGCAAGTGGTGCTGCTTCTGCGCCAGCGCACCCAGCGCTTCGAGCGTATATCCCACCTGTTCCTGCTCCGGGCCGCGATATTTCCGGTTCAGCCGCAGCACTTCCTCGAAGGTCTTGCGGGCGTCGTCGAACTGTCCGGAATCCGCCTGATAGCGACCGTAGTTGGCCATGATATCGAGGGTGTCGAAATGCGTATCGCCGTTGACGCGTCGGCTGAGCGAAAGCGCCTCACGATACAGCGGGCCTGCCTGTTTCAGATCGCCTTCTTCATGCAGCGCAGTCGCCAGGTTCGTGACATGGCGGATGTACCAGGGATGGTTTTCTCCATGCGTCTGCTCATCGATGAGCAGCGCTCGCCGATAGAGTTTCTCGGCTTCCGCGAAATTCCCCTGCACCTGCGCGATACGGGCGAGGTTGTCGAGCGGCACGGACACCAGTTCGTGATTCGGGCCCAGGTGCCTGATCCGTATGCGCAGACAATCCGCGAAGAGGCCGCGAGCCGCATCGAGCTGCCACTGACTTTGCCGGATCGATCCCAGGCGACACAGGCTGGTAGCCGTTTCGAGGCTGTCGTCAGATGTGACCGAGCGCGTGATGTCGAGGCTCTCCTGCGCCAGTTTTTCGGCCTGGCTGAGATCGCCCTTCTGTTGATACACGCGATTCAGGTTGTAGAGACTGCCGGCCACGTCGAGGCTGCGTTCGCCGAACAGACTGCGGCGAATGGACAGCCCGCGCTCGATCAGCGGTTGAGCATCGGCATGCAGGCTGAGCGACAGATAAACCGACCCGATGGTATCGAGCAACGTGGCCTGCAGCGCCGGCTGTGCACCCAATTCATTGCTGACGCGGCGCGCACCATTGTCGAGAATCTCGCGCGCCGTGATTTCCTCGCCGCGTGAGTTCGACGGATCTGCCTTCCTGAAGGAATCGATCAGGAATGTCGAGATTGCTTCGGCGCGTTCGCGCTCTGCCTGCGCGTGTTCGCGTTCCGCATTTGCCGTATCGCGCTCGTGTGCGATGCGCCTTGCCTGTTGCGCGGTCGTAACGGTGAAGCCAACCAGCAGAACGACCAGCAGGCTGGCCATTCCCAGGACTGCCGCGTGGCGCTGCACGAATTTCTGTGCGCGGTACGTCCACGCGTCCGCGCGAGCAATGACGGGCATGCCGCGCAGATACCTGTCGATGTCCGCAGCGAGTTGCTCGGCCGATGAATAGCGGCGCTGCGGTTCCTTGCGCAGCGCCATCAGAACGATGTTGTCGAGATCGCCGCTGAGCTGGCGCCGCAGACGGGCCGCCCGGGTCGAACGCTCGCTTGCAATGGCTTCGACATCTGCAACGCACGATTCCTGAGCAGCCGCGATCGCAGCGCTCGGAGTCAGCGGCGTGGTTTCCGTGATGGCCCGCTCCAGATCCGCGAGACGATTGCCATGTAACGGATGAGCCCTGAAGCCGCACAGCAGCTCGTACAGCAGAACCCCAAGCACGTAGATATCGCTGGAAGTCGTGACGGGCTCACCGCGAATCTGCTCCGGACTGGCGTGATCGGGCGTCAGCAGTCGATAGTCGGCCTGGGTGACCGCCATGGTGTGCATCAGCTGGCGATCGTCCAGGATTTTGGCGATGCCGAAGTCGAGCAGCTTTGGAGTGCCGTCCGCCGTAACGAGGATGTTCGATGGCTTGAGATCGCGATGCACGATCAGGTTCTGGTGTGCGCGATGCACCGCCGAGCAGACTTTCTGGAACAGTCTCAGGCGCTCCTCGATGGGAAGTTCGCGACGATTGCAGTAGTCGTCGATGGGTTCGCCATCGATGTACTCCATCACGATGTACGGAGTTCCATCCGCCGTCGTACCGCCATCGAACAGTCGGGCGATGTTGGGATGGTCCAGCGTGGCGAGGATCTGTCGCTCGAGCTTCAGGCGACCGCGCATCTGGCGTGACAGCACGCCGTGCCGGACCAGCTTGATCGCGACCTGCTGCTGAAACTGGGCATCGTCGCGTTCGGCCAGAAAGACCTCGCCCATGCCGCCGCACCCGAGGCTGCGGATGATCCGGTACGGTCCTATGGTGCGGTCGCCTGGGACGAACGAGTCGACGGGTTCGGGAACTTCATCGGGCTCGCCTTGTGGCCAGACCTGGCGGGTGTCGATGTCCTGCATGATCCTCACAAAGAGCGCTGAGTCGCCGGCGCATGCGTCACGAACGAATGCGGCCCGGTCGTCGGCTGGCAGCAGGCGCGCGCGCGACATGATTTCTTCCGCGGACATGGAGCTACAGGACATAGCAACGCCAGAGGCTGTGATATAGATGTACTCACGTTCACTTGATCACCGACGCAGAAGTGGCGCAAGGTCGGGTGCAGCATCCCGTAAATTCGTGAGGTCGATATGTACGAACAGGAACAACAAGCCGCGCGTTTCAGCAAATCGACATCGGGTTCGGGCGGCATCCATCGGCCTGTGATTCGTCGCTAACGCGTCGACTGCCGGGTTTCATTCCTTGGCGGGAGTGGCAGGTTCAGCACTCGGCTGTTCCGGCTGCGGGTTGTCGCCCTCATACAGCTCCAGCCACATCGCATTCAGGATTGCGAAGGTGCAGGCGAGGCCGAGGCCGAGGATCCAGGAGAAGTACCACATAGGATGGTTGGTGAACTGGTCGGTCGTGGATGGTGAAGCGATTCCTCAATAACTGCCCTTGTGCAGATGCTCGAGCGAAACCCTGCCTCTGAGCATGCGGAACACCCATGCGCTGTACGCGAGTATCAGCGGCATGAAGATCAGAACCGCGATCAGCATGATGAACAGCGTGAGCTGACTGCTGCTGGCATCCCACACCGTGAGGCTGCTGCCCGGTTCGAGCGATGACGGCAGCAGAAAGGGAAAGGTACTGAAGCCGACAGTGCAGACCGTGGCCGCCACGGCGATCGAACTGGCGAGAAACGCAATCCCGGCGCGGCGCTGTACCGTCACGAAAGCGCCGACCGCACCGACGTAACCGAGTATCGGTGCCAGCATCATCCAGGGATAGCGGCTGTAATTTTCCAGCCAGGCGCCGCTGCCGGCGAGCACCGATTTGCCGACGGGGTTGGATGGCCCGATGGCGTTGATCTCCGAGACGATGCGATAGCCCTCGATGCTGGAGGCGATCAGCACGCCGGCGGTAGTGAACAGCACGATGTAAAAAACGGCAGCGATGCGGGCGGCGAGGGCAGCCCGGTCCGTCATCGGTGCATGCGTCTTCATCGCGGCATAGACGCCGCCGTGCATGGTGAGCATTGCCAGACTCACGAGGCCGCACAGGATGCTGAAAGGATTCAGCAGCGCCAGGAATGATCCGGTGTACACCACGCGCAGCGTGTCATCGAATCTGAACGGTACGCCTTGCAGGAAGTTGCCCATGGCAACGCCGAACACCAGGGTCGGTACAAAGCCGGCGGTGAACAAGGCCCAGTCCCACACGCCGCGCCAGCGCGGAGCCGCCAGCTTGTTGCGGAATACGAAACCGACCGGCCGGAGAATGAGTGCTGCCAGCACCAGAAACATCGCTATGTAGAAGCCGGAGAAGGACGTGGCGTACAGCGATGGCCATGCGGCAAACATCGCAGCCCCGCCCACGATGAACCACACCTGGTTGCCTTCCCACACCGGCTCGATGGTTTCCAGAAAGACGCGACGCTCATCGTCATTGCGTCCGAGAAACCGGAACAGCATCCCCACGCCGAGATCGAATCCGTCGGTCACCGCAAAACCGGCCAGCAGCACGCCCAGCAGCGCCCACCAGATGACGCGCAATGTTTCGTAGTCAGGCATCAGCCGGCTCCTTCATGACCCGACCATTGCTCCGGCCCCTGACGGACCACGCGCAACATCAGGAAGACATCGACAACCGCCAGCGTGCTGTAGAAGAGCACGAATCCGACGAGACTGAAGATGACGTGACCGCTGGTGACGGACGAAACACCCATGAAGGTCGGCAGCATGCCTTCGATCACCCAGGGCTGGCGACCATACTCGGCCACGATCCAGCCGAGTTCGGCGGCAATCCACGGCAGGGGCAGACAGTACAGCGCGGTGCGCAGCAGGCCGGGATGATTCTCGATGCGTCGCCGGGCCGTCACGATGAACGCCATGGCGAACAGTGCGATGAAAAGAAATCCCAGTCCCACCATGATGCGGAATGTCCAGAACAGGACCGGCACATTGGGTACGGTGGACCAGGCGGCACGCTCGATGTCGTCCTGGCTGGCCTGAGCCGGATCGGAGATATAGCGCTTGAGCAACAGCGCGTATCCGAGATCCATCTGGTAGCGGCCGAACGTGCGCAACGCTTCGGTGTCGTGACCGTCCGCACGCAGACGCTGCAGCGCTGCGTAGGCGAGCAAACCATCGCGGATACGCTCTTTGGCACGTTCGACCAGATTGACGATGCCCGGCACCTCGGTGCTGAGCGAACGCGTAGCGATCAGGCCGAGTGCCCATGGAATCCGGATTTCCGCGTGCGTCTTGCGTGCCTGCACGTCCGGCAGACCGAACAAGGTGAAGCCGGCGGGCGGGACTTCCGTGTGCCACATGGCCTCGATGGCGGCGATTTTCATTTTCTGATGTTCGCCGGCCGTGTAGCCGCTCTCATCGCCGAGTACCACTACCGACAGGGCGGAGGCGAGACCGAAACTCGCCGCCACCGCGAAGGAACGGCGCGCGAATTCACGATTGCGCCGATGCAGCAGATAGAACGAGCTGATGGCCAGCACGAAAATGGCGCCCGTCACATAGCCGGCGCTCACCGTGTGCACGAACTTGGCCTGTGCCACGGGATTGAAGATCACCTCGCTGAAAGACGAGATTTCCATCCGCATGGTTTCGAAGTTGAAACGTGCGCCGACCGGATTCTGCATCCAGCCGTTGGCGATCAGGATCCACAGCGCGGAAAAATTCGAACCGATCGCGACCAGCCAGGTGACGATCATGTGCTGAATCTTCGACAGCCGCTCCCAGCCGAAAAAGAACAGGCCCACGAATGTCGATTCGAGGAAGAACGCCATCAGCCCTTCCAGCGCGAGCGGCGCACCGAAGATGTCGCCGACGTAGTGCGAGTAGTACGCCCAGTTCATGCCGAACTGGAACTCCATGGTGATGCCGGTCGCCACGCCCATGGCGAAGTTGATGCCGAAAAGCACGCCCCAGAATTTCGTCATCTGCCGCCAGATGCTGCGGCCCGTCATCACGTACACGCTTTCCATGATGGCCATGAGGACGGACAACCCGAGCGTCAGCGGCACGAACAGAAAGTGGTACAGCGCCGTCAGCGCAAACTGCATCCGCGACAGATTGACGACTTCAAGATCAATCATGGGGAGCCTCTGCCGGTGCCGGATCGCCGAACACGCGTTGCTGCACACTGTCGGGCGTGATGTGCGGACGTTCGTCGAAGAACAGGTAGTAGAGGGCAAGCAGGGCCAGCAACTTGCAGGCCAGTACGACGGTGATTTCACGCCACAACGACGGTGGCCGCAGCGCCTTGCCGACTTGGGAGCTGATCACATCCACCCTCGGGTCTTTCCAGCTGTGTTGTCGCGGACCGGGCAAATCAGGTTGAAGCAACCGCCACCCTGCGCGCTGCGCGGCCCGGATGCAAGTGAGCGGCTAGAGATCGGGACCAACCTGTGCGGTCGGACGAGCCTGCATGCCGGCTGCCGGTCCGAGCCAGCGGCTCGGCAGTGGCAGAGCACTCGCCAGAGATACCAGCAGGGCGGCGGCATAGGGCACCGACTGAATCATCAGCACTGCGACCCAGATGCTGAGATCGGATCCACGCAGTTCTGCCGGCACACCGAGCGTATCGCCGCCGAGGCTGACCTGATGGGTCAGCAGGTACACCGCGCTGAGCAACAACAGCAGGAAACACGTTTCGCCGGCGGTGCCCGCAAGACCACGAGCCAGAGGATGTGGCTGGGTGTCTTTTGGAGTGCGGAAGAACGGTTCGCCGTCCGAGAACAAGCCCTTGATCACTGCCTTGCCGATGGTGTGCGACAACGCCAGTCCCGCGATGGCTGCGGCCAGCGTCTGACGCAGATTCGCACCGACGCGTGAGACGTACAGATGCGCCAGCTTGATCAGTTTGAAGGTGAACAGACCGATGGGCAGCATCGAGAACATCACCAGCGGTGGATCGATGCGATGCGGGGCCACAATCATCGCCGCCGACCAGCACAGCGCCGCGATGTTGAACGCCAGGTTCAGTCCGTCCGCCAGCCAGGGCAGCCAGCCGGCAATGAAGTGATAGCGCTGCCCGGTGCTGAGCCGGGTATTGCGTGCGAACAGTGCGTGCGCGTGTCGACGCAGAATCTGCATGGCTCCGTACGCCCAGCGGAAACGCTGTTTGCGGAAATCGACGAACGTATCGGGCATGAGTCCCCGGCCGTAACTGATCGGCAGGTAGTGCGCTTCGTAACCGTGCTCGAACAGGCGCAACCCGAGTTCGGCATCTTCGGTGATGCTCCAGGTCGCCCAGCCGCCGACCCGTTCGAGCGCGGTGCGTTGTACCAGCGTCATGGTGCCGTGCTGAATGATCGCGTTGCGTTCGTTGCGCGTGACCATGCCGATGTGAAAGAAGCCGCGATATTCCGCGTAGCACATGGCCTTGAAGAGATTCATGTCGTGGTCGCGATAGTCCTGCGGTGCCTGCACGATGGCGACATTCTCGTCGTCGAACGCCGGCGTCAGATCCCTGAGCCAGCGCGGTTCGACCTGATAGTCGCTGTCGACCACTGCGATGATGTCGGCACGCGGATCGGTCCGCTCCAGCGCGAAATTGAGTGCACCGGCCTTGAAACCGGCCAGTGGACTTGCGTGAAAGAACCGAAAGCGCGCACCGAGTTCGCGGCAATGCGCCTCCACCGGACGCCACACGTTTTCGTCGCGGGTGTTGTTGTCGATCACCAGCACTTCGAAATCGGGATAGTCGAGCCGGGCCAGTGCATCCAGCGTGGCATTCAGCATGGCCGGCGGTTCGTTGTAGGCCGGCACATGGATCGACACTTTCGGCAACACGGTGGAATCGGGCTGCGATGCGGGCAACAGGCGCCGCCGGCGGCCCCACCGCGCTTCAGCCCACTCCAGGGCTTCGGCGAGCACGAGTGCAATCACACCCAGCATGCCGAGAATCAGCAGCGTGCCGATGATCAGACTGAAGACGGTCAGGTAGCGCTGTGAGAATCGATAAATGACCAGCACGGCAATCGTGGCGGCGGCATACACCACGACGGCAAGGAAACTGCGGCCGCGGGTGCCCAGCGTCGAACTGTTCACGTACAGGAGCAGCAGCAGCAGAGCCGCCAGTACCACGGAGATGCCGGCGAGCAGCTGCCATTGCGCGATGCGCACGATGGGTTTCAGGAATTCGAACTTGGGCTGCCGCTGCACGTCGTAGACACCCCAGTACGCACCCACGGCGCCTTCGTATTTCGCCTTCCAGGGCTGATCGAAGGCTTCCATGAGGTAATACAGATAGCCCTGGTCGCGGGCGCGTGCGAGAAAGCGCCTGAGGAACAGCGCTTCGTTGCTGACTGAAGCCACGGCGCTGCCGCGGGTACGGCCATCCGACGGCCAGCCCACTTCCAGAATCACGATCTGCTTGCCGGGGAATGCTTCCTCGAGCTGGTGAATGCGCGTCGCCAGGTAGTCGATGGACGCAGTGACCTCGATTCCTTCCCAGTACGGCAGCAGATGTACACCGATGTAGTCGACGTGCTCGGCGAGTTGCGGATGGTTGAGCCACACGTGCCACGGCTCGGCCGTACTGACGGGCTGACGCACGGCATCGCGCACCCGATCGAGCTGCCGGGTGAGTTCGGCGAGCGGCAGATCGCCACGCAGAATGGTTTCATTGCCGACGACCAGACGGATGATGTTGTCGTGTTGTCGTGCCAGTTCGATCGTCGCTGCGATTTCGCGCTCGTTGGTCTGACGATTGCGATCCAGCCAGGCACCCTGCGCCACCTTCATGTCATATCGCGCAGCCAGCTCCGGTACCAGGGCCAGGGAATCGAGTGCGGAATAGGTTCTGACGGCATTGACCGAAGCGGCGGCCAGCAAGCCGAGGTCGGCATCGATCTGGCTGCGCGACGGCAGTGTGCGATCCGCCGGGTCCTGGTTGCCCTGGAAAGGCGAGAACGCCATGCCCTGCACGCGATCCGGCCATTGCGGCTCGTCGACGGGCTTGTTCAGCCAGGCCCAGACGCCGAACGTGATGACCGCAAACACGCCGGCGAGCAGATAACTCGAAAACTTCATTGCATGAAGGAGACGTCGGTGCGATGCGACAGTGGTGTCGTACGGTCAATGCGCGGCCTTGACGCATGGTAACGTACCGAACTGCGTCGATCGGCATCCGTGGGATGTCGATCCCAACGAAACTGCTTTCACGGAGATGAGCATGAATCGACGGACCCATTGCGCCGTTGTACGCCGCGTATGTGCCGGATTGTCGCTGGGCTGCCTGACAGGGTTGCTCGCCGGGCCGACCGTTGCCGCCGATACCGCCTCAAAGACATCGAACACGGTGGAGATCACTCCATTCGTGGGCACCATGGGTGGTGGCAAGTTCGAAGATCCCACCGACGGCAGCGATCGCGATCTGGACAGCGGCACGAACTGGGGCGTCTTCGTCGACTTCAATGCCGGCAGCCCCGAGCGTCAGTACGAAATGTTCTACACGCAGCAGGGCACGACGGTGCAAGGCGCTGAGCCGTTCGACATGGATGTGCAGTATCTGCACATCGGCGGCATCGTGAATTTCACCGATGTCAGTCCGGTGGTGCCTTACTTCGGTATGACGGTGGGCGCGACGCGTTTCGGACCTGATGCGCGCGGTCTGGACGATGAGACCAAGCTTTCATTCAGCGCCGGCGGCGGCCTGAAGTATCTGTTCAGCGATCACTTCGGCCTGCGCTTCGATGCACGCGCGTATGTGACGCTGCTCGACACCGATTCCGATATCTTCTGCGTCTCGGCACCCGAGAGCGGTGCCGGTTGCCGCATTCGCGCGGCATCGGACACGTTTTTTCAGTATTCGGCGACGCTCGGATTCGTCGCGGCGTTCTGATGGACTGAGGCGCCCGCTCAAAGCGGGCACCTCAGGTTGTCGCGGGTCACGCACCTGGCCCGAGATACTCCCGCAGGAACTTCTCCACTTCGGTGAGCAGCGTCACCCGGTCGGATTTGCGATCGAGCTGGTGAGTGGCATCGTCTAGATAGACCGCGCGGTGCGGCTTGTCGGCGCGGTTCATGGCCGAGTCCATCTTGCGGGTGTGATCGACATCGACCTGATAGTCGCGATCCCCGTGCACCATCAGCACCGGAATGTTGATCTGGTCGACGTGACGCAGCGGTGAGTCTTCGCGCAGTTTGTCGCGGTCCGTGCCGATCTGTTCGCGCGCAAACCCGTAGTTGGTGAAGGAACGTGCTTCTGCCACCAGCAGATTCAGATCGCTGACGCCGGCGATGCTGACGGAACATTTGTACAGATCGCCGTTGCGCACCGCACCCAGCAGTGCCGCATAGCCACCGAAGCTCCAGCCCACGATGCACATGCGTTTCGGATCGGCGATGCCCTGCGCAACCGCCCAGCGCGCGGCGTCGGTGATGTCGGAGTAGGTCAGGCCGCCCCAGTCCTGATGCGCGTCGTAAAACCACTTGCTGCCATACCCCGAGGAGCCGCGGAAGTTCATCTGCAGCACGGCGTAGCCGCGGCTTACCAGGAATGAGCGCAGAAAGAAGAAGTCCCACGAGTCGCGTGCAATCGGGCCGCCGTGCGGCATCACGATCAAAGGGAGATTTTCGGCACGCTTGCCGACCGGCACGGTGAGGTAGCCCGGAATTTCCGTGCCATCGGTCGCCTTGTAGGTGATCGATTGCATGCGGCCCAGTTGCTGCGGATCGAGTTCCGGATACGCCGTGCCGACGCGTCGCAGCTTCTTCTGCGCCGTGTCGAGCACGAAGTACGTGCCGTCATCGACGTCGCTGTAGGAGCGAATGATGAAGGTCTTCTCGTCGCGACTGCGATCGGCGATGACGTTGAAAGTGGATGGCTGCACCTTGTTCATGGCCTGGACCACGCTGCGCGACAGCTCGTCCGTGTAGAACACGAACGGACGATCGAGCTCGTACCAGATGCCCAGCAGACGGCCGTCGGATGTCATCAGCGGCGTGTCGGCATCGACCAGCGGATGTGAGAAGACCAGCTCCGGCTCCTTCTGATCGGTCAGATCCATGGTCCACAGCGCTGATCGGCCTTCGAAATTGCCGGTGGCGTAAGCCATGTTGGAACCGGGTGCCATGGCGACGGGTTCGAGTGCATCGGTGGCTTCGAAGGCCTTGATCTTCGCCAGTCGCTGCCAGCTGTCCGATTCCTCGAGCCGCGCGAAATACTGCATCTCGGTCGCACCATTGATGCTGTAGCCAACGCCCAGACGAACGTTGCCGGCGGCATCGGTGATGAAATTGCGAATGGGGATGTGCTCCCGCGTGACGGGCTTGCGCGACCCGGTGTTCACGTCCAGTTTGTACACGGACGGAAAACCGTTCATGTCGTCATCGAGCTGGAGCAGCACGGTATCGGGATCGTCCGGCGTCCAGTCAAGGATGCGGTCCTGCAGCTGTGTGCTCCGTGCCGAGGAATTCTGCAGTAGTACCTTGAGTTTGCTGCCGTCCGCATTGACGGCCACCAGGCGCGTGATGGGATAGACCAGCCCGCCGGGCTCGCGCGCCATGGCAATCAGGCCGCACAGCAGACGCGTATCGTTGGCCCACTTGCACCACTTGATCTCGTACTTGCCGGGCTCGGAGCGCATGAGCGGATGCAGGGGCTCATCCGGATGCCGAAGATCGACGGTGACAGCGATCGAGTTGTCGCCGAGTGCGCTGATGTAGGCAATCTGGTTGCCATCGGGTGAAACGGTCACATTGCGGACCTGAGGCAGGCGCGCAAAGGCGTCGATCGGTGGGGGTGCCTCGGCCAGCGCCGCAGTGTTTGCAATGAGAGAGAACCACGCACCGGACAGTGCGACGGCAATGATGCGTTTCACGAAAACCTCCCTGAGCTTTGTCATTCTGTGCCGCCCGCTGCATGGATTCGTAGTTGGATGGCGGCGT
>DASTRD010000039.1:0-13415 GCA_035761425.1 Povalibacter sp.
CAAGAATCAGGTCCTGCGTGGACGTCCCGTGGCCTTCGCGCTGTGGGATGAGACGAAGCAGGCATGGTCGGTTGCCCAGATCGAGATTCCACGTCCGCCGGTCAACTGGCGACCCGGACGCAAGCCCCTGCCCTTTCGCAATCTCACGCCCGAGATCGAGGCACGCCACGTGAAAGGCACGGGCGCCGAGCGGCTGATGTTTTCCTTCTCGCAGGACGGCAATCCGCTGAAGGTGTATGGCCGCAAATTCCCGGTGTTCGACAACACCCTGCTGAAGCGCCGGCAGTGGCGGGCCGTGGTTCAGACCGCAAAACCCATCGTGTACCTGCCCTTCACCGAAGACACCTTCGACCCCGGTTTCGTCACCAGTGGCAAGGACTACCTGGTGGCCACAGCGCGCGCGGCGATCGAGGAACTGCGTCTGGCTCAGGTCCCTAGTGCTGCCTTTCCGGGCACGCTGCTCGCGGATGCCATTCCTCTGTCGGTCATCACGACGCTCGCGGTCATCGAACAGACGGATGACGCCGACTACGTCGAGAAGCAATCCGTGGCGTTCGACGAGGTCCTCAGCCAGTACGGACTCAAACAGGAAGAGGCGTACCGGTACAGTGTCTCGAGCGCAAACGCCATCGGCCCGATGCAGTTCACCAACCGCAGAGGCAACGGTACCTATTCGCTCGTGGTCAGACGTTGCCCTGCTGCGAAGATCGATCCGAACTTCGAGCGGGGTGCAACGAATCTCCAGAACGCCATGAAAGCGGCAGTATGCCTGCTGGATCTCGAGCTGACAGCGATGCGCCGGGACATCCGACTTGCCTATCCCACCAATCCGTCAGTGCTGGGCATCTTTCCGGTCGCTGCGTACAACGGCGGACCGCGCAACGTCACGAAACTTTATCGCGTACTGGCCCGCATGAAAGTCGAATTGGACCAGTTGAGCCGCCCGGGAGAACTGCCGCCGGGACCTTCAGTGACTTGTCCTTGCGTCTGGAAAGCCGAAGGCACCAGCGTCCGTCCTGTGGCAATCCCGAAATACAACAACGAGAATCGGTGGTACATCGAAAAGTACCAGAGCATCGTCAGCTTGTTCGAATGAACGCGATGAGTTGCACGTGCAGCGACTGACGGCTGCACGACGCGGCGTAAGCACGAACGCCGATCGCCCGTCGATTTCAAGCCAGCAACATGGTTTGGAACACAGTTCGGATTCCCGTGACTTCGACGCGGTGTTGCCTGCGAGTTGCGTGCGTCAGTCGCGCTGTATGGACAGCCCTGCAAGAAGCGGTGCGTACGCGGCGAGCCTGCGCGATATGAACTCCGTGAAGAGCCGCACCCGCTTCGTTTTGCGTGTCTCACCCTGCGTGAGCAGCCAGAGCGTTCCGTACATGTGCAGATCCGTGCCCGGCACCCTCACCAGCAGAGGATCGGCATCTCCGACAAAGCATGGCAGTGTCGTGATCCCGAGTCCCTGCCGTACAGCGACGATCTGCGCCTGCGCGTCCGTGATCCTGAAGGGGACGTCCGTGGTGCGAAGCTCCCCCTCGGTCGCCCAATCCGGAATTCCATGAGCGCTTATCACGATCCAGCGAACAGGATCAGTTGCCCCGCCACGCCATGCGGCCAGGCGCTCGCGAGACATGTAGACACCGCCGAACAGCTCCGGTCCCTTGATGCCATGAAGATTGAGCGGCAGGGTTTTGCGGTCGTAGACGACGCGAATCGCCACGTCAGCCTCTCGTTTGGTGAGATTTGCCAGCTCGCCGGACAATGCGATCTCCATCTCGATGTCCGGATGCAGACGCGCGAACTCGGCAAAGTCCGGCATGAGCAGGTGTGTCGCGAGGGGCGGAGCCAAAGTCATCCTCAGCAGCCCGCGCACACTCTGGTCGCGCCCGAAGACACGCGTCTCCAGTTCATGCGAAGACGCTTCCATCTGATTCGCGAGCTCACGTACTTCCTCGCCCGCAACTGTCAGCCGGTAGCCCGAAGGCAGCCTTTCGAACATGTGCGCTCCGAGCCGATCCTCGAGCTGTGCTATGCGTCGCAACACGGTCGCGTGATTGACACCGAGACGCTGGGCGGCAGCCCGCACTGAGCCGCCGCGGGCCACGGCAAGAAAGTAGCGAACGTCATCCCACTGAATCATGGTGCGACCCTGCACCACGCGGTGCTTCTCCGGAAGCTCGTATCTAACACATCGAACCGCGGCACGGGGCCTCTTCTCACTCAAATTCCCACAGGCACGACCTGACTTCGATCGGCGGGCAGCAGCCGCAGCGGATACTGTCGATCGTCCAACCGGATCGATTCCGCACCACCGATGTGCGCGGTTATGGACTTACCGCGTAGCTGCCGCGGGCCTATGTTGAGGCTCTCGGGACGTTCCCGAACGAAGTGTCAAAGGTGAAGTCATGCGGAAGCTTGAAGGTAAGGTTGCAGTGATCACGGGCGGGACCAGCGGCATGGCACTCGCGAGCGCCAGACGATTCGTTGAAGAAGGCGCCTACGTCTTCATCACCGGACGAAGGCAGCAGGCAATCGACGAGGCGGTCAAGCTGATCGGCCGGAACGTAACCGGCGTGCGCGGCGACGCGGCCAATCTCGACGACCTGGACCGCTTGTTCGATACGGTGAAGCAGGTCAAAGGCAAGATCGACATCCTCTACGCCAGCGCAGGCACGGGCGAAGCCGCACCACTCGGCGAAATTACCGAGCAGCACTTCGATGCGGCCTTTGACCTGAATGCGCGCGGCACGCTGTTTACGGTTCAGAAGGCATTGCCCCTGTTCAACGATGGCGGATCGATCTTCATGACAGGGTCAGTTGCTTCGATGAAAGGCTTTCCTGGTTACAGCGTGTATGCGGCGAGCAAGGCGACATTGCACGCATTCGCACGCGGGTGGCTCAACGAACTCAAGGGCAGGAATATCCGGGTGAATGTGTTGCACCCGGGGCCGATCGCCACACCGATGCAGGATCAGGTGCTCACAGAGGAAGCGAAGCAGATGTTCGAATCGCTGATCCCGCGCGGAAAAATGGGTCGTCCCGAGGAGATTGCGACGGCGGCACTGTTTCTTGCTTCAGACGATTCGAGCTTCGTGAACGGAGTCGAGCTGTCTGTCGACGGCGGCTTCGCGGCCATCTGAATACATCAATACAGAATCGGAGAAGCATTGTGAGTTACGCAATTGTGGGATTCGGCAAGATAGGCCAGGCGCTCGCCCGAGCCTTTGCGCGCAAGAACATCGAGGTGAGTGTTGCAACCCGCCGGCCGCCGGAAACGCTGGCGCTGGAGGCTCGCACGATTGGACCCACCGTCATCGCCCGGTCCCTGCGGAATGCTCTCGAGGCCGACACGATTATTCTGGCGGTCCCGTTCGGGGAGCATCGCGAAGTTGCGAAGCTCCTGCCGAACTGGGAAGGCAAGACAATCATCGACGCGACGAACACATTTGGAACTCCCCTTGAAGAGCTGGACGGCCTCGCGTCCTCCGCCTTCGTCGCAAAGTCATTCACTGGCGCCAGACTCGTGAAAGGTTTCAATCACCTGCCCGCGGCCACTCTGGCTGGCGATCCGATTGTCGACGGCGCGCATCGAGTCGTCTTTCTTTCTGGCGACGATGAGGAAGCGATAGCTCCTGTAGAGGCCCTGGCCAGACAACTCGGCTTTGCACCCGTCACCCTGGGAAAGCTCAACGAAGGTGGCGCGCTCGTGCAGGCACGTGGCCGCACCTGGGGCCCGCTCATTTTCCAGGACTTGTTCAGGAAGGCGCAGTAACCGCAACAGGTGACGATGCCGCGGCCCGTCCGGGATCAGCGGATTGATCGCCCTGCCACGCGCGATGGGAGATGAATGGCGTGAATATCGAACTCAAGGGCCGCAAGGCAATCGTCACCGGATCAACGGCCGGGATTGGCCGCGCCACTGCAGAGGGGCTGGCTCGCGCCGGCGCATCGGTTGTCATCAACGGCCGTGGCAAAGCCCGGGTCGACGAGGCGGTGCGGCAGATGCGGCACGCCTTTCCCACGAGCGACATCTCAGGCATCGTGGCCGATCTCTCGACAGCCGAGGGTGCCGAGGCGTTCTTCATGCAGGCGCCCGACGCCGACATTCTCGTCAACAATCTCGGGACGGCTGTACTGAGGGACTTCGCCGATACCACCGACGATGACTGGCAGAGCATTTTCCAGATCAACGTCATGAGCGGCGTGCGCATGACGCGCCACTATCTGCCGCGGATGGTACGACAGGGCTGGGGCCGCGTCGTGTTCGTCAGCAGCGAGTCCGCGGTCAACATTCCCAGGGAGATGATCGACTACGGCATGACCAAGACAGCGCAGCTTGCAATCTCCCGCGGTCTCGCAGAGTCGGTCGCGGGTACAGGCGTTACCGTGAATGCCGTGCTCCCGGGCCCGACCAGATCCGAGATCCTGTCGAACTGGATGGCAGCGCAAGCCAGGGAACAGGGAATCGCGCAGGAAGAAGCAGAGCAGGCATTCCTGAAAACGGCACGCCCGACGAGTCTCATCCAGCGTTTCGCGACGACCGACGAGGTCGCCAACATGATCGTCTACGTGTGCTCGGCGCAGGCTTCGGCGACGACCGGCGCCGCGCTGCGGGTCGATGGCGGTGTGGTCCGCTTCGTCGCCTGATTAATCCGCCTTCTCACTCCGGCACGCGCGCGCTGTACTCACGCTCGCGATATTCGAAGTAATCGAAGTCTGCGTGTTTCGCTGCGCCCGACATATCCTGACAGGCCATACCGACGAACGCGCCGGTGAAGTTCGCCATGCCAGGCTGGGTTGCCTCGTCGCTCAGGATGCTCGCGTCGAACTGCTCCGGCAGCCATTGCCAGTCGTTGCCATCGATCCGGTACGCAAATCGCAGGCGTTCGAAATCGACTTCGACGCGCAATTGCACGGGCTTGCCGGCGGGGATCGGAATTGGCGCGGTGAACGCATCGGCCTGAGGAGAATCCGGCAAGGCTGACATGACGCGGATGTGCTTGCCGTTCTCCTCGTCCTTCGACACGAACAGATAATGAAACTTCGATGAGTTGTAGTAGCACACGAGTCCGGCCGCCTGCTGGAAGTGCTCGGGCTCGAACTCCATCGACGTGATCGCGCTGTAACACAGCGACTGCTGACGTCGCGCGACCAGTGACTGCTTGAACACACTGCCGATGGTCTCGCGACCGAACAGCCGCAGGTGACCGCGCCGTGCCTGCAGGCTGAACAGTTGCTCGGGCCATGGCGAGCGCAACCATTGAAAGTCGATGGGCAGGTGTCCGGCGTCGAAGTCTTCACGCACCGGCGCCGGGGAAAATTCGGTCACAGGCAACTGCGGCGCCGGCACCTCGAGGTGAGGGACGCCCTGCCCGTCCGTCGTACGCAGCCAGTCATCATCGCCCCAGACCATTTTCTGAATGGCCGTCTCGCGACCCAGCACGCAACGGCCGCGATTGTGCAGCGGACGGCCGCACAGATAGACCATGTACGTCTCGCCATTCTGAGTGTCGACGAGATCTGCATGCCCTGCACGCTGCAGTGGCGCGTCGGGTCGGTTGCGTGCGCTCATGATGTAGACATCAGGATGCAGCTCGTACGGCCCGGTGAGCGACTTCGAGCGCGCCATTGTGACGGCGTGATTCCACATCGTGCCGCCCTCGGCCGTCAGCAGATAGTAGTAGCCATTGCGCTTGTACAGGTGCGGCGCCTCGGTCAGTCCGAGACGCGTGCCCGGGAAGATATTGACGCGCTCGCCGATGAGCTTGCGCGTCGAGGGCGAATATTCCTGCAGCACGATGCCGGCGAAACGATTGCGGCCCGGGCGGTGATCCCACAACTGATTGACCAGATATTTGCGGCCGTCGTCATCGTGAAACAGCGATGGGTCGAAGCCGCTGCTGTTGAGATACACCGGGTCGGACCAGTCGCCGTCAATGGCGGTGGCTGTCACCAGATAATTGTGAAAGTCGCGCAGCGACGCACCCGATGCTCCGCCCACAGTCGTACGGCCGTAGCGCTTCACATCGGTATAGATGAGATAGAACAGGCCATTGTCATACGACAGGCACGGCGCCCAGACGCCGCAGGAATCCGGATCGCCGAGCATGTTGAGCTGACTCGGGCGGCTCAGCGGTCGCGACAGAAGCCGCCAGTTCACCAGATCCCTGGAGTGAAAGATCTGTACGCCGGGAAACCATTCGAACGTTGACGTCGCGATGTAGTAATCGTCGCCGACACGCACGATGGAAGGATCAGGATTGAAACCTTTCAGGATGGGATTGCGGATGATCTGTGACATCAGGATGACTCGAAACTTCTGTAAGGCACGCTGTCAGCAGCACGCCGACCCGTGCGGGTGAAACTGTTCAGGATTACCGTGAATACATCCCTGCAGGCTCGCACAAAACCATCCATGTTTTGAGCGCCCTGAAAATCCCACCCACACAGATCAGCCGGTTGGTGGATCGCCGCAGCGTCCACCTCAAATGGACTATCGCGCGGGCACCTCAGCCGGCATCGCTCTCACTGGTTCACGCACGAGTGTCCACAGGACTACCGCGCCGATCAGATCGAGCACGCCGAGCGCGAAGAAGAACGGGTTGTAGCCGATCGTCGTGACGAGTGCACCCATCAGCAGCGAAAAGAGCATCACGCCGAGATTGGCGAACGTTCCGGCCGTCCCCGCCACGGTACCGATTTCATTGCGCTTGAACAGGTCGGAGGACATGGTGATGACGGTGACCGACAGCGTCTGGTGAGCGAAGCCGCCGAACGAGATGAGCGCCAGCGCCGAATAGGGATCGTGAACCTGGCCGACGAACATCATGGAAATCATCATGAATGCGCCGATGGTGAAGGCCCCCTTGCGGGCATTGATCAGACCGATGCCGCGCTTTTGCAGCCACAGCACCAGCACCGGACCGAACATGCTGCCGATGTCGGCGGCAAGAAACGGCAACCACGCAAAGAGGGCAATCTGCTTCAGATCGAAGCCATGCACAGTCGTCAGATACAGCGGTATCCAGAACGACAACGTGCCCCAGGTGGGATCGGCGAGAAATCTGGGCAGCGCGATGCCCCAGAAATTTCGTTGCTTGAGGATGTTCCAGACCGAGGGGCGCGTGTCACCAGCGCTCAGGTGCTCCTCCTGCCCCGCTTCGATGTATTCACGCTCGGCCTGCGACAACGAGCGATGCTTCTTCGGCGAATCGTAAAAGCGCAGCCACAGTGCAACCCAGACGAATGCCAGGGCTCCGATGATGACGAACGCTGCGCGCCAGTCATAAATATAGACTGCGATCGCTACGAGCGGCGGTGCTACTGCCGCGCCGACCGCTGCACCGATGTTGTAGATACCACTGGCGAGTCCGCGCTCCTTCGCCGGAAACCAGTCCGCTACCGTCTTCATGCCGGCCGTGTGCGTCGTGCCCTCAGCAAAACCGAGCAAGCCGCGTACGCCAGCAAAGAATTGCCAGCTGTGACCGAAACCATGTGCCATGGTGAATATGGCCCAACCGCTGGCGAACAGGGCCAGACCGATCTTGAGGCCGATGGAGTCGAGGATGTACCCGACCACAGGCTGGAGCATGATGCCCGCCTGGAAAAATCCGACAATCCAGCTGTACTGCTCTTCTGTGATGTGCAGCTCCTGCATCATGGTCGGAGCTGCCACGGCCAGCGTGCCGCGCGTGAGATAGTTGAGAATGGTGCCGATGGTGAGCAGGCCGATCATCCACCATCGCAGTGCCTTGAACTTCGGCATCGCTTCGATTCCCCCCTGAGCCCTTCTGATTTGTTATCGCTAACTTAGCACAGCCTCACCTCGGGCGTGGGGCACATGACATTGACAGGGCTGTCTTTGCACTCAGAGGTACTTCGCCCCGGTTCTCGAGCGAACTTCATCGGCGCTCACGCCTGGCGCCGTCTCGAGCAGACGAAATGGCGAGGCACGATCCGGCCGTGAGAAGACAGCCAGATCGGTAATGATCATGTCCACGACGTTGGCACCCGTGAGCGGCAGATCGCACCGTGGCTTGAACTTGGCGCTGCCATCCTTCGAGTTGTGTTCCATCACCACGACGACACGCTTGACGCCAGCCACCAGATCCATGGCGCCGCCCATGCCCTTGACCATCTTGCCGGGGACCATCCAGTTGGCGAGATCGCCTGTCTCGCTCACTTCCATCCCGCCGAGAATGGACAGATCGATGTGACCGCCGCGAATCATGCCGAAGCTGTCGGCGGAAGAGAAAAACGACGAGATCGGCAGCTGCGTCACTGTCTGTTTACCCGCATTGATGAGGTCGGGATCTTCTTCGCCTTCATACGGAAACGGGCCCATGCCGAGCATGCCGTTCTCGGACTGCAGCACCACTTTCATGCCGGCCGGAATGAAGTTGGCGACCAGTGTGGGAATGCCGATGCCGAGATTCACGTAGAACCCGTCACGCAGTTCGCGTGCTGCTCGTTCGGCCATCTGTTCTCTGGTCCAGGGCATGTGAACTCCGCTACAGGGTAGAGGCTACAGGCGACAGACGACCGGCTCCCTCTGCTACAACAAGACCGGCAGTTGCAGCTGCAGCCGCTGGCCCGTGAGCCGTGACATTTCTCATGCCGCCGTCCGCTTGCGCACGGTGCGCTGTTCGATGCGCTTTTCGTAGTTCGCGCCTCGCAGCAGCCGCTGCACGAAAATACCCGGCGTATGAATCTGGTCAGGATCCAGTTCGCCGGCCTCGACCAGTTCCTCGACTTCGGCGATCGTGATGCGTCCGGCGGTCGCCATGATGGGATTGAAATTGCGCGCGGTCTTGCGATAGACCAGATTGCCTTCGGTATCCCCCTTCCACGCCTTCACCAGCGCAACGTCGGCGGTGAGTCCGGTCTCGAGAACGAACGTCGCTCCATCGACGACACGTGTTTCCTTGCCCTCCGCGACCAGCGTGCCTGCGCCCGTTCGCGTATAGAAACCGTAGATGCCGGCGCCGCCTGCGCGAATGCGCTCCGCCAGCGTGCCCTGCGGATTGAACTCGAGCTGCAGTTCGCCCGACAGGTACTGGCGTTCGAATTCCTTGTTCTCGCCCACGTAGGACGAAATCATCTTGCGGATCTGATGTGTCTTGAGCAGCAGGCCCAGACCAAAATCATCGACACCCGCGTTGTTGGAGATCACGGTGAGATTGCGCACGCCGCTGTCGCGCAGGGCGAGGATGAGATTCTCGGGAATGCCGCAGAGACCGAAACCGCCGCACATGACGGTCATGCCATCCCGCACGACTCCCGCCAGTGCCTGCTGCGCATCCGCGTAGACCTTGGAAGAACCCATCGCCATCGCTCCCGTTCTTCACGACGGGTTCGATTGTAGCGGGAAGCTCAGGCGCAGCGATGAGGAGCAACCACAAAGGTCACAAGGCAGAATGCAGCGTATACAAGCTGCGCACCTCTCAGCCTGCGCCTGCCTTGTGCTCTGTGGTTATTCCGGCTTCACGCCGCGTCGGCATCGCCAGCATCGGGATCGTAGCCAAGATTCGGCGACAACCAGCGCTGGGCTTCATCGAGCGAGATCTTCTTGCGGGCCGCATAGTTGCGGACCTGATCGAGATCGATCTTGCCGACGGCGAAGTAATGGGACTTCGGATGCGAGAGATACCAGCCGCTCACAGCCGCCGTTGGATACATCGCGAAGGACTCCGTGATCTTTATATCGGCGTGCGAGGCCGGATCAATGAGGTTCCAGAGCGTGGCCTTCTCGGTGTGATCGGGGCATGCGGGATAACCCGGCGCCGGGCGGATGCCGCGATACTCTTCCTTGATGAGCTGGTCGTTGCTGAAGCGTTCGTCGGGTGCGTAACCCCAGAACTCCCGGCGCACGCGTTCGTGCAGGCGTTCGGCGAATGCCTCGGCCAGACGATCGGCCAGCACTTTGAGCATGATGCTCGAATAGTCATCGTGCGCCGCGTGGAAACGCTCGAGATGCTGTTCGATGCCGATGCCCGCCGTCACGGCAAAGGCACCGATGTAATCGCGCCGCCCCGAATCCCGCGGTGCAATGTAATCGGCGAGACAGTCGTGCGACTGGCCGTCGGGTTTGCCCTTCTGCTGGCGCAGGAAATGCAGACGCTGCAATACCTGGGTGCGTGATTCATCGGCGTAGACCTCGACATCGTCGTCATCGACGCTGTTGGCCGGAAACAATCCGAACACCGCCTTCGCCGTCAGCCAGCGCTCGCGAATCACCTGCTTCAACATGCGCCGTGCATCGGCATAGAGATTGCTGGCCTGCTCGCCCACTACGGGATCGGTGAGGATGTCCGGGAACTTGCCGCCGAACTCCCACGCGTTGAAGAACGGCATCCAGTCGATGTATCGCGTCAGATCCTCGAGCGAATAGTCCTCAAAGCTGCGGATACCCAGGAACCGCGGCACGGGCGGCTCGTACTGCTGCCAGTCGCCCTTGAACTTGTTGGCACGCGCCTGCGCAATCGTGAGCTGCGGGGCCTTGATCCTGCGGCCAGCATGTTGTTCGCGACGCGTTGCATGCTCGGCCTTGAGCTTCGTCACGTACTCCGCCCGGGTCTGCGGCGTCAGCAACTGCTGGCACACGCCTACCGAACGCGATGCGTCCTTGACGTACACCACCGGGCCCTTGTACTGCGGATCGATCTTCACTGACGTGTGCGCAGGTGAAGTCGTGGCACCTCCGATCAGCAACGGCTTGTCGAAGCCCTGACGCTGCATCTCACGTGCGACGTGCACCATTTCGTCCAGCGACGGAGTGATCAGACCCGACAGACCGATCATGTCTGCGCCTTCGCGCTGCGCCGTTTCCAGGATCCGCTCGCAGGGCACCATCACGCCGAGATCGATGACTTCAAAATTGTTGCACTGGAGCACGACGCCGACGATGTTCTTGCCGATGTCGTGCACGTCACCCTTCACGGTGGCCATGACGATCTTGCCGTTGGAGCGCGCCACGTTGCCGTTCTTCGCCTTCTCCTGCTCGATGAACGGAATCAGGTGCGCCACCGCCTTCTTCATGACGCGGGCGGACTTCACCACCTGGGGCAGGAACATCTTCCCACTGCCGAACAGGTCGCCGACGACATTCATGCCGTCCATCAGCGGGCCTTCGATGACCTGCAGCGGTCGCTCGAACTGCTGGCGCGCCTCTTCGGTATCTTCGATGACGAACTCGTCGATGCCCTTCACCAGCGCATGCTCGAGTCGCTTGACCACCGGCAGGCTGCGCCAGGCCAGATCCTCGACCTTCTTCGCACCGCCCTCACCCTTGTAGCGGCCCGCGATCTCGAGCAAGCGTTCCGTCGCATCGGTACGGCGGTTCAGGATCACGTCCTCGACACGCTCGCGCAGTTCCGGATCGATGTCTTCATAAATCGCCAGCTGTCCGGCATTCACGATACCCATGGTCATGCCGGCCTTGATGGCGTGATACAGGAACACCGAATGCATGGCCTCGCGGACCTTGTCGTTGCCGCGGAACGAGAACGACACATTGCTCACCCCGCCGCTGATGTGCGCATGCGGACACGCAGCGCGGATCTTGCGCGTGGCCTCGATGAAGTCCACCGAGTAGTTGTTGTGTTCTTCGATGCCCGTTGCCACCGCAAAGATGTTCGGATCGAAAATGATGTCTTCCGGCGGAAAGCCGGCCTTCTGCGTCAACACTTCGTACGAGCGTTTGCAGATCTCGACCTTGCGTTCGATGGTATCGGCCTGGCCCTGCTCGTCGAACGCCATGACCACCACGGCGGCGCCGTAAGCGCGAACCTTGCTGGCGTGCTCGAGGAACGTCTGCTCGCCTTCCTTGAGACTGATGGAATTGACGATGCCCTTGCCCTGGATGCGCTTCAGCCCGGCCTCGATCACCGTCCACTTCGACGAGTCGATCATGATGGGCACGCGGGAAATGTCCGGCTCGGAGGCAATGAGATTCAGGAAGCGGATCATCGCCGCTTCCGAATCGAGCATGCCTTCGTCCATGTTGATGTCGATGACCTGCGCACCGCTTGCCACCTGCTGGCGGGCGATATCGAGCGCTGCGTTGTAGTCGTCGGCTTCGATGAGCTTGCGGAACTTCGCCGAGCCCGTGACGTTGGTGCGCTCGCCCACGTTCACGAACAGACTGTCGGCGCCGATGTTGAAAGGCTCCAGGCCTGACAGGCGACATTTCGGCTCGAGCACGGGTGGCTTGCGCGGCGCAATGCCTTCCATGTGCTGGCGAATGTGCTGGATGTGCTCGGGCGTGGTGCCGCAGCAACCGCCGACGATGTTCACGAAGCCACTGCGGGCAAAGTCCTCGATGAGATCTGCGGTTTCGCACGCCGCCTCATCGTACTCGCCGAATGCATTCGGCAGGCCGGCATTCGGGTAGGCGCAGACATACGTGTCGGCAATCCGCGCGAGCTCTTCCACATACGGACGCAACTGCCTGGCACCGAGCGCGCAATTCAGACCGATGGCAATGGGTTTTGCGTGACGCACCGAATTCCAGAATGCTTCGGTCGTCTGACCCGACAGCGTGCGACCTGAGGCGTCGGTGATCGTGCCGGAAATAATGATGGGCAATTCCACGCCCTTTTCCGCCATTGCCTTGTTCACTGCGAAAATGGCGGCCTTGGCATTGAGCGTGTCGAAGATGGTTTCGATCAGGAACAGATCGGCGCCACCCTCGATGAGATTGCGCGCCGCGATCAGATAGGTGGCGGCGAGCTGGTCGAAATCGATGTTGCGAAAGCCGGGGTCGGTGACGCTCGGCGACAGAGACGCCGTGCGATTCGTCGGACCGAGCGCACCGGCGACGAACCGGATCTGGCCGGTCCTTGCGTGGAAGTCATCCGCAGCCTTGCGCGCGACGCGTGCCCCCTGCAGATTGATCTCGGCAACCAGATCTTCCATGCCATAGTCGGCCTGCGAGGAATAATTCGCCGTGAATGTGTTCGTCTCGATGATGTCGGCGCCGGCCTCGAGATACGCGGTGTGAATGCTGCCGATGATGTCGGGCGCCGTCAGCACCAGCACATCGCTGTTGCCTTTCAGATCGCACTTCCAGTCCCTGAAGCGCTCGCCGCGATAGTCCGCCTCGGTGAGCTTGCGCTGCTGGATCATCGTACCCATCGCACCGTCGATGACGAGGATGCGTTCGGTCAGTGCCCGGCGGAAAGCGGCAATGCGGTCGATGGAATTCATAAGTGATCTAAGATGACTGCTGGACGCAAAAAGAAAACTCAACCGGCGGCGGCGAGCGGCTGTACCGGGCGTACGCCCAGGGCATGACAGATGGCGTAAGTCAGTTCGGAACGATTCAGTGTGTAGAAATGGAATTCGCACACCCCTTCGCGTTCCAGGGCCTGCACCTGTTCAATGGCCACGGCAGCGGCAATCAGGCGGCG
>DASTRD010000040.1:0-13717 GCA_035761425.1 Povalibacter sp.
AGCCAGTCGATCGAGCCGTCGCGGCCGACGAGCGCGGCGCTTTCGCAATCGCCGATCAAGGCATAGTCTTCTATTCGCACGACGTACTCAGAGCAGCGCTATCGGACTTCAGAATGCAACTCGCTTTGCGCCAGGGAGTTCCGACCGGCCGTCCAGCGCCGGATTGCATGCAACTTGCGCTGCAGGGTTTGCCTCGCCCTAGAAAACGAACCTTCATACCACGGGGTTGCGCTATCGTTGGTCATTCTGACGGAGGAATCATGAACGCCGCCGCCCAGCCCTCCTCGACCGCCCCAGCTCCGGACGTCGACACCGACGTCGGCCTGCCGGGCTGGATCTATTCCGATCCGGATTTTTTCGAACTCGAGAAACAGTCCATCTTCCGTACGAGCTGGCAGCTCGTCTGTCACATCAGCGACATTCCGAAGGTCGGCGACTACCACTGCTTCGATCTGCTCGGTGAGTCGGTCGTCGCGGTGCGCGCCACAGAGAGCAGCGTCCGCAGCTTTCACAACGTCTGCAGACATCGCGCCTCACGGTTGCTGGACGGACAGAAGGGTCACTGCGGCCGGCGCATCACCTGTCCGTATCACGCCTGGACCTACACGCTCGACGGCAAACTGGTGGGTGTCCCGCATCGCGACACCTTCCGCAATTTCGATGCCGCGCAGCACTCGCTGGTGGCACTGGAGCAGGAAATCTTCGGCGGCTTCATCTTCGTGCGCTTCGAAAGCGGGTTGCCGGGCGTACGGGAGATGTTCGGGCCGTACGCCGATGAACTCGCCCTCTACCGCATGGAAGATCTGGTGCCGCAGGGCCGCGTGACCCTGCGGCCGCGCGAGGTCAACTGGAAGAACGTCGCCGACAACTATTCGGACGCGCTGCACATCAATGTGGCGCATCCGGGACTCACGCGCCTGTTCGGCCACAGCTACGGCATTGAAGCGCAGCCGTGGGCCGACAAGATGTGGGGACAGCTGCGCGATGCACCCTCACGCAACTGGTCCGAGCGGCACTACCAGCACTTGCTGCCGCCCGTAAGCTTTCTGCCACCGCAGCGGCAGCGGTTGTGGACCTATTTCAAGCTCTGGCCGAACGTTGCCTTCGACGTGTATCCCGATCAGATCGATTTCATGCAATTCGTGCCGGTATCGCCGACGCAGACCATGATTCGCGAAATCGCCTACGTCCATGCTGATGAACGGCGGGAGATGCGCGCTGCGCGCTATCTGAACTGGCGTATCAATCGCAAAGTGAATCTGGAAGACAAGGCACTGATCGAACGCGTGCAGGCTGGCATGGGCTCGAGCAGTTACACCGTCGGTCCGCTGAGCGACAACGAGGTGTGCCTGCGCAGCTTCACCCGTCGCATGCACAATCTCATTCCCGTCAGCCGCGAGCCCAGGAAACCGCATGTCAGCAGACTGTGATGCACTGATCGTCGGCGGCGGTCACAACGGGCTGGTCTGTGCGGCCTATCTGGCGCAGGCGGGCCTGAAGGTCACGGTGCTGGAAAAGCGTCACGTCGTTGGCGGCGCCGCCGTCACGGAAGAATTTCCTCCTGGCTTTCGCAACTCGGTCGCCTCCTACACGGTCTCGCTGCTCAACCCGAAGGTCATTCGCGATCTCGATCTGCCTGCACATGGATTGCGGGTGGTCGAGCGTGAGGTTTCCAACTTTCTGCCCACAAGCGATGGTCGCTATCTCGCCACGGGCGGCGATCGCACGAAGGCGGAAGTGGCGAAGTTCTCGGCACGCGATGCCGAGCGCCTCGATGCCTACGGCGAACGCCTCGATGCAATTGCGGATGTGCTGCGCGACCTCGTCCTCCAGACGCCGCCGAATGTGACCCAGGGAAGCTGGCGCAACGCGTTACCCGAAATCCTGCACGCGGCCAGGCTCGGCGGCCGGCTGAACAAGCTCGACATACCCATGCGGCAGGAATTGCTGCGGCTCTTCGCCGGTTCGGCGGGCGACTATCTCGATGGCTGGTTCGAAAGCGATCCCATCAAGGCCGTGTACGGGTTCGACGGCGTGGTCGGCAACTATGCGAGCCCGTATTCGCCGGGTTCCGCCTACGTGCTGCTGCATCATGTGTTCGGCGAAGTGAACGGCAGGAAGGGCGCGTGGGGACACGCCATCGGCGGCATGGGCGCGATCACTCAGGCGATGGCGGCGTCTGCCGCGAGCCGCGGTGTCGATATCAGACTCAATGCCGGCGTGCGCGAAATCCTGGTGGAGAACGGCCGCGCCGTCGGTGCGGTGACTGACACCGGTGAGCGCTTCCGCGCTGCGGTGGTCATTTCGAATCTCAACCCGAAACTGCTGTACACGCGCCTCATCGACCCCGCAGCACTCTCCGCACCGTTCCTCGAAGCGATGCAACAGTGGCGCTGCGGCTCCGGCACTTTCCGCATGAACGTCGCGTTGTCGGAGCTGCCCGATTTCACGTGCCTGCCCGGCAGACAGCGCGCGCCGCATCACACGGCCGGCATCATCATCGCGCCGACACTGAGCTACATGGAGCGCGCCTATTTCGATGCGCGTCAGCATGGCTGGTCACGGCAGCCCATCGTCGAGATTCTGATTCCTTCCACGCTCGATGACAGTCTGGCGCCGCCCGGTCAGCATGTGGCGAGCATGTTCTGCCAGCATGTCGCGCCGCAGTTGCCGAACGGTGAATCGTGGGACGCACATCGTGAGACAGTCGCCGATCTGATGATCGACACCGTCAATGCCTACGCACCGAACTTCAAGGCGTCGGTGCTCGGTCGTCAGATCAACAGCCCGCTCGATCTGGAACGTACCTTCGGACTCATCGGCGGCGACATCTTTCACGGCGCACTGTCGCTGGATCAGATGTTCTCGGCGCGACCGACCCTGGGCCACGGCAACTATCGCGGCCCGCTCACGGGACTATATATGTGTGGTGCCGGCACCCATCCCGGCGGCGGCGTCACCGGCGCACCCGGTCACAACGCAGCGCGCGAGGTGCTCAGGGACTTTCGCAGGAGAAGATGAAGTGACGAGAGTGACACGAGTGACGAAGTCGGGAGGAGAAATCGCCCTCTTCTGACCTCGTCATCCCATCTCTTCTCTCATCTGAATCTGTACAGCCTCACCTTCTGAATCTGGAACTCCCCCGGCGCAAGCCGGATATGTCGCCCCTGATGTGTCTGGTCGCCATTGAGAAGCCGACCGGGGACCCACGTGCCCTGCTCGTCGAAGGTTCCTTCCCAGGCACTGTCGATGCCAACCAGCTTCGGCTCCTTCAGCGCCTCGAACGTGATCGTGATGCCCTGCCCCGCGATCAGAAAATCTTCGGCACCAGTCTGAATCACCAATCCACCGTGCGTGGCGATCTTCTGTTCGGCCTTCGGCGTCCACGGATCGACGAAGCTCACGTGGAAGCGGAAATCGCCGACGACCTCGCTCACCGGCGCCTCGATGAGCGTGCCGTCTTCCAGTACGCGCGGTCGAAAACCCGTCATCCGCGAATGTCCCTGCGCGGCGAGAATCGCGGGACTGAGCTGCTCCAGCACCGCGTAAGCGCGTGACAGCGCATTCGGAACCTGCGCATCGATCGACTCGATCGAGAAGGGCGAGAAACCGATCGCGTGCAGTTTGCCGAAAGCAAAGAACGCGTTGGCAGGCACTTCCGGTTTGTCGGCGTTGTTGGCTTCCGGAATGAACAGCACGTTGTCCGCACGCCGGTACGCCGTCGCCAGATCGACGAAGCTCGGAAAATAGATATCGGGCGCCAGCAGATCGAGCGAGGGTGCGCCGGCCTTCCAGACATCGAGCAGATGCGGCAGCGGACCTCCGCTCGGATATTCGCCGGGCGCCTTGCCCACCCGATTCAGCGCACAGTTCACGTACATCGGCAGTGAGTACTCGGCCTTGCCCGCGCGCACCAGCGACTCGACGAACGCCGAGTAATGCCAGGCAGTGAACACTTCGGCGCCCGCCGCTACATCGCCAAAGAGCGCAGACCAGTTCCCCGATGCCTTGGCTCCGTTGCGCTGCCACAGCTGACGCAGCGGCGCATCTGCAGGCAGCTTCGCGAGCGTTCGCACCAGCGCCTGCGGCACGGGGGCAGCGAATGCCGTGTCGGCCAGCGCACCGTGTTCTCGGGCCTGCGGCAGCATGCCGATCTCGTTCTCGACCTGCACCATGAGCACGGTGTTCTCGTTCGCGTCCGTCTGCTGCAAATGGCGCAGCAACGCGGCAAAGACGCGTGTGTCGGCATCGAGCGTCGTCTGCGCAAAGGCCGAAAGAATCTCGACGCTCCGGCCATCCTCGAGCCGGACCCGTGGAAAGCGGGACTGATCGCGCTTCACCCAGGACGGCACGTAGGTCGACATGCTGTTCTTCCATGCGCCGAACCACAGCAGGACGAGCTTGAGATCGTTGGCACGCGCCGCACCGATCAGTGCATCGACGGAGCTGAAGTCGAACCTGCCTTCGACAGGCTCGATCAGTTCCCAGTAGACGGGCGCAAGCACCGTGTTCAGGTGCATCTGCTTCAACCGCGACCAGTGCGGTTCCATATAGGCCGCGCTGGAAGCGCTGGAATTGCCCAGCTCGCCACCCAGCATCAGCATGGGTTTGCCGTTGACGATCAATCGTTGCGAATTGCCCTGTTTCTCCAGACGTGGCGGCGCTGCGTGCGCAGCGAAAACACACAAACTGAAGATCAGCGTCACCGTGCAGCGCAACGCATTGCGAATCATCATCGATGCTCCGACCGAATTTTCGTCGACGTGAGAATAGCCGCCGGATCGTTGCCGACGATAGCCGGCGGAATCAGGCACCGGAGGATTGCAACGTCCGCAGCGTGATCGAATAACGCAGTGTCTTCACCGGCGGCACGCTGTGCTGCCATTTCCAGCGCGCGTCGCCGCTCAGCACGTACGCGGAGCGCGGTTGCGGTTCGATGGTGAAGATGTCGGCCTTCTGCGCGGGATTCCACGGATAGCGGCGGAAACGAATGCGGCACGCGGACAGCAACGAAATGGCGACGATGCTTTCGTAGTCGGGAACATCGCGATGCCAGCCGAGCGGCGTGTCCGGTTGATATTCGGAGATCAGGGCCTGGACGAAGTCGCGGGGTTCCGCGCCGATCCACTCGGCAGCCCGGACGCGCAACGGTTCGAGAAACTGCGGCATGGCGGCCGCCGGCGTACGCGTCTGCTGCTGAAAATCGTAGCCTGAGCCATAGCTCACCGTGCGTCGCCGCGCTGTGTACTGACGATAGATGGCGTGACTGAAAGGCAGCTCACGGATGATTGCGAGCAGCTCGGCTTCTTCATCGGGCGAGATAAAGTCGTCCCGGTAAAGCAGTCCCTGCGGCCACTGCGGAGCGAACAGACTCGCCTGACTCATGGCTTCGCCGCGCTCGCGATCACCGATCCGTATCCAGTGCCTGCCTGCCGCGGGCAAGCGCACGCGCCAGCATCTGCTGCGCGCCGACCGGATTGAATCCCAGCTCCACCGCTTTGACGAAATGGCGGCGCGCCTGCGCTTCCTCCCGCCGCACCGCCGCGATCACGCCGAGATTTGCATACGGCACGGCAAAGAGCGGATCGCGCTGCAGGGCGGAGCGCAGCCAGCCTTCAGCTTCATCGAGCTTGTCGAGCCTCATGAGTGCCTGCGCAATGAGATTGCGTGTCACCGCGACACCATCCAGTGTGTAGATGCCCATGTAGAGCGGCATCAGCAGATGGCTGTGGCGATTGGTCAGCAGCATCTGCTCGAAACGCTGGTAGCTTTCGATGGCCTTGGGCCAGCGCCGGCGTCGCGCCCGATAGCGACCGATCAGGTAGTGCCGCGCCCAGACCATCAGGATCACGAGCAGGAGCAGCGCCGCAGCGAGCGCTCCGAGCGCGATCGGCACCGGCATCAGCCGCAGCACCAGCCAGATCACCGCACCCGAACTGACCAGCATGGTGAGAATGCGTTGGGGTCGCTTCATCCGCCCAAGGCTCACCAATCCGCCGCCCCGCCGCAAGCCGGCCACAGCCGACAGCGCGGCGCCGCGTTACCTGATCGCGCGGCGGTGCTGGCCGAAGGCAATTGATGTGATAGGATGCGCGCCCCCGCGACGGCCGACGCTCAGGCCGGCCGGCGCCGGCGGAAACGAACAAGAAAGTCAGGCCTGTTCAAAGTTCTGTACTTTCAAAGACTTGCAACGTTTCCGCGCAAAGGAATGCGCCCGTAGCTCAGTTGGATAGAGCGTCTGGCTACGAACCAGAAGGTCGGGAGTTCGAATCTCTCCGGGCGCGCCAATTCAAGGCCACGCAGTTGCGTGGCCATTTTCATTTGGCGCCCGTGGAGATTCGAACTCCCACCCTGTCGGGTCGTTGAGTTCGGTCCGCTGGACTCTGGCCGTTCGCAGGCGAACGGCGTTCGCGCGGACGAGGACACATCGGGTGTCCTCGTGAAGCGGCCGCGTTCACTCTCTCCGGGCGCGCCACTCAAATGAAAAAGGCTCCCTGTCTTCAGGGGGCCCTTTTTTATTTGCGCGTGACGCCACCGGAGAGATTCAGAACTCCCGAAACCTGTGAGGCACTCAACAGGTCGGGAGTTCGCCACCGCGAACGCACGACTCACTGAATCCAGAATTGATGACCGCTGGCCTTGAGGAACGCTTCCGCTTGTCGCCCCTGCAGCATTGCGAGCGTGGTGAAGCTGCCGGCTTGAGTGCAGGTATCTGCAACTACGGTCACGGAACGCGGGGCACGCTCGACCGGCCAGCCGGTGCGCGCATCCAGAATGTGCGAATAGCGGCGTCCGCTCGATTGGACGAAGCGTCGCGAATCGCCGCTGGTGGCGATGCCGCCGCGATGCAGTGACACCATCTCGGCCGTCGATCCGAGGCGATCGGGACGCTCGACGCCGACGCGCCAGGGCTGCCCGTCCTGCCGCGCATTTACCACCGCCACGTCGCCACCGAAATTCACCAGGCAGCTCACACCGGGGGCGGCCCTGTTGGCAAGTGCAGCTGCGGTGTCCACGGCATACTCCTTGCCGATGCCGCCGAAGTCGATCTGCATGCCGGGCCCGAGCAGCAGCGACGGTCGATTCCATTGCACCTTGTTCCAGCCCACCAATGGCAGCAGCGCATCGATCTGCTCTTGCGAGGGGATGCGAGCACCGCCATCGAAAGTCCATGCACGACGCAGTACACCGGAGGTGATGTCGAACCTGCCGTCGGAGAGTTGCGTGAGCGTCGCAGCGAAGTCCAGAAGACTGGCTGTCTCATCGTCGACTGCGACGACGGCGCCCGCAGTGTCGTTGATGTCCCAGACCACGCTGCCCGGGCGATAGCGGCTGAACTTCTTCTCGATGCGCCACGCGCACGCAGCCACGGCGTCGACGATCTGCTTCGCCTGCATCTGCGAAACGACATCCTCGATGAGCACGTCGCACGGCGATGCCATGGCGACGAACCGGCCCGCCCAGTGGTCGCGATCACGCACCAGCGTGACTGCACACGGACCGCGCCTGACCGACACCGAAGCGTTCACGTCTGCATCTCCGCTCAGAACCCGAAGCGATAGCCGAACTGCACGATCACGGCACTCAGATCCGGATACTGTTCGCGATTGGCCTGATTGCCGATGATCTGCTGCGATGGAATGCTGCCCGTCTGCTGGTAATACTCGAAACGCGCATTCCACTCGCTGCCGTTGGCCATGCGATGTCCGTACTTGAATCCGACGGTGGTTGCATCGAAGTCGCCAAGCCGGAAGTCGGCCGACGCATACTGCGGCAGGGGCTCACCGTCGATGAGACTCGCGCGATAGAAATCCGCATGGCTCTGCGTGTAGTAGCGAAGCTGCGGCTCGATGTAGCTGCTCGCACCGAGGGGCCAGCGCAGACTTGCTTCCGCGGTATTGGAGTCTATGCCCCAGTCGTCCGTCATGAACCGGTACGCCACACGTAGTACGCGCGCACCGAAAGCGCGCTTCATCTCGGCATAGACGCTCTGCTTGGCCCGTTTGTCAGGACGACTCTCGTACAGGTAGACACCTGTCGGCCCTTCTTCCGCCGGCACGCGCGTGATGGTGTCGCCGGTCAGGGGATCGACCACGCTCAGCACCTTGTACGGATCGTTGAGATAGCCGCTGGAATCGCTGTACGAATAGTTCACACGCAGCACGGTGGCGCGATCGAGCACCTGCGTGAATCCGACCAGCACATCGAGCACTGTCTTGCTGTCGCTGCCGAGCTTGTGGCTCTGGTCGCCGACATCGAGCATCTGCGACAACGGCATCGGCGCGCCGCCCACCGGATCGATATCGTCCTGCGACCAGGCCAGCCCCGCGCTCAATGTGGTGTTGCGTTTGTTGAAGTCACGCGCCAGCGAGACGTTCGCGCCCAGATGCCGATAGTCGTACTCCGTCGAGAAGCCCGCACCAGCGGACAGCGTGTACAACTCTGCGAGCGGCTGCGACCAGGTGGCGTTGAGGGCAAAGCGCGTGTCGTGGAAAGTATCGTCGAGCGGGACCTCACCGGCCGGTGTCGTGTACGTCGCGCGACCGGACGGACTGGTGAACGTCTGCGGTCCATCGAGTGCAATCGCCCCGCTGGCCGAAGCGCCGGTCAGCGTATCCGCCGTCAGTGTCGCCGAGAGCTTGCGCTGATCTCCGAAGTCGCGCTGCGCTGCCACGATCGCGCTGACATCCTGAACCCGACCATCGCTCTCGCCGTAATACAGGAACGAGGAATCGATCGACCAGGCGTTCGTCGACTCCTCTGCAGAGGCCGGCGCGCACACGGCCGTTCCCAGCAGCGCGCACGCGGCTGCGGCAAGCTTTGCTCCGATATCGTCATTGCCGGTCATGCGCTCACCCTCAATTGCAGCCACAACCGCCGCCGCCGAATCCGCGACCGCCGCTTGAGGCTTCCTTGCTGAAATAGATGTGATCGTCGATCGCTGCATCCAGCGGCGCAGCGTCGAGCGACATTTCGGGCCGGGCCAGCACGTCGCGCTGCCAGGGTTGCACGGTCGTGCAACCGCAGAGAGTACCGAGCAGTATCAACAGCAGAGATCTTTTCATGGATGAGTCCGTGCGCAACAGGCGCGGTCAGGGATGGGCCGCGGCGGGCGCGCCGGCGGCGGAAGAAAGAAGCTTGCGGAGTTCAGCTTCGCGTTCCGATCTTGCGGCATCACGGAAGCCGACGTGGCGGGCGACGATGGTGCCGTCACGCCCGATCAGAAAGCTGCTCGGCATGCCGGGAACGTCGTACTGCGCCGCCAGTGTGCCTTGCGGGTCGTACACGATCTGAAAGTCGGCGGGCACATCGCGCAGGAACTTCGCAGCGTCAGCCTGCGTGCTGTCGACATTTACGCCGATGACAACCAGCCCGCGATCCGCGTATCGGGAGTGCATGGCATTGAGCCAGGGAAACGACTGCCGGCAGGGCGCGCACCATGAGGCCCAGAAGTCCATCAGCACGACCTTGCCGCGGTACTGACTCAGATCGAGTTCCTTCGAGACTGGCGCAGCCTCTGCGGCCACGGCCTCGTGCGCAAACCACAACAGCATCAGCGTGAGCAGCGCCTGCCTGAGCGACGATGGAACATTCGTCATGAAAACCCTTGAATGCCACGGTGGACACGTCTGTTGGACGCCGGTAACGGCAGAAATCAATCGCACGATCGCGAACAGATTTCCTTCGGGACGTTGCGGCGGGATTGAAAGGAGAAGCCTTTTCATCTGTCGATCCCGGAAAGACTCTCATTTGCCTGTTGCGGGCTGTCGCTCCGGTCCATCGGACGCCGGCCGTCTGGACGATCACAGGCCGCAGACGCGACCGGGCAGCGCCCGCGGAACTTCGCCTTCAGCTTCGGAATTTATGGCCGCTGGGAGAATCTCTGCGATTGCTGAAGATGACGTGTGCACTCATCCATGGAGTGACCGCTCAGCGCGAGCGGTCACCGGCACGTTCGCTCCCTGCGTCGCGCAAGCGCGCTGAAGGAATGCACCGGTGAATGTTCAGTGGCACGAAATGTTTGCCATTCACGTGGCACCGCTCGATCTGGTCGTGCGCGGCACGCTGATCTACTGGTTTCTGTTTCTGGTCTTTCGTTTCGTCATGCGACGCGATGTCGGCTCCATGGCGGTCTCCGACATTCTGTTGCTGGTGATCATCGCCGATGCAGCCCAGAACGCCATGGCGGACGATTACAAATCGATCAGCGAAGGACTGATTCTGATCTCGACCATCCTCGGCTGGAATTTCCTGCTCGACTGGGCCGGCTGGCGCTTCAGATGGATGAGACGCTTCCTCCATTCGCCGCGTGTGCTGCTGATCCGTGACGGAAAGGTTCTCGAACAGAATCTGAGCCGCGAAATGATCACTGATGACGACCTGCTCAATAAACTTCATGAGCATGGCATCGAAAAGGCTTCTCAGGTGAAACGCGCATGGCTGGAGGCCGACGGCGAGATCAGCGTCATCAAGGCACGCTGACTTTTTTTCAGGCCTGGCGCAGCGGCGGCGCCTCGAATCCGGATTGTTCGCACCCGCTACTGACCCTGCTGCTTCCAGCGCTTTTCGAGCAGCCCGACAAGATCCTCACGGGGGATGTCCAGCTGCCGGGCAGCAGCTATCAGCTGCACCAGCTGCGGTTCCACCTGCCGCAGGCGCTGAGACATGGGCTGTTGCGAACGCTTTGACGCCGCGACTGTCATGGGCTTGCCGCGATTCCGGATCAACAAGCCCTCTGCCTCCAGCAGTGCATAGGCTTTCGATATCGTCATTGGGTTCACCGCGTGCTCCACGGCAAGGTCGCGCACCGAAGGCAATTCGGCACCGGCTTGCAGTTGGCCAGCCGCGATCAGTCGTCGGATCTGGTCCATCAGCTGGCGATAGATGGGAATGCCGGATTCCGGGTAGAGAGTGAACATTGCCGTACCCGAACTCATGACGACATCGAGGACTGTGTCCTGGGCCAGTCCGCGTTGCGCCATCTGGCGTATGCGACTCCACGCAGCAGTGCGACCAGTGCCAGCACAGCCAGCGCAATTCCCCACTCGGGTTCGGTCTCGCCGCGAAACAACGGACGAATCAGACCGGACAGCCATCCCAGAATCAGCAGCAACGCCGCCAGAGCGTCCAGTGAAAGTCTGCGATGCACCTGCATCAGCCCGAACCAACCGGCAGCAAGCGAGAGGCCCAGCATGGCGAGCGCCAGGTAGCTTGCCGGCAGGGATGGTCGCACATCGAAGACGAACCGCAGGGCCAGCGACAGGACCATCATCGGCAGGACCAGGGCCACAAGCGACTTCAGCATCACGCGTTCACAGTGCCTGAAAAGCTCCAGACGCGTCTTCCCTGCTGGAAGCCACAACCAGCGGGATCGCTTTGCAATCGTCCACGACACGGCACCAACAACGGCGGCAGCCAGAGAAAGCGTGCCGAACAGCATTGCGGTCATCCAGTCGCGCGGGCTGTCGGCGTCAATCAGGTGAGGCACGGCAAGCTGCACACCCAGCAGTACCAGCATCGCCAGACCCCACTGCAGCCCCAGGGTGAGGGGCGTGCCGGAACTCAGCAGCCAGCGCTGCATTGCTTCAGCCGGCGTCGCGGCAACTGTACTCTGCGAAGCCGCAGTGACGGTCTCCTGTCGTACTCGCCAGGCGGCAGTTCCAATTCGCCGCGAGGTCAGAAACCAGATCGAGAACACGACCCACACACCTGCTGCCGCGATGAATCCGGTCGGACCCGCCATCATTTGCGGCATCTGGCCTTGCGCGCCCATCACGAGGAAGGGCAAGAGCCATGCAATGAGAGCTACCAAGGCCCACACCGGCTTGCGGCTCGCGACAAACATGCCGATGGTGCACTGGGTCCAGAACACGAAGATCAGGATGTACTCGAGTATCAGACCTTCCAGCACGATGCCTTTGAACCTGAGCGGTGTGCGCACGAATGCAGGCCCGTAGGCAAGTATGTACAGCGCGGTACATACGATCATCACGCTGATCGTCCCCGCCAGCAGCCGCCCACGGCCATGCGGCCAGAGTTGCGCCAGGCGCCGCGATGACAGTTGCCGCAGGAAGATGCCACCTGTGAACAGCGGTATCACCATTGCCAGCATCAGGGCTTGCGGCGCGGACCAACTGCCTGTGAAGCAAAGCGCGACCGCCAGCGTCACACCAACTATCAGCATGACGCGTTGTGCCGGCAGCATCCAGAAGGTGATCTTCAGTACTTGCCAGATCGTCTTCATGCGTGCACCGCGAGGAATATATCCTCGAGACCCAATGCTTCGATCTCGATGGGCGCGTCCGACAGCTGTTCCACCTCGGCGGCTCGTTCCGGGCTCCAGTCACTGACGATTGCCGTGGCATGGCGTCCTGACACCGAAGCTGTCAGCTGGCCGGGCAATTCGAGGGCCGGATCCAGATCCCGATCGGATCGAATCCGGATTCTGACGACGGATTCCTTCAGGCGGTCGAGTTCACCCTTCCATACCATCTCGCCTTCACGCATCACCCAGATGTGACTCGCCGTACGCTCGATGTCGGCCACGATGTGCGAGGAGTAGAGAATCGTGCGCGACGAATCGCTTGCGATGTCCAGGATCGTGCGCATGAACTGTCGACGTGCCACCGGATCGAGTCCCGACGCCGGTTCATCCATGACGAGCAATTCCGGCTGGTGACCCAGCGCCATCAGGGTCGCAACCTTCTGGCGCTCGCCGCCTGACAGCGCACTGATGCGTCGGTCCAGCGGCACTTGCCAGTCTGTCGCCAGACGTTGAATGAGGTTCCAGTCCCAATGCGCGTAGAACGACGCCGTCAGGGAGAGGTGTTGTCTGCCCGTCATCATGCCCATCAGTTCGTCCGACTGCGGCACGAACCCGACGCGAGATTTGGTAGCCGTTTGCATTCGGTCACTTCGATCTCCGAAAACGCGGCTTTCACCTGCGGTCGGCAACGCGAATCCAAGGAGGACGTCCATGAGAGTGGACTTCCCCGCGCCATTTTTTCCGAGCAGGCCCACCACCTCGCCGCGGTGCATGCTCAGATCCAGGCCCTTGAGTATTCGCTTGCCCCCGGCCTCTTTCGTGAGGCCCCTGGCTTCCAGGATTTTTTCTGTGTGCATGCTCGGGTCCTCTGAATGGGCACCGGCTCATCCGCGCCTGTGCTAGTTCCATTAGTGTATATTTATACTAATACACCTTGGCAAGACCCTTGTCAGGTTTTGCGAACCACTTAACAGGTTCGCGATCGGCGATGGTGTGCGAGCGCTTCGATGAGACTGAAACGATGAACTCATCGCGTACTGCCTTCTGCGAATTTCCGAAATATCTCGGATATCGATTGGCAGTCAGACTGAGAGAGAGATTGCTTCGCGCATCCATGCGCTCCTGCCCGCTTCGCCAGTCGAAGCGGCGATCAAAATCGCTCCCGGCGAATTTGTCGAACCCTCGAGGCTGGAGGGCTCTCAATCCTGTCTTGTTCGTCTTGAAACAAGAAGAGCCCACGCGTGGGCCCTTTTGATTCAAGACTGGCGGAGAGAGAGGGATTCGAACCCTCGATGGGCTTTTGACCCATACACCCTTAGCAGGGGTGCGCGTTACTCCGCACATCCATGTGCTCCGCCCCTTGCGGGGCCACCTGATCGAGGCACCGATCAGGTGTTCAATTTTGCTCCCGGCAAACTTGTCGACCGCCCAGCCACCACTTCTGCACTTATA
>DASTRD010000041.1:0-19390 GCA_035761425.1 Povalibacter sp.
CTTAGGTCTTCAGACGGCAGTGCAGCCGCTTGCCGCTCAGCGGATGTTGGCGGATATTCGCGGCATGAAACTGCTGGTAGTGGACGATCATCCGATCTTTCGCGACGGCCTCGCCGCGTTGCTGCGGCAGTCCGTCGATCAGGCCACGGTGCTGCAGGCACCCGGATGCGCCAGCGCACTCGACATCGCAGCAGCTCATACTGATCTGGATGCGATATTCGTCGATCTGGTGATGCCCGGCATGACGGGCGACATGGCGGTGCGCGAGTTCCGACGAGTGCGTCCCGAGTTGCCGGTCATCGTGCTGTCGAGTTCGGAAAATCCCGGCGACGTGCGCCGCGCATTGCAGGCAGGCGCGCTCGGCTACATTCCCAAATCCGCCGATCCGAACACACTGCTGTCGGCGCTGCGGCTGGTCCTGAGCGGCAGCATCTATGTGCCGCCACTGATGGCACTGGCTGCCGAAGTCGTTGCTGAGCATCGCCGTGGCAGCGAGGTGCCGGGGTCGATCGCTCAACTCACCGAGCGGCAGGTTGAAGTCCTGGAGCGTGTCAGCCAGGGGCTGTCGAACAAGGAAATCAGTGCGCAGCTCGGCATCGCGGAAAAAACCGTCAAGGCGCACATCGCGGCGATCTTCAAGACACTGAACGTCGTCAATCGCACGCAGGCCGCCAATGCCATGCGCGATGCCCGTGCGAATGGCTGATCACGGAGGGGTCAGACACCGATCGGTCTGTGCGCTGTTTGCCTTCCAGCGACCTTGGCTTCCTCAGTCCATCAGATGCGTAATGGCAGCCCGCAGCCGGCTGTTGGAGACGGGTTTGTGCAGCAGCAGAAAGCCGCTGTCCTGCGCCTCGCGCAGTCTGTCCGGTGCGGTGTCGCCGGTGATCAGCATGCCGGGAATGTCGTCGTTGTATTCGGATCGCAGGCGTTCGATCACTTCGATGCCATTCTCGTGATCGCGCAGCCGATAGTCGCAGATGATCAGGCGCGGTACGCCACCGCGCGTTGCGAGCTTCTCCAGCATTTCGCCGCATGAGGCCGCGGTGACCACTTCGTAGCCCCAGCCTTCGAGCAGGCTTTTCATCGCAAGCTGAATGGCGAGCTCATCCTCGATGACCAGAATCATTCCGCTGCCCATGAGGCCCGTCAGTGCCGGCAACTCGGCCGTCGCCGAGGCCGACAGCGATACCGCACTCGCAAGAGGCAACTCCATTTCGAAGCAGCTGCCCTTGCCGGGCACCGAGCGCAGTCGCAGCCGGTGATCGAGCAGACTGGTAAGCCGACGCACGATCGCAAGCCCCAGTCCGACGCCTTTGGTGCGATCGCGTTCCGGATTGCCGAGCTGATAGAACTCCTGGAACACGTGCTCCTGCTCGGCGGGTGCGATACCAACGCCCGTGTCGCAGACTGCGACACACAGGTTGTGAGCGCGCCGCCGACACCCCACGAGCACGCCGCCGCGCTGGGTGTAGGCGATCGCGTTGTCGAGCAGATTGCGCAGGATGCGTTCGACCAGCACCGCATCGCTGGTCACGATCGCCGAGGATGGATGACAGCGCAGCCGCAACCCCTTCGCTTGCGCTGGCGGACTGTAGTCGTGGCAGATGCGTTCGAGCACCGTGCCAATGGCGAACGATGACCGGTTGATCTCGACCACACCGGCATCGAGCCGGGAAATATCCAGCAGGCCCCCGAACAACCTGCCCATGGAATGCACGGAACCGTCGATGTGATCGAGCAGTTCGCCCGCCTCCCGGTCCATGGGCCGCGAACGCAACGCAGCGACGAACAGACTCAGCGCATGCACGGGCTGTCGCAGATCGTGACTCGCAGCCGCCAGAAAGCGCGACTTGGCGGCGTTGGCCGCGTCGGCGGCAGCCTTCTCATGCCGCAGATTGTCGATGAGATCGATGTTCTCGAACCGCAGCCGTATCGATTCCACGAAATTGCGGCTTGAGCGCCGCGCCTGTTCCGTGACTGCCACCGCCCACAGTACGTACAGGCCGCCCATGGTGAGAAACAGCGCATTGCCGCGCGAAAAGAGCCAGATGAGCGGCGCCAGCGAGATGGCAGCGAAGAACAGACAGAACGCCGGGAAGTACGCCGCGAACGCGCTGACCGCGCCGGCGCAGATCGCAAAGATGGGCAACAGCGCAATGAGCTGCAGATCGACCCGGGCGCCGGACAATATCCAGATCACACCGATGCCAATGGTCAGTCCGCCCACGATGGTGCCTGCAACGAACCAGACCGCCCAGCGACGCCATGCAGCGTTCCTGTCGGCATCGCCGGTGCGGGCGTAGCGGCGCATCAACCACAGTCGCACCAGCGTCTGAACGGTCATTACTGCAAGAAACACCGTGGCACGGCCCGGGTCTGCACTGCCCAGATGTACGAGGACCCACGTCAGCACAGCAACGGCGATCAGCGTCGCCGAAATGCCGGGCGTGGTGTTGCGGTAGATCGAGCGGATCTGCTCGGCGCGAATCGCGTCGGTGAGGTTCACGTCGGACGCCTGCCTGTCGATGTTCTTGTAACCGCAACCTGCCGCCATGAGACGCATGACGCAGACGTCATTGCCGTCAGGAATCGCGCAGTTCCCCGTCAACGTAGAACCACTGACCCTGCTCGCGGATGAAGCGGCTGCGCTCATGCAGTCGCGCTGCCGAACCGCCGCCCAGCCGGAATCGCGCCATGAATTCCACTTCCGCGGCGTCCGCAGCGTCCTGTGCGACTGCAACGATCTTCAGGCCCAGCCATTTCTGGGCGGGGTCGAATTCGATGCTCGCCGGACGTGTCCGGAAGTGCCAGGTCCTGAGCAGATAGGGCGCATCGTTCAGAACGAAAGCGCTGTATCGCGAACGCATGAGCGCCTCGGCATCAGGCGCTGGGGTACCCGCATGCCAGCGCCTGCAACAGTCGTCGTAGCAACGTCCGGTACCGCACGGACAGCGATCTGACATGACCGACACGGTCAGTGAGGATCGGACGAACAACGGAACGTCGTCATCTGCCGGCCCGTACCAGGTGGCAATGAAGCGTCCTTGTTGACCGTGACGACCTCGATGGCGCTGCGCTCTCCGCCGTTCTTGCAGGCGCGATCCGCCAGTTGCCTGCCATCCGCCGTGCTCGCATGAGTGATGGTATTGGTACCGTCGTGATTGATTTTCACGGTGGCGCAAGCCGCGATGAAACCAGAGACGATCAGGATGAGGGCGCGTTGCATGCGTTGTTTTTCCGGTCCGCGACATTACCCGTACGATCACACTGCCGGAGTCGGTGCGCAATAGAGAGATTGCAAACGGGATCCTCCGGATGGAATTACCATTCGCTGCCCATGCGCCCTTTCCTCAACATTGCCGGCTATCGCTTCACGCAGCTCACCGATCTGAAGGATCGACAGGCCAGCGTGGCATCGCTGTGCCAGACGCACGGCCTGAAGGGTTCCATTCTGCTCAGTCCCGAAGGTCTCAGCATCTGCGTAACGGGTGAGACCGACGCCGTCGAGCGCCTGCTGGCCACCCTGCGCAGCTGGTCGGGACTCGCGGACTTTAGACCGCACACCGCCGGCACGGATCGAGTGCCGTTTCGCCGTCTGTCAGTGCGCCTCAGGCCGGAACTGATCGCCTGCGGTGAAGCGGTCGATGTCCGGCAACATGCTGCGCCCGCCATCGAGCCCGTGGCGCTGAAGGAACTGCTGGATCAACGGCATCCGGCCGCATTGATCGACGTGCGTAATCAGAATGAGTTTGCTGCCGGCAGTTTCAGTGACGCCACACCCACCGACATCGCGGTCTTCCATGAATTCGCCGCAGCGGCACGGCAATGGCCATCCGCTCTGGCTACGCAGCACGTCATTGTCTTCTGCACGAACGGACTGCGCAGCGAGAAAGCAGCAGCATGGCTGCGCCGCCAGGGCTTCGAGCACGTGCGCTGGTTGCGTGGCGGTCTGCTCGACTATCTGGAGAACTGCGGCGGTACGCATGTCCGCGGCAGATGTCGCGTGACGGATCCGCATCTCGGTGCCCATGCGCAGTGGCGCCGCAGGGCTTCCGTTCAGTGCGAACGTTGCCGCACACCGCTGAACGTGACGGAACAGAGACTCGTCGATCGGAACGGGCATTGCCCATACTGCGTGCGCATCGCACCGGCACACATGACAGCGACGCTTGCACTGCGTCATCAACAGCTCGCGCGAATCGTCGATCCGTTGCCGGGCCGCGATCCCCACGATCACGTGCGCACGGTCGGCATTCCGGCAGCCTGCGATGGTCTGCGACTCATCGACGCGTTGCGCCAGATCGTCGTACACGCACCGGAGCGATTCTGGATCGATCGCTGCACACAGGGATTGTTGCGCGACGAACTCGATCGGCCCTGCACACCCGATCGCATCGTGCGCGCCGGCGAGCGTTACCTGCATCGCTTCCCTGCCGTCATCGAACCCGACGTCAACATGCGGATCGAGTTGCTGCACGAAGACGCATCGCTCGTCGTGGTCAACAAACCCGCACCGCTGCCCATGCACGCGGGCGGACGCTATCAGCGCAACACACTCAAGTATGTGATGGATCGTCTGTACGCGCCGCAAGCGTTGCGGCCCGCTCATCGCCTCGACGCCAACACGACCGGCGTGACGATATTCGCGCGCACGCAATACGCAGCCCGCAGGGTGCAGATGCAGTTCGGCAGCGGCAACGTAGCAAAGCGCTACCTGGTCCGCGTGCAGGGACACCCGTCCCCGGATGAATTCGTCTGCGACGCACCCATCAGCCAGCAGGCAGGTGAAGCCGGCTCGCGCTGTGTCGACCCGGTCGCAGGACTGCCTTCGCGTACCGACTTTCGGGTTCTGTCTCGCGATGACGACGGCACGGCATTGCTCGAAGCATGGCCGCGCACCGGGCGCACCAATCAGATTCGCGTGCACGCATGGCACTCAGGCTGGCCTGTGTGCAACGACCCGGTCTATCGCCGCGACGGTCGGCTCGGGGACTACCAGACCTCACCGCCGGACGCGCCGCCGTTGTGCCTGCATGCCTGGCAGCTTTCAATCCGACATCCTGTGTACGGCGAGCAGATCACCTTCGCAGCACCCCCGCCCGGCTGGTCGCGGATGCCGTACGGACGCGATTGACTGCCACGCGACTCCTGCGTCGCCGAGCCACTCAAGCGGCCGCTCGTATCGAAGCGGACGCGGTATACACCAGCAGCGCATCGCCTTTCTTCTGCGGTGCGGATGCGTTCTGTGCAATCTTGCAAAGCCTCAGACGAACGCACACTATCCTGCGACAAGCGTGGGCATGGGCTGCCGGATCGTCGGTCGCCCCGGCTGGCGGTGCGGCCACAGGCTCACAGGATAATTTCGAGTCATGTCCGCCAGGGGGTCCGAATATGAACCGGAAGCCGCGAGCTGCATCAGTCGCTCTTGTCA
Source organism: Povalibacter sp. (assembly GCA_035761425.1). Lineage (GTDB taxonomy): Bacteria > Pseudomonadota > Gammaproteobacteria > Steroidobacterales > Steroidobacteraceae > Steroidobacter. The sequence goes on from DASTRD010000041.1 coordinate 5,435, forward strand.
TTGCCCTGTTCGTCAGCGCGTGCAATGAAGACGGGAATGAGTCGAAGGTCAATCCGCCACCTGCTTCGACCCAGACGATTACGCAGGTCGTCGCCTTCGGCGACAGCCTCTCCGATGCCGGCACGTACAACCCGACGACTGCGGACACCGATCCTGCCAACGACAGCCCGAGCGGACTGATCTTCAGCACCAAGCCGGGTACCACCTACGCTGTCTATGTAGCGGGCGCCTATGGCAAGACCCTGTTGCCCAATCAACAGGTCAACTTCGGCGTGGTCGGCAATGGCGGTGTCGTCATGGATCTGGGCGGTCTGGACTACGCTGAAGGCGGTGCGCGCATCACCGTGGATGCCCCGAACGGCGGTGTGGTGATGCAATCGATTCCCAACGTGGGCACGCTGCCGGTGCAGTTGGCGACCAGCCGCTCCATCAAAACCCAGATCGACGATTATCTGAGCGAACACGGCAGCTTCAGCGACAACCAGCTGGTGCTGATCCAGGGCGGCGCCAACGATCTGTTCCTGTTCCTGGGCCAGGTCGCAGCCGATCCTTCCCAGGCGGCGAATGCGGCGACGGTGATTACCGAGACCGTCACCGCCATGGTCACGCAGATCGGTCGGCTCAAGGCCTCCGGCGCTTCACACGTCATCTATTCGAACCTGCCGGACCTTGGTCTCACGCCGCAGTTCAGCACGACGCCGCTGGCCGGACTCGCCACCACGCTGGCGACCAACTACAACGCCGCCGTCGCGGCCCAGCTCAATGCAATGGGCGGAGTCCATATCTTCGATACCGCAGCGCTGATTCACGATGTCGTGGCCTCGCCGTCGTCGTACGGATTCACGAATGCCACGGCCCCCGCGTGCAACAGCTATACCACGCCAGGTAATCCGGCAACGCTGACGTCGCTGATCTGCTCACCCGCGACGCTCGTTGCGCCCGGCGCAGACATCACTTATGTGTTTGCTGACGGTGTGCATCCGACGGCGCGCGCGCACGCGCTGTGGGCCGACCAATTGACGGCGGCCTTCCCCTCGCCCTGACCTTACCGGGGACGCACCGGGAACCGCCCGGAGCCGACATGCGTTCGCTCCACGTCAACAGTGGAGCGAACGCCATGTCTTTCGGTATCTATCTGCTCGGATACGCCATCCTGATTGCCGGCCTCGCGACAGGTGCCTATCTGCTGCACGTGCCGATGCAATGGATCGGTGTCGGCTCTCTGTGTCTCATCGGTGTTGCCATCATTCATGGCGTAACGGCAACACGGCAGAAAGATCCCGCCCGCTGACGCTGCCGCGACTCGTGCGATTTTCGATTCCTGTCCCGATGCGGCTGCGCTGAAACTGCTGCGAGTTCGGCGCGAAGTCTTGGATCAAAAGATTCAGGCGCAGTCTCGTCATGAGATTGCGATCCCATTTTTTCGTCATGTTTCTGGCGACCGCGCAGCGTCTATGTATTCTCGAACTCACATCCCGCGCCACGTCGACAAGGGAGCGCCCTTTCCTGAGCGATGCGAGGACGGATCATGGCAAAGACCTGGCTCAACCAGGCGTGCACCTTCTACACCAGCAACACCGAGAACAATCTCGGCGATTCCAGGTACGTGGTCACCAGCAACAGCGTGGTGCGACACGCTCCCATCAATCGCGCCCGATCGCCGGATCAGGTGAACTCGACGCATGGAGCGATCTGCTATCTCGTCCCGGGCAGCAATCTGTACAAGGAGATCATGGGCGAGATTGACGATCGCAGGATCACGGTCGCAATGGTCGATGGCGATCGCATCCATATCAGCCTGCAACGCGGACCGATCGAGCCGCTCGTATGCGAATGCACTCGCAAGCCGGCCAATGGTCTGGTGACTTTCGACTTCGACAACACCAACGGCGTGCTCAGCCACATCCATGTGGGTCACAAGGTACATTCGCTGAAAATGGATTAGGCCAGACCACTGGCTGGAGCGGGTCGGCTGCGGTGTCGAACGCCGCGTGGACGCCCGGCCTCAGGACTCAAGGGCGCTCGCCCTGCCGTCATGCCCGTTGCGGCAGCGCGATGAGATCCGTTTCGCACATTTGAGCGCCGTCCGGACTTCATTTTTTGCCGCATCGGGCCGATGACAGACGGTAGAACCGCGTGCAGGGAATGCACGACATAACTCGCCGTGTCTGAAAAATTTGATGCTGAAGAAGATTTCCATATCCCAGGTTCGCAGCGGGATGTTCATTCATTCCATCGAAGGGCGCTGGGCCTGGCGTTCACGCTTCGCTGTCGACAGCGAGGAAACTCTCGCTCGCGTCCTGCGCAGCGGCGCCTCGGAATGCTGGATCGATGTCTCGCAGGGCACGGACGTACGGCCTGCACAGCCACAACCGGTGACAGCGACTGCCCCCAGGTCCGAACCTCCGGCGCCATCGAACCGCGACGGGCGCAAGTCCATGGCGAGCGAGCTGCAGAACGCATCCAGCGTGCTGAAACGCTCGCGCACAGTGGTGATGTCGTTGTTCTCGGAAGCCCGCATGGGCAATGCCGTGAAGACCGACGAATGCATGCCGCTGGTCAGCGAAGTGGTGCAATCCGTCGATCACAACGCCGATGCACTGATCAGCCTGTGCCGGCTGAAACTCGCCGACGAATACACTTACATGCACTCGGTTTCCGTGTGTGCGCTGATGGTATCGCTCGGCCGTCAGCTCGGACTGGACGACGCGCTGTGTCGCGACGCAGGTCTTGCGGGTCTGCTCCATGATCTCGGCAAGGCGGCCATGCCTCAGGATGTGCTCAACAAACCGGGCCAGCTCACCGACGAAGAATTTACGGTCATCAAGACCCATCCGGTGCGCGGTCACGAGATGCTGCTCCACAGCGGGGTGGACAACGAGCGCGTACTCGATGTCTGCCGCCATCATCACGAACGCATGGACGGCACCGGCTATCCCGACAAATTGTCGGCCGACGGTATTTCGCTGATTGCACGCATGAGCGCCGTCTGCGACGTCTATGACGCCATCACTTCGGACCGGCCTTACAAGGCTGGCTGGGATCCGGCCGAAGCCATCGCACGCATGGCATCCTGGCAGGGACACTTCGACCAGTTCGTGCTGCAGACCTTCGTCAAGACCATCGGCATTTATCCGGTCGGTTCGCTGGTGCGCATGAGCTCCGGAAAACTCGGCGTGGTCGTGGAACAGAACGCGCAGAAATTGACGGCGCCGAAGGTGAAACTGTTCTTCTCCACCCGCTCAGGCATGCCGCTCGAGCCGAAACTGATCGACCTGATGGATCCCGGCGTGACGGACAAGATCGTGGCGCGTGAACCGCCGGAGAACTGGAACTTCGGCTATCTCAACGATCTGTGGGCCACTCACATCGCCTGACGCCCGTCATACCGGCGTCGGCCTGTGTCATGCGCGCCGGAGAATGAATTCCTGATCGATGTGATCGCCCACCGGAAAGCCGTACTCGCCGACCTTGGTGAAGCCCAGGCGGCCATAGAGCCGCTGCGCGCCGAAGTTCTCCGACCACACGCCGATGTACAGCGGCTTGCGGCCGCTCGCTGCGAGCCACTCCAGCGCGACGTTCAGCAAACGCGTGCCCAGCTTTAGGCCCTGGCGGTCTGTGCGCACATAGAGTTCCTGAACTTCACCCGCCGTCGGTTCAAGATCGGGCACGGGAAGTTTGCACGGCCCGACCAGGACATAGCCGATGGGTGCCTCGCCCGGCAGTTCGGCCAGCCATATTCCGATCGCAGGATTGTCGAGCATGGCGGCATAGCGCTGCGGCGAGCGCGATTGCGACAGGAACGTCTGCAGATCTGCGGCGGAATACAGATGCCCGAAGGTCTGCGAGAACGTCACGGCGCCCAGTTCCGCCAGTCGCTGCGCATCCCTGGAATCCGCTCGACGAATATTCGGTATGGAAACTGACATGACGCTCGGGTGAAAGACGCTGCGGAGCGCATTTTGCCCGTGAGCGCACGCGTTGCCTACGCCTGATGGCAGCGTCAGTCGCCCAGCTTCGTCAGAGAAAATATCCGCGGGCAATCGGACTGCGGGCACCAGGTCGAGACGATGACATGCCACCCATCGCATTTGACGTCGATGAGTTCGCGCTCCGAGCCCTGATGTACGTAGCACGGCGAGACCAGCACCTTGCGCAGCGGGTAGCCCTGGAACATGCCCGAGTGCGCAATCTTGCGGATGATCCCATCCGCCTGTTCAAAAGCAATCTGCCCTTCGATGCGCGCCTCAAGAGGCGCGCCGTCCATGTCGACGGTAATCGCGGTCCATTCTCCCTGGCAGCTCCATTGACCATGCTCGCGGGAGCACTGGGTGATGTAATGAATCGGGCGGCCGCGATACATGCCGTGCGGCACGCAGTGCACTTCGGCCGTGGCCGCAGCATTCTCGCCACGCCCATAGCGACGGCCTTCGATGCTCGCCACAGACAGCGCATGTCTGCTACGGCATGAAATCTGTTCGACCTGATGTCGCTGCGCATCGGTGATTGCCAGCGGATAGGTATCCGCGGCCGCGACTCCGCAACACAGCACCGTACCCGCAATCAGCCACCGCACGACTCGCATCTCCGCAGAATATACAAGTGCCGCGCCCCATTGCGGGGCCGTGAAGCGAAGCGTGCGATCTGACTCTGGCAAGATGCTGGCTCCTCGATTGCAGGGAACTGCGGATGGAGCGGTCTCGAAGCTGCGGGACCGCGCGCCATCGGCATGGCGTCGGGTGGACAAAGGCGGCAGTGCCTGCCCGTGCTACGTGAAGACTACCGCAGCCGCCCACAAGTTCCAGCGCGCGACATGCCTGCTCATCGACTCGTCGTTCGACTCACGACCCGCCTCGGCACCCGCGCAGAATCGTGTCGACGAGCGTTGCGTTCCCTGCAGTCAGAACCGTCAGCGAGCCCGCGAAAGCAGTGTGAGATGTACGCAGACATGTCGTGCGGTAACCTAGCGCCTCGCACTCTCAGGGGATATGAACAAAATGCAAGACGCGACAACAGCGCCCACTCCCGTCAGGAAGGTAGTCATCGCCGGCGGCGGCACCGCGGGCTGGGTCACCGCCATGGCGCTCTCGAAGCAGTTCGGCGAGCTGCTCGACATCACCCTGGTCGAGTCCGAGGAAATCGGCACCGTTGGCGTGGGCGAATCGACCGTACCGACCATTACGGCGTTTCACCGCCATCTGGGTATCGACGAACGCGAGTTCATGCGCGAATGCGCGGCAACCTTCAAGATCGCCATCTGGTTCGAGAACTGGGGCAAGCTCGGCAACTGGTATCTGCATCCATTCGGCCGCTATGGCCAGCCGACCTGGACCGCGGAGTTCTATCACTTCTGGCTGCACGCCCGCTCGCAGGGTCTGAAGGTGCCGCTGGGAGAATATTGCTACGAGTGGCTCGCGGCGGTGAAAGGCAGGTTTGCCCTGCGCGAGAACCCCCGCATCAATTACGCCTATCACTTCGATGCCGCGTTGTATGCCCGTTACATGCGTGGCATCGCCGAGAAGCACGGCGTCAAACGTCTGGAAGGCAAGATCCGGCAGGTGCGCACACGCACCGACAATGGCTTCGTCGAATCGCTCGAGCTCGAAGATGGCCGCGTCATTCCCGGCGATTTCTTCGTTGACTGCACGGGCTTTCGCGCCCTGCTCATCGAGGGCGCGCTGCAGACGGGCTATGAGGACTGGTCGGGCTATCTGCCATGCGACACCGCAGTCGCCTTCCAGACGATGGTCGATACGCCGCCCCAACCATACACCGCGTGCTACGCGCACACGGCCGGCTGGCGCTGGAATATTCCAGTCCAGCATCGCGTCGGCAACGGCGTGGTGTTCTGCAGCCGCTACATGTCGGCGGACGAAGCGCGGCACCGGCTCCTCAGCGAATCGGGTGGCACGGCCGTCAAGGAACCCTGGCTGATCCGCATCAAGGCGGGCCGGCGTCGCAAAGCCTGGAACAAGAACGTGCTGGCACTTGGGCTCGCGGCCGGATTCATCGAGCCGCTGGAATCGACCAGCATCCATGTGATCACGACCGGTGTCGCGCGGCTGCTCAAGCAGTTTCCGTTCGGCGGCGTCACGCAGGCGGTGACCGATCTTTACAACGACATGTCGCAGTACGAGATCGAACGCATCCGCGATTTCGTGTGCATGCACTATCACTACAACCAGCGCGACGACTCGCCTTTCTGGAAGGCCTGCCGGGAAATGGAGATTCCCGATTCGCTGCGCCAGCGCGTCGAACTGTTCCGTCAGGGCGGCCAGATCTACATGAAGGACGGCGAGCTGTTCACCGTCGACTCATGGGTCTCCGTCATGATGGGTCAGGACATCGAGCCTGCCACGTATCACTACTATGCAAAGGTCGACGATCAGCAGCTCAAGGGCTTTCTGCGTGAGTATCGCGCCCGGGTCGCCGACGTCGTCAACGAGCTGCCGGCGCACGCAGACTTCATCCGGCAGTACGCTCCGGCGAATCCGCAGGCCTGGGATTTCGGCAAGCGCTAGACATGTGCCGCCGCAAGGCGGCGCATCCGACCCATGCCCGCCTATCGACTGATCCTGTTCGACTTCGACGGCACGCTCGCCGACAGTGCGGACTGGATGATCCGGACCTTCAATGCCATGGCGCCGCAGTTCGGCCTGCGCAGCGTCAGCGAGGCAGAGGTGGAAATGCTGCGCGGTCGCAGCAACCGGGAAATCATCGGCTACCTCGGTGTGCCGATGTGGAAAATACCGCGCATCGCCGCGGAAATGACGCGCCGGGTGGCAGCCCAGGCTGAGTCGATCTCCCTGTTCGAAGGCACGGGCACAATGCTGCAGACGCTGCACGCTGCCGGCATCCGCCTTGCCATCGTCAGCTCGAATGCCGAAGACAATATCCGGCGCATTCTGGGCGCCGACAACGCAGCGCTGATCAGCGACTTCGATTGCGGCGCCTCGCTGTTCGGCAAGTCCCACAAGTTGCGCAACGTCCTGCGACGCAGCGGCATTCCCGCACACGAGGCCATCTGCATCGGCGATGAGACGCGCGACATCGAGGCCGCTCGGGAAGCAGGCATGGATTCTGGCGCCGTGCTGTGGGGCTATGCCAAGCCTGACGTGCTGCGGACCTTCAAGCCTTCGCGGATATTCGAGTCGATGAGTTCGCTCGCTTCGCTCGCCGACTAGAACTTTTTCCCAGCAAGCCACCGGCCCAGCCATGAAAAGACGAACGCTCCTGCAAATCGCCACGACGGCGACCGCACTCGCACCGCTGACAGCGGTAACGGCAGCGCCTGCGGGCGATACCGCCGCGGCGCGCCGCAGTCAGCTCTACGGGTTGCTGGGAAAACTTCCGCCACGGGAGCGCGCAGTCGGTGCACGCCTGATCAGCGTGGAGGACCGCGGTTCCTGGGTTCTCGAGAAGCTGGTCCTGGATCTCAACGGCATCGAGGCCGCGCCCGCCTGGTTTGCCAGACCCAAGGGCGCCAGCGGACGACTCCCCACGGTGCTGTTCAATCATTCACATGGCGGCGGCTACAGCATCGGCAAGACGGAATTCATTGCCGGTCGCGAATACATGACCACGCCGCCGTATGCGCAGTTCCTCACTTCGCTGGGCTACAACGCCCTGTGCTTCGACACCTGGCTGTTCGGCGAACGCGCGACCCGCACCGAACTCGATACCTTCAAGGACATGCTGTGGCATGGCCGGGTGCTGTGGGGAATGATGGTCTACGATGCGCTCAAGGCAGTCGATTACCTCGTGAGCCGTCCCGACGTCGATGCGCAGCGCCTCGCCACGCTCGGCATGTCGATGGGCAGCTCCACCGCACAATGGGCCGGCGCCCTCGATCCGCGACTCAAGGTCGTGGTCGACATCTGCTGTCTCACGGACTGGCATACGCTGGTCGAGGTCGACGGGCTCAAGTACCACGGCATCTACTACTACGTACCGGACCTGCTCAATCACTTCACCACCGCACAGATGAATGCGCTCATTGCACCCCGGGCGCATCTGTCGCTGGCCGGCAATCAGGACACGCTCACGCCGGTCGCAGGTCTGGAGAAGGTCGATCGCGAACTGCAACGCGTTTACGCCGCCGCCGGAAGCCCCGGACACTGGAAGCTCCTGCGCTATGATGGCGGCCACATGGAGACGCCGGACATGCGCGAACAGGTCCGGCAATGGCTCGTGACCATGCTCTGAGGTCGCAGGCGTACCGTTCAAGCGGCGGATGGAACGATGACCAGGGCACCACCGCTTGCGGGCCGCGGCGGCTTGAGGCTTCCTGATTGTCGACATGTTGACGAGCGAACTCGGTAATTCCCCACCCCACCTGGAGAGCAGCTTTCAGCGGCGCATGCGACGCAAGAGCCGGCTTGGCGTCATCGGCATCGGTATTGCCTGCGCGCTGTTGTCGCTGATCGTCGGCACCGTGATCCTGGCGCGTCAGATGGACGCGGCGAGCGAATCCATCGCCGAGCGCGGCGAAATCGGCGAACAGATCCGCCAGATGCAGAACATCATGGTGCTGCTGGCCGATGCCGAAAGCGGCCAGCGCGGTTACCTGCTGACAGGCAATCGGGAATACCTGGCATCCTATGAGCGCACCGTCAAGGCTCTGCCTGCATCCCTCGACATACTGAGCGTCGTCGCGGCCGACGATGCATCTCTGCGTGAGCACATCGGATCGCTCGGCCGGCTGGTACGCAACAGGCTGAAGGAACTGGCCGAGACCGTGCGGCTCCAGAATTCCGGCGCCCGTGCGGAGGCGCTGGACGTGGTTCAGACAGGCGCCGGCCAGGATCTCATGCACGAAATCCGCGGCCATCTGGAAATCATCACCAGCTCGCTGATCGCGCAGCGCGCCGCAGCGGATGCGCGTGTAGTCGCACGCAGCGCCGCCATCAAGCGCTGGGCGGTCATCACGGCCGTGGCGCTGGCCTTGTGCCTGGGTACGGCAACGTTGCAGTTGCGCACCCTTGCCGCCTCGCGCACGCGCTACGAGCGCGCACTCGCTGCCCAGACCTCTGTGCTGAATGTCGTCATCGACGAAATTCCCTCGACCCTGGCCGTCTGGGATCGCGATCTGAACTTCCGGCTGATCAACAAGGCGTTCGAACGCTGGCGCGGCAAATCGCGACGGCTGGTTGTCGGCAAATCCTTCCGCCAGGTGCTGGGTGAAGCGGAGTACGAGAACAGCGTTCCCTGGCTGGCCCGCGCCCTCAATGGCGAGACGGTGACCTTCGAGAAGGTGTATCCGGATGCGAAGATCACCAACGTCGCGGTGACCTACAGTCCGCTGGTGCTCGATGGCGGTGAAATCGGCGGCGTTATCGCACTCGTGCATGACATCTCCGAGCACCGCGCCGAGCACGAACGTCTGCAGCAGCTCAGCGAACGCGATCCGCTCACCGGTCTGCTCAATCGCATCGGGTTCGAAACTTCCATGGGCGAACTCGTCAGTGGCGATGCGGCGGGCACGCTCGCGCTGCTGTACATCGACCTGGACCATTTCAAACCCGTCAACGACTCCTTCGGTCACACGGCCGGTGACGAAGTGCTGCGTACTTTCGGGCAGCGCATTCAGGCGCTGGTGCGGCCGACGGATCTGGTGGCGAGACTGGGCGGCGATGAGTTCGCCATCGCAGTGCCGGGCATCCGCTCCGAACTCGATGCACAGCGCATTGCCGAGCAGGTGGTGAAAGTCGCCGCCGCACCGATCGCGGTCGGTGCCCGCACCGTGACCATCGGTGCAAGCGTCGGCGTGGCGGTGGGCGCCGCTCCCACCGGGAACTGGCAGGAACTCATGGAACGCGCCGACGTCATGGTGTACCAGGCCAAGAAATCGGGCCGCGGCCGCGTCGGCATCGACACGCGCTCCTCCTGAGACTTGCTCAACCGTCCGGCAGGTTCGTGCCTGCTGTCGACGCCGGCGGCCGGAACACCGCAGCATCTTCATAGAATGCCGGGTCTTCGTTGGCAGACCACCATCCCGGCACGCCCAGCACCGGCAAGGCCAGGAAAGCCCGTGTACTCAGGCGCTGCTCGGCGAGGCTCGCAGCAATCGTCGCATCATCCAGCGCCTCGACAGTCCACACATGCGCCGTGATGGGCTTGCGCGGCTGCAGCAGCTTTTCCAGCAGCGCATGGCCGAAAATGACGAGCTGCACGGATGACCATTGAGCCCGATGCACGACGAACAGGTCATTCCAGTCACGCTGACGCAGCCGCTGCACTACTTCGGCGGGCGCGACCAGAATCGCAGCATTCTCATCGAACACGGTGAGCGCATCGCGTACCGCGCCGCGCGTGCCGGCAATGCCGTGCCTTGCGATCTGCGCAGCCTGCAATGCGTTCAAACGGCACTTGGTCTGGGGAAAGCGCAACCACATCAGCCCATTGAACAGATCATGCAGGTTGTCGCGGGTGGGCACGGTGTGCGTGCGCGCAATGAACGCCTCGTAGGCCTCACCGGGCGGCAACACCGCCTGAGAAACAAATTCAGGACAATCCGTGCGCTGGCCTCGTGTGGCATTCAGCGCATCGGCAATGCAACCGTCGAGATGCTCGAACACGTTCTGCAGCGCCGTCCGGTGAGCAGCGATCCACGGGGGCGACTGACGCAGCAGCGTCGAGACAGCGTTGCGGACAGGCACTAATCTGGCTTGCGTGGGCGGGGCTTCAGGCGAAAGCGCCGGGGATCGTAGGAATCCGGCGGCCAGCGCAGCGCCACGCCGCTTTCGCCGGCGGCGGTCGGATCCTCGGGTTCGGTCGACCGCGGCTTCATTCGCGCAGCAATACCGCCGAGCGCTGCCGACGCGGCGCAGGCAGCCACTGAAACGACAGGCAGGAACAGCACGCTTGCAGCACCCGCGAGGCCGACCGCCGTGTTCGTCACGATGGTCGCCGTGCCGAGTGAGTTGATCAGCCGTGTATGGGCCTCGTTGCGATTTTCGCGGGCGCTGGCGTCGACTGCCCCCTCCACCCAGCGTTCGCGGTATTCACAGACCCAGCGCCGCAATTCATCGATCGCACCGGTCAATTGCTGCGGCTGCACGCTCGCCAGATCCTCCGCCGCTTCCAGGCGCAGGACGGCCAGCAACTGCAGAATCCTTTCGCGTGCCGGAAACGTGAAGCCGGCGCGATCGAGCATCTGCTCCTCCAGCCGTTCGAACAGATCATAGAGGTCCGTGCGCCGCAGAATGGCAGCCGCGTCGGCGCGGACCGGGGAATCCGGTGGACCCAGCAGGCTCGCCAGATCGCTTTCGATCTGTTTGAGATCGAGGTCCGCGAATGCGTTGCAGGCCATGCCCAGCGCTTCGCGCATCAGCTGCTGACGCTCGGCCATCGAGGTCGCGACTTCGTACTGATCCAGCCGCAGTACCAGATTGCTGACGCGGTAGCCGAAGCTCGCAGGCAATTCGATGCTCATGACGCTCTCCGCTCACCCGAGTTGCGAGGCATCGGGAAGTGCGCCGCAGTGTAAGGCAACCCACGTCGGATTTTCATGGACAGACGACTGCAGGCGGCGGATGAACTCTCGCGGAGCTGAGACGCAGTCCGCTGTTCCGCATGCAGTGCATGGCATCATCGCGGCCTCACCGGCACCCGCGAAGCTCTCCCATGGATCTGCTCGATACGGCATTCCACGTCACCTGCACCCTGCTCGCCCTGTATTTCGCTCAGGTACGCTTCCGTGCACGCATGCCGCTGTTCGGTCACGCGATGCTGGCTACTGCCGTCTTTGAACTGATATTTGCGCTCAAGGGCATGGAGCTGGCCTCATACGTGTGCGCGGCAGCCTTCGTGTGGCTCTACATGAAGAGTCTCGACATCATCCATGCCCACGGGCTGAACGACGGCTCGCTGTCCTGACGTCAGGTCGCCGGCACCATGGCCGGCCGGGCGCCGATTTTGCGCAGGCCGACCGTGATGAACCGGTTGTAGCCACGGGAATCCCAGAAGTACGCAAGCAGCCACAGCGCTGCGAAGGATGCCGGCGCAATCGCAAACCAGACCAGCAGCGAATCCGGCAGATCGAAAATACGCGCCGGGACCACCAGCAGGCACGCCTGCACGATATAAGTGATGAGCGACGCTCGGCCGACCACGGCGAACATCGACACGATGCCGCGCCAGCGGGTCTGAGCCATGCGCGCCAACGTGCCTGCCATCACGAGTCCTGCGCCACCGAACGTCAGCAGGTAAGCGGGACCGGGCGGCAGCTTCTGCGATGGTGCAGTGAGGAAGTAAACGACCGGGAGCGAGGCCGGATCGACGCGCGGCACCAGGAATCGTCCGCCCGCCTTGATGATCAGCGCGACCGCAATGCAGGCAAGCCCCACGTACTGACATATCCGCGCGACCTGCGACATCGTGACTCCCAGGCTACGCACGCGCGAAAACTCGAGTCCCGCCGCGATGCCCACCGTGAAGATTCCGAGATAGGGAATGGCCGGCACGACGTAGCCGTCCTGATCCTCGGCAGGCGCACCCAGCAGCACGCGCAGGAATGGATGCGCATTGATGTCGAAGTGGAACATGAGCGCATCCAGTGCGACCGATCCGCCATAAAGCGATGCGCCCAGGATCAGCAAGGTGCGCGTGCTCACCCGCCCGATCAAAAGGCCCGCCACGATCAATGAGAGACCCACCGCATCTGTGATGTAGAAGGAGTGCAGCGTCGCGACTGCAGCCGGCATCCAGATGGAGTGTGTGCACGCAAGGATCAGGTGTCCGATGACGAGCAGAAACAGGCCGCGATCGATGAGTCGCAGACGCAGACGCTGCACCGGGCCGCTCACGTTGCAAGAGAGGTAGCCGCAGACCAGTCCGCTCAGCAACAGAAAGGTGGGTGTGGCGAGCATGCCGCTCAGTTTCAGGGCATGGGCGACCCGCGGATCGGACATCAGATATCCGGAGTGTGCGAGGCACACTGCAAACATGGCGGCGCCGCGCACGGCATCCATTTCCACAACGCGCCGCGCGGCGGCAGCTTCGCTCGACCCTTGACTCATGGAATCCCTTTGCCTGGCCAGAATGACGGGTATGGCCAGCAAGAAGTGAGCCAGACGCGTCGCAAGGAAAGCAGGCCGGCGCCTGCCGCGTCGTAAACGGCCTTGCGTGTAAAGAGTTCCGTTCAGGTCAGGGGTGTGTCTGGAATTCGCGACCGTGCAGCATCGCGCGCACTGCACCGATGCGGATCACGAAGTCGCCGAACGATTCTGCCTCGTGCCGTTCCTTTGCATACTGCCGCAGCAGCGGGTCGAGCGCGGCCAGGATCTGTGCCTCATCGATGTTCTCGCGGTACAGGCAGTTCAACCGGTCGCCATTCGCGCTGGCGCCCAGATACAGGTTGTATTTGCCGAGCGCCTTGCCCACCAGTGCGATCTCCGCGAGATACGGCCGCGAGCAGCCATTGGGGCAGCCACTCATGCGTATCGAAATCTCGTCGCGGTCCAGGCCGGCCTCCTTGAGCAGTTCGTCGAGCCGATCGACGAGGGTGGGCAGATAGCGTTCGCTCTCCGCCATGGCCAGTCCGCAGGTCGGAAACGCCACGCAGGCCATTGAGTTCAGTCGCAGGCCGGTCGCGCGCGGTGCATTGGCGATGCCGTGGCGCTCGAGAATCCCGTCGATGACTGCGCGCTGCGCTTGCGGCACCCCGGCGATGATCAGATTCTGATTCGTGGTCAGTGCAAACACACCGTCATGTGCGGTAGCAATCTCACGCAGGCCGGTCAGCAGCGAGCGGCCCGGCCGGTCGTCGACGCGGCCGTTCTCGATGAACAAGGTGTAGTGCCAGCGGCCGTCTTCGCCCTGATGCCAGCCGCTGAGATCGCCGGAGCGTTCCAGATGAAACGCTCGTGCGGGTTCGAGCGGCTTGCCGAGCCGGCGCGCGAGTTCCTCGCGAAACCATTCGACGCCGCGATCTTCGATCGTGTACTTGAAGCGCGC
>DASTRD010000042.1:0-3093 GCA_035761425.1 Povalibacter sp.
ATCAGAATCGCAGTCGCCTGGTGCTGGCGCGCGATCGCACCGGCATCCGTCCGCTGTTCCACGTACGTTCGGGTGGCCGCCTGTTCTTTGCCTCCGAAGTCAAGGCGCTGTTCGCGATTGCCGAGATACCACGCCGGCTCAATATGCAGGCGCTGGGCGACATCATGACGTACTGGTCGGTGCTTGGGCCGCAAAGCATATTCGACGCAGTGCAGAGCCTTGAACCCGGTCATCTCATGGTGATCGAGCACGATGGCAGCGAACGAATCAGCCGGTATTGGGACTGGGACTTCTCGGAAGTCGATGCCCATGGCGTGCGCTCGGAGCAATCGTACGCGGAGGAGCTGAACGAACTGCTGGTCGATGCGGTACGACTGCAACTGCGGGCGGATGTGCCGGTGGGTGCCTATCTAAGCGGCGGCCTCGATTCGTCTGCCATCGCCGCACTGGTTCGTCAGTACAACAAGGCGCCCCTGCGCACGTTCTCGGTGGCCTTCGAAGATGGAGAATTCGATGAGAGCCGCTATCAGCAGCGCATGGCCGCACATCTCGGGACCGACCACACCAGCATCCATTGCAGGAAAGCAGATATCGCTGCGGTTTTTCCCAAGGTCATCTGGCATACCGAGACGCCTGTTCTGCGGACTGCTCCGGCGCCCTTGATGCTTCTGTCGGGCAGCGTCCGTGATCACGGCTTCAAGGTTGTGCTGACGGGCGAGGGCGCCGACGAAGTATTCGGCGGCTACGACATCTTCAAGGAGGCGAAGATTCGTCGCTTCTGGGCGCGCCAGCCCCACTCACGCTGGCGGCAGCGACTTCTGGACAAGCTTTACCCGTATCTGCGGCACGCTCCTGCCGGCGCACGAGCGATGAACGATCGGTTCTATGGCGCAGGGCTGGAACGCATTGCGCATCCCGGGTTCGCCCACGAACCACGCTGGACGACGACGCGGCGCAGCTGGCAGTTCCTGTCCGGCGCCGCCCGCGAAGCGATTGGCGTTCGCGATCCATTGACGACCATCGCGGCGTGGTTGCCGGACGCAGTGACGCGGTTCCCGTCGATGGGACGCGATCAATATGTCGAGGCCCATACGCTGTTGAGCGGCTATCTCCTCAACTCGCAGAGCGATCGCGTGGCCATGGCAAATTCCATCGAAGGGCGGTTCCCGTTTCTGGATCACCGGGTCATCGAGTTCGCCAATCGGCTGCCGCCGTGGTTGAAGATCCGCGGGCTGACTGAGAAGTATCTGTTGAAGCGCACCGTCGGCAGGCTGCTGCCGGATGACATTGCTCGGCGCACCAAGCAGCCATATCGGGCACCCGACAGCGAGTCGTTCTTCGTGAACTCCCAGCCGGTCGAATACGTCAACGATCTGCTCAGCGAGGCGAGGCTGCGAGAAGCAGGGTATTTCGAGCCCGTGGCTGTGGCCAAGCTGGTCAACAAGTGCCGCGCCGGCAAAGTCATCGGCTTCTCCGACAATATGGCCTTCGTCGGGATTCTCTCCACCATGCTGGTGGACGAACTGTTCGTGCGTGGCCGGCGCGCCGATGACATGAGTCATGCAACACCAATGAACGTCTCACCGCTGATGGCCGTGGAATCCTGAGGATGCTGTTACACCATTGGTTCGAACGCAATGCGCGCGAGCGCGGCGACCATGTCGCACTGATCTGCGATGGTCAACGGTATACCTATGCGCATCTCGACTCGCAGGCGCATGCACTGGCGCGGACACTGCAGTCAGCCGGGGTACAGCGTGGTGATCGCGTTGCCATCTATCTCGAGAATTGTGTCGAAGCGGTGGTCAGTATTTTCGCGACCCTGAAGATCGGCGGCGTGTTCATGCCGGTCAATCCCCAGGTCAAGGCAGACAAACTGACGTACCTCCTGAATGACTCCGAAGCCCATTCTCTGATTGCGCACGGAACGTTCGCCGAAACACTGGCCAAGGCATTGCAGGGGGTTGGCGCATTGCGGACACTCGTCATGGTCCAGCCGCCCTCGACGACTGTGGCGGGGCGTCCTGTGACGTCGTTTGCGGATGCCGTCGCGAATGAGGGTGGGCAGTTGCAGCAGCCGCCGACGATCGACCAGGATCTGGCCAGCATCATCTACACGTCGGGCTCGACCGGGGATGCAAAGGGCGTGATGGTGACGCACCTCAATATGGTGACGGCCGCAACGTCCATCAGCACCTATCTCGGGTTGGTTCCGGACGACATCATCCTGAACGTTCTGCCGGTCGCATTCGACTATGGTCTCTATCAGATTCTGATGGCCAGTCGAGTCGGAGCGACACTTGTCTTGCAGCGCTCGCTGGCATTCCCCGTCAAAGTGCTGGAAACCATGGTGCGCGAGAAAGTGACCGTGCTGCCCGGCGTACCGACCGTGTTCTCGATGTTGCTCAACCTGTCGTCATTCCGTAATTACGACCTGAGCGCTCTGCGCCTGGTCACCAATACCGCGGCCGCGTTGTCGGAGGCGCAGATCCGTGACATTCGAGCTTCGTTCCCGACGGCCACACTGTTTTCGATGTATGGGCTGACCGAATGCAAGCGCGTTACCTACCTGCCACCGGATCAGCTCGACGTTCGTCCCATGAGCGTTGGCAAGGGCATGCCGAACGAAGAAGTGTGGTTGATCGATGAGCACGGACAGCGGCTGCCCAATGGCAGCACCGGTGAACTGGTCGTTCGCGGCAGTCACGTGATGCGCGGATACTGGCGCAAACCTCAGCAGACCGCTGAGCGACTGAAACCGGGCGATCTGCCGGGCGAAATGCATCTTCATACCGGCGATATTTTCCGCACGGACGAGGAAGGCTATCTGTACTTCGTGGCGCGCAAGGACGATATCATCAAGAGTCGTGGCGAGAAGGTCAGTCCACGTGAAGTGGAGAACGTCCTCTACAAGCTCGAGGGCGTGCTCGAAGCCGCAGTCATCGGCGTCGCAGACGAAGTGCTCGGGGAAGCCGTCAAGGCGTTCGTGGTGCTGAAAGAAGGCTATGTCTGGACGGAGCGGGATGTCATCAAACACTGCCTGGCGCATCTGGAAAGCTTCATGGCGCCGAAGCAGGTCGTTTTCATGACGGC
>DASTRD010000043.1:0-19848 GCA_035761425.1 Povalibacter sp.
CACCTGCGCCGCCTGTTCGCCGCCCATGACCGAGATGCGTGCGTTGGGCCACATCCACAGCATGCGCGGTCCGTAGGCGCGCCCGCACATCGCATAGTTCCCGGCGCCGAATGAGCCACCGATGATCACGGTGTACTTCGGCACGCGCGAACAGGCTACGGCGGTCACCAGCTTCGCCCCGTCTTTCGCAATCCCGCCGTGTTCGAACTTCTTGCCGACCATGAAACCCGTAATGTTCTGCAGGAAGATCAGCGGCACCCCACGACGGTTGGCGAGCTGAATGAAATGCGCGCCTTTGAGCGCGGACTCCGAGAACAGGATGCCGTTGTTGGCGACCATGGCGACGGGAAATCCATGCAGGTGCGCGAATCCACAGACCAGTGTCTTGCCGTACAGCGGCTTGAACTCGTGGAACTCGGAGCCGTCCACGATGCGCGCAATGATTTCTCGCACGTCGTAGGGATAGCGCGTGTCGCGCGGAATCAGTCCGTAGATGTCCTCGACGTCGTGAACCGGTTCGCGGATTTCCTGTTGCTCGAGCCAGGGCCGCGGGCGTCGGCCGAGATGCCGCACCGTATCGCGCGCAAGCTGCAGCGCGTGTGCGTCATCGTCGGCAAGCTGATCTGCCACGCCGGAAATGCGCGTGTGAACATCGCCACCGCCGAGTGATTCGGCATCGACGATCTCGCCGGTGGCCGCGCGTACCAGGGGAGGGCCGCCGAGAAAGATGGTGCCCTGTTTTCGGACGATGATGGCTTCATCGCACATTGCGGGAACGTACGCACCACCGGCGGTGCACGAACCCATGACGACGGCGACCTGCGGAATACCCTGTGCCGACATGCGCGCCTGGTTGAAGAAAATGCGTCCGAAGTGATCGCGATCTGGAAACACTTCGTCCTGCATCGGCAGGAAGGCGCCTCCCGAATCGACCAGATACAGACAGGGCAGACGATTCTCCGCGGCGATCTCCTGCGCCCGCAGATGCTTCTTCACCGTCATGGGAAAGTAGGTGCCGCCCTTGACGGTGGCGTCATTGGCCACGATCACCACATCGAGCCCGTGAATCCGGCCCAGGCCGGTGATGATGCCGGCGCCAGGTGCGTTGCCGTCGTACATGCCGTTCGCGGCCAGCGCCGAGAATTCGAGAAAGCGGCTGCCCGGATCGATGAGTGCCTCGACCCGATCGCGCGGCAGGAGCTTGTTGCGTGCAGTGTGTTTGCGTCGTGCTTCCTCGCCGCCGCCCAGTGCAGCCACGCTGAGGCGTTCGTTGAGTTCTGCCACCAGACCGCGCATGTAGGCGGCGTTGGTGTGAAACGCTTCGGAGTCCCGATCCACGCGCGTGGGAATCATGCGGTGGCCTCGAACAATTCACGTCCGATCAACATGCGGCGGATCTCGCTGGTGCCCGCGCCGATCTCGTACAGCTTTGCGTCGCGCAGCAGTCGACCGGTAGGGTAGTCGTTGATGTAGCCATTGCCGCCGAGCGCCTGAATCGCTTCGAGCGCCATCCAGGTTGCGCGTTCGCTGGCCTGCAGAATGCAGCCGGCGGCGTCGAATCGTGTGATCTGTCCACGATCGCAGGCTCGCGCCACCGCATACACGTATGCGCGGCACGCATTCATGGTCGTGTACATGTCGGCAATCTTCGCCTGCATGAGCTGGAAGGTGCCGACCGGTCGCCCGAATTGTTTGCGTTGATGCACATATGGCAGCACTTCATCGAGACACGCCCGCATGATGCCGAGCGGACCGCCGGCGAGTACGACGCGCTCGTAGTCGAGGCCGCTCATGAGAACTTCCGCACCGAGCCCTTCCTTGTGCAGGACATTCGCTGCCGGGACGAAACAATCGCGGAACACCAGTTCGCTCGTATCGGAGCCGCGCATCCCGAGCTTGTCGAGCTTCTGCGCTGACGCGAACCCGTTCATGCCACGTTCGATGATGAAGGCCGTGATCCCGCGCGGGCCGAGGGAAGGGTCGAGGGTGGCGTATACGACCAACGTTTCTGCAACCGGACCATTGGTGATCCACATCTTCGAACCGTTCAGCACGTAGCCATCGCTGCGCTTCTCGGCGCGTGTGCGCATGCCCACGACGTCGGAGCCCGCGCCGGGTTCGCTCATTGCAAGCGCTCCAACATGCTCGCCGCTGATCAGTTTCGGCAGATATTTCTGTTTCTGTTGCGCAGTGCCCCAGCGTCTGAGCTGGTTCACACACAGGTTCGAGTGTGCACCGTAGGACAGCCCGACCGCAGCGGATGCGCGGCTGATCTCTTCCATCGCCACGACGTGAGCCAGGTAACCCATGCCGGAGCCTCCGAACTCCTCTTCGACAGTCAGGCCCAGCAGGCCGAGTTCGCCCATCTGCGGCCACAGGTCGCGTGGAAACTCATTGTCCCGATCGATGCTCCGGGCCCTGGGCGCGATTTGTTCCTGCGCGAATTGTGCAACCGTGCTGCGCAGCGCGTCGATGTCCTCGCCCAGTCCGAAATCGAATTCCGTCACGCGTTGCTCCGTGGGAAGGACAGTCGCAGGCAGGCTCTGTACAAGGACGACGAAGAAGGAAGTCCCCTCGATGCCTGACCTTGCAGTCCCGTGCCGACGCCCCGTTCCCATTGAGAAAGATGTCCCATTGTCGGACAATCCGTCCATATGTCAACGCGCACAAAAACTGTATCCAGGGACCGCGGCCGCCGCGGCGGGTCAGCAAGCCGTCCTGCGGAAAACCCGCCGCCTGTGTTGTCCGGCAATCTCTTCGAGCCGGTGGAACGTGAGCCTGCGTATACCAGGGTGTCGGCCGCGATCGAGGCCAAGATTCTTTCGCGCGCCTTGAAGGGCGGCGATCCGTTGCCCGCCGAGATGGATCTGGCGCAGCAGTTCCGGGTGCATCGCTCCACCGTGCGCGAAGCGCTGCGTCAACTGGAGAGCGCCGGACTCATCATGCGGCCGCCCGGTGCCAAGCGCATGGTGGTGAGCCGACCGCACGTCGACAAGATTGCCTCAGGCATGCGGCAGGCGCTGGTGCTGCACGAGGTGTCGTTTGTCGATGTGTGGGAGGCGATGATGGTCATCGAACCGGAAGTGGCGGCGCTCGCGGCGACCCGTCGCACGCAGGCCGACATCGATGCGCTGACGCAGATCCATCAGGCCTTCAACGCCGCCAGCGAGTCGGCACTCGCCGTGGATCTCGTCGGAGATTTTTTCGAATTGCTCGGCGCGTGTTCGCGCAACCATGTGCTGGTGCTTGCGAAACACTCCCTGGCGCAGGTGCTGGCGCCGTCGCTGGCGCTGATGATCGATCGCGTGCCGCAGGCGCGCTCGCGCATCATCGGTGCACAGCAGAAAATCATTAACGCATTGCAGAGCCGGGATGCGGACGAAGCGCGCAAATGGATGGCCAAACACGTCCGCGATTTCAAACGCGGCTACGAGGTGGCGGGCATTCCACCGGACGCGGTGGTATCCGTCTGAGATCGGGATACCGAATGACGATCGAAAAGGAGCGAGGTAGCGCTCGCGACTACTCTCTATCCTCCGCCGTGATTCGCGATCTCCTCGTGCACTCTTGATGCTTCCGATGGGAAGCCCGGAGTCCCTTTGCGGCAATCCCTCGATATCCGATCAGACGAGTTCGACCGCGATCGCTGTCGCTTCACCGCCGCCGATGCACAGGGACGCGATGCCGCGTTTGCCGCCGCGGTTCTTCAAAGCATGAACCAGCGTTGTCACGATGCGCGCGCCAGTCGCGCCGATCGGGTGGCCCAGTGCGCAGGCGCCGCCGTTCACATTGACTCTCGCGTGATCCAGACCGAGATCGTGGATGGCCGCCATGGCGACGCATGCGAAAGCTTCGTTGATTTCGTACAGATCGACGTCGGCGCTGCGCCAGCCGGTTTTTTCCAGCACCGATTTCATCGCACCGACAGGTGCAGTGGTGAACCACTCTGGTGCCTGCGCGTGACTGCTGTAAGCCACGATGCGTGCCATGGGCTTGAGCCCGCGACTCCTCACCGTTGACGCGCTGGCGAGAACCGCCATGGCTGCGCCGTCGGAGATTGAGGATGAGCTCGCAGCGGTGACAGTGCCGTCCTTGTTGAATGCAGGCTTCAGCCTGGGGATCTTCGCGATGTCGCAGGTGAACGGCGTTTCATCGCGGTCGATGATTCGTTCGCCCTTGCGATCCTTCACCGTGACCGCGGTCACTTCGTTGGCGAATCTGCCGCCCTCGACGGCGGCGAGCGCGCGACGCACGGATTCCGCAGCGAAAGCGTCCTGCTGTTCGCGCGTAAAGCCGTACTTCGCTGCTGTCGCATCCGCGAAGTGACCCATCATCTTGCCGTCGAATGGACTTTGCAGACCATCGAAGAACATGTGATCGAGAATTTCCGCATGCCCCATGCGCAATCCTGCACGGGCTTTCGGCAACAGGTATGGCGCATTGGTCATGGATTCGATGCCGCCAGCCAGCACGATGCCGGCGTTGCCGGCGCGGATCTGATCGCTGGCCATCATGATTGCCTTCAGTCCGGAACCGCACATCTTGTTGATGGTGGTCGCCGGAACGCGCTGAGGAATGCCGCCAGCCAGGGCGGCCTGCCGTCCTGGCGCCTGGCCGATGCCGGCCATCAGCACGCACCCGAGAATGCTTTCTTCAATGTGATCCGGCGCGATACCCGCGTCCTGCACAGCGGCCTCGATAGCTGCAGCGCCGAGTTGCGGAGCGGAGAGCGGAGCCAGCGCACCCTGAAAAGCACCGATGGGAGTGCGTCGGGCGGAAACGATGAAAACGTCGCTCATGGCAGAAACCTCGGGTGAGCGGAAGAAGTGGCGGGCTTGTAACCAATGCTGCAAGCCAGGGTCAAGCGCACGTGCAGCAAGGATCTACTGCTGACGGACCTTCTCGAAGGTTGCGACGCTCTCGCCGCTCGCGCCCAGGTCCGGTTCATCCAGTGCAGCAAGAATTCTGGCGCGCGCTTCATCCCGGATCATCGTGGCAGCAGCGGAGGATTCAACCTCCGCGGGAATCGCAATTGTCGGCAGGACTTCAATCTCGATCCGACCCGGGCGCGGCAGGAAGCGACCGCTTGGCAGAATGCGGCGAGTCCCGCGAATGACCACAGGGACCACCGGCAGGCGCGCACGCGTTGCGATCACGAAAGCACCCGTGTGGAATTTGCCGAGACCCGGTTCGGCGAGAAACGTACCTTCGGGGAAAAAGGCCAGCGCCTGGCCGGCATCGGCGGCCTTGATGATGCGCCGGGCGTCCAGTCCGCCCGCGTGACGATTGAACCTATCGACGAACTCCGAACCGATGCGACGCAGCAACAGCCCCGCCAGCGGCACGCGTGATACTTCTTTCTTGATCACGAAACTGAAACGCGCCGGCAGCACACCCTTGAGCACCACGCCGTCGAGATAGCTGGCGTGATTCGCGACCACGACACACTGACCCGCTGGCAGCCCCGTGGCATTCAGAGTGCGGATACGAATGCCGGCACAGACGAAGAATGCGCGCGCCACGCCGTGAGCGATGCCGCGTCTGGTGTTGATGTTGAGTCCCGGGATCAGCACGAGCAGGAAAGCCGCGAATCCGAGGATCAGGAAAACAATGACAGCGTAGAGGCCGTAAATCGCTTCGAACAGCCAGCGAACAGGTTGCAGAGGGTTCATCGACATCGTGTCGGGGCAGGGGATCCGGGTGAATGAAATCAGGGGTCGCGGGAACATCCGCGGGTCAATGAGGGCAATTTCTGTGAACTGGTTCTCTTTATGTAAACACCAAAAACGTTCTGTGATAACTGTCACTCCAAGGCCGGCAACCCCCTACGCATACTGCCGACATTGCAAGTTCGTGCGCGGATCGCTGATTTCGATCCGTGCGGTTTGCGCAATCTGTTGAAGGCGATGACCACCGTTACGAAAGCATCAGTGTACGCGAGGACAGGCGAAGAAACGCCGCAGACTCCGTCCGTGGCGGCGATCGATCGGTTTCTCGATGCCGTGTGGATGGAACGCGGGCTTTCGCCGAACACGCTTTCCGCTTATCGCGCTGACCTGACAGCGCTTGACCGCTGGCTGCAAGTGCGCGGCGGCTCGGGCATGACGGCACGGCGTGCCGACGTTCTGGCGTTCATTGCCTGGCGCGTCGAGTCCGGTGCGCGTCCGCGTTCTACAGCGCGTCAGCTTTCCAGCTTCCGCCGCTTCTATCGTTATCTGGTTCGCGAAGGCGCCATCACCGAAGATCCGACCGCGCAGATCGCGATGCCGAAGATCGGTCGTTCCCTGCCGAAGTCGCTGACCGAAGAAGAGGTCGAGGCGTTGCTCGCGGCGCCGGAGATTGACCAGCCGCTCGGTCATCGCGACCGCACCATGCTGGAAGTGCTTTACGCGACAGGCTTGCGTGTCTCCGAACTCGTCAATCTCAGGGCGGGCCAGGTCAATATGAACCAGGGCGTGCTGCGCATCGTCGGCAAAGGCGACCGCGAGCGGCTTATTCCGCTCGGCGAAGAAGCCGTGCAGTGGCTGCAAAGATTCATCAATGGCCCGCGGCTCGAAATTCTGCTCGAACGTCAGACCGATTTCCTGTTCCCGACCCGACGCGGCGATCGCATGACCCGCCAGG
This sequence comes from Povalibacter sp., assembly GCA_035761425.1. Taxonomy (GTDB): domain Bacteria; phylum Pseudomonadota; class Gammaproteobacteria; order Steroidobacterales; family Steroidobacteraceae; genus Steroidobacter. Next base: position 6,625 of record DASTRD010000043.1, read on the forward strand.
CGTTCTGGCACATCATAAAGAGGTACGCGCAGAAGGCCGGCGTGGAAAAGGCACTGTCGCCGCACACGCTGAGACATGCCTTCGCCACACATCTTCTCAATCACGGTGCCGACCTGCGCGTCGTGCAGATGCTGCTCGGGCACAGCGACCTGTCGACCACGCAGATCTATACGCACGTGGCGCGTGAGCGCATGAAGGATCTGCACGCGCAGCATCATCCGCGCGGCTAGTTCATTGCGCAGTCTCAGGAGCGGGTGCCGCTACGTAGCGTCCGCGCCGAGCGACAGACCTTCCATCCTTGTAATGATCCGCCGTCTCATGCGGTCTTCCCTGAAGTCCCAGTAGACGGGTATATCGCCCGACCCTAGACTGACTGAACTCGAGGTGTCGCAGCGGCGTCCAATCCACAGAGCCGCAGCGCGACCGATCGCTGGCCGCAGCCGCGGCGACCTGTCCAGGAGCGTCGATGAAGAAATTGATATCCGGTTTGTGTGCAGTTGCGCTGTTGCTGGTGGCGGGCGCCAACGCTGCCGATTCGTCCCAGGCCGACAAGGACGCACGCGCTGCAATTGCTGCGAAGTTTCCCGGTGTGAAGGCCGAGCAGATCAAACCTTCTCCAGTTGCGGGTGTTTATGAGGTCGGCATGGGCGCAGACACCGCGTATGTCAGCGCCGATGGACGGTACCTGTTCAGCGGCGATCTCTACGAGGTCGACTCGCGTACGAATCTCACGGAAGCCAGTCGCAACACGGCACGCAGCAAGACACTCGCCAGGCTCGATGAGCGCGACATGATCGTGTTCGGACCCGCGAACGCCAAATACACGATCACCGTCTTCACGGATGTCGAGTGCGGCTACTGTCGCAAACTTCACAGCGAAATCGACCAGCTCAACAAGCTCGGCGTGCGCGTGCGTTACATGGCCTATCCGCGTGCGGGCCCGGGTACAGCGGACTGGAGCAAGATGGAGGCTGTGTGGTGCTCCAAGGACCGCAATACTGCGCTGACCAAGGCGAAGCAGGGGCAGGTGATTCAGTCCCACTGCGGCGCCACGCCGGTGGCCAAGCAGTACGAACTCGGCGAGGAATTTGGCGTACGCGGTACGCCGGCCATCTTCACGGCGAGTGGCGATTACATTGGCGGTTATCTCGCCCCCGCGGAGATGGTGCAGCAGCTCGAGGAGCTGCGTGTCGCCGCGGCGAAACCTGCCGGCGCTGGCAAGGCAGCCAGCAACTGATGACGATCAGCTGCTCCTGTGCAATAAAAAAGCCCGCTTTCGCGGGCTTTTTTTTTCATCGGCGCTTGCGGATTATTTTTCCAGCAGCTTCAGCTTGTCGGGTTTGCCGTCCCATTCCTTGGCATCCGGTGGCGCCGGCTGGCGCTCAGTGAGCACCGGCCACTGTTTCGCGAGTTCGGCATTGAGCTGTTTGAAGTGTTCCTGGCCGGCGGGCAATTCCTCTTCGGAAAAGATCGCCTCGGCAGGGCATTCGGGCTCGCACAGCGTGCAATCGATGCATTCGTCCGGATCGATGACCAGAAAATTCGGCCCTGCGTGGAAGCAATCGACGGGACAGACTTCAACGCAGTCGGTGTATTTGCACTTGATGCAGTTTTCGGTGACGACAAAGGTCATTGAGAGCTCCGGAACATCGGGTCCGCCGCGGTGGAGCGCGGGCGGGCCGCGTATTGTGCCAAAACGGCTGCGCAGTGACGAGTGATCGGTCTCGTTGCGAGAGAAAGGCCGTATTTCGCCGAAGGCGCTATCGGTCCCGCAGCAGCGGCTGACCGTCCTGCCAGTCGATGTCGCGGAAGTGGACCCCTTCGCGTCCCTCGCGCCGGTCCTGCACATATCGCCGCAGCGCGAACTCGACGCTCATGAAAGCAATGTCCTGCCATGGAATGTCCGCTTCGTCATACAGACCGACTTCCAGGCTCTCCGGGCCGACGCCGAAATTCAGGTCCAGCAGCCGGGCGCGGAACGTGATGTGTACCTGATGGGCACGAATCACATTGACGATGCTGAGCAGTGAGCCGATCTCAACCCGCGCCAGCGCCTCTTCCACGGCTTCACGTGCGGCTCCGTCCTGCACGGCTTCGCCGTTCTCCATGAATCCTGCAGGGAATGTCCAGTAGCCGAGCCGCGGCTCGATGGCCCGTTTGCACAACAGGATTTTGCCTTCCCATTCCGGCACACAGCCGGTGATGATGCGCGGATTGAGATAGTGGACGGTTCTGCACGAGGTGCAGACGTAGCGCGGCAGGTGGTCACCTTCGGGGACGATCAGCTCAACCGGCGCCGCGCAGCTGGAACAGAATTTCATTCGTGCAGATTACGCGAGCAACTGCTCCAGCGGCAGCAGCCTGCCCCGATCACCAGTCGAACATGGTGCCGTCTTCGAGGCGGTTGATGGGCAGGCTGGCAGGCCGATAGGGATATTTGGCTGCCAGTGCTTCGTCGATGTCGACGCCGTGGCCGATGGCCTCGCCGGGATGCAGATCGCCGTTGGCGAAAGTGTAGGCATGAGGGAACACTGCGTCGGTCTCGGCGGTGTGGCGCATGTATTCCTGGATACCGAAGTTGGGTACCCACAGATCGAAGTGCAGGGCAGCGCCCATGCATATCGGGGAAAGATCGGTCGCGCCGTGAAAGCCCGTGCGCACGCCGTTCAGTTCGGCCAGATGCGCAATACGCCGGACATGGCTGATGCCGCCCGCATGGACTACGGTGGTGCGGATGTAATCGATGAGCCGCTCCTCGATGAGCTGCTTGGCATCCCAGACCGAATTGAACACCTCACCCACGGCCAGCGGTGTGGTCGTGTGCTGACGGATCAGACGAAAGCCGGCCTGATTTTCCGCAGGCGTGGCGTCTTCGAGCCAGAAGGGGCGGAAGGGTTCGAGGTCCTTGCCGAGCCGACCGGCTTCGATGGGCGTCAGACGGTGATGCACATCGTGCAGCAGATGCACATCCCAGCCGAGCGCTTCACGCGCGGCCGCGAAGAGCTTCGGCACGTTGGGCAGATACTTGCTCGTGGACCACAGATTCTCGGTGGGCAGGGCGCTGTCGGCCGGTTCGTAGAAGAGTTTGTCGCCCGAGACGCCGTAGGTGGAGCGCAGCCCGGGCACGCCACTTTGCAGGCGGATGGCCTTGTAACCGGCCTGCTGATACTTCAGCGCCTGCTCGACGGTTTCGTCGATGTCGTTGCCGTTGGCATGGCCGTAGACCATCACGCCCTCGCGGCTGGCGCCGCCGAGCAATTGATACAGCGGCATGTTGGCGAGCTTGGCCTTGATGTCCCACAACGCCATGTCGATGGCAGCAATCGCGGTCATGGTGACCGGACCGCGCCGCCAGTAGGCCCCGCGGTAGAAGAACTGCCAGATATCCTCGATGCGATGAGCGTCGCGACCGATCAGGCAGGGGATGAGGTGATCGGTGAGATAGCTGGCGACGGCAAGTTCGCGTCCGTTGAGGGTGGCATCTCCCAGTCCATACACGCCCGAGCGGGTCTCGATCCGGAGCGTGACGAAATTACGGCCGGGGCAGGTGACAATGACGCGGGCATCAACGATCGTGTTCATGCGTACTCTTCAAGATAGTGGTCAGGCCAATTTGGCGTGCCGGCAGCTCCAAGTCAAGGAAGCAATCGGCACGTGGGCATCCGTGACGCATCCAGGTGCGCCTCTGCCGCAAGTAATCGAAACAGCGCTGCGGAAGGGACTTGCGCGTGCTGTAGCCGTTCTTCCTCGCCGCTGTCCCGGGATGGAGCAGCACGTCAGCCAGCCAAGTGGACTGGCCAATTTTATGGTCTCTCCTGCCCGGCAAGTGTCGCACAGCAGCCGCGTGCGTAGAAAAAAACCTTGAATTCGCGGCAATTGCGCCGGGCCTGCGGGTCCGAATCTGTGACGGTGTCGATGTTGTAGGACAAATATGTTGCGGACTGGCCAATGGCTCCGTAAGGTCGACCGCATCGACTGCAATGGGTCCGATTTCACCAGTGGTGAGTCGGCCTGGCGTCGATGAAAAGAACGCTCGCGCAGGTTTCTCCGGGGGAGCGTCGGCAACGCAGCCGCACGCAAGGAGTCAACTTATGGCCGCAGTCATGTCCGCCGCCCAGTTCGCTCGGGATCTCGGCCGGGATCGCCAGGAAGCGCATTCCGGTGCGTGCGGCGTCGATGCGGGCGAGTTTGTCCACACGATTCTTCCAGCCCGCAATCTGGTCGTACAGCGCCTGCGAGGCATGGTCAGTGCCCGCGAGTTGCGCATGCTGGCGCTCGGCGTGCGCAACGATCCGCTGTTTCGCGAAGGGCTGCATGTCCTGACGGATCTGCGTCATGCAACGCTGGATCTGACGTACGACGATGCCCAGGACTATGCCTGCTTTCTGGCGCGCTTCGGCGCCATCGGCAAGCACGCGGTCATCGTGCGCGGGCAGCTTGCCTTCGGGCTGGTGCGCATGTTCGAACAGATCAGCGAGCCGGTCGTGCAGCGCGAGCAGCTCCGGATCTTTTCCGATATGACGCCCGCCATTGGCTGGTTGTCATTGCGGGCGCAACTGCATTCGCCTCCCATCAGCCTCGAACGGGGCATGGCCCAGACCTGATCTGGCGGGCTCTCTTCAACGCGTCCATTGCCGGGCAGCGTCGCCACGAGCGACCAGTGTCCACGCATTCTGTGGATCGGCTTTCTTCAGCCCATCGCATTCTGGCTCCGGCCTGGTGACTTTGCTGCCCGCTGCTCATTGAGCTTCTGATCGACAGTGTTGCGCCGTTAACCAGGACGGCTGCGTCTGTTTGAATATAAAACTACAGATGTAGTAATGTGAACTACACAGACGGTAGGTCGTCGCACCAGGGATACTGAGATGAACACAGGCAATGCACCCGGCTGGGCCGCTCAATTGCGCCTGGCCTTCGATAGTCGCGCGTCGGGACAGTTCGTGGTTCATGGCAACGTCAGCGACCGGATGCCGTCCGCCGGGCAACTCGTCAATGTCGAGCAGTACATCCGGGACGAACTGTTCGCGGACTTCGATGTGGTGTTCACCTACGATCTCGGCAACGGGCTCGGTGTGGCCCGCGGTGGCGAACTGCTTGCCGACTGGGTGCCCTCTGCACTGCGCAGTCTGCCCGACGATCCGCTCGGTGCGTTTCGTTTCGTGAGTCGCTACCTGCGTTACCTCGCCAACATCGCAGCCGTGAAGGAGCGCGAGCCAGTGCGCGTCGTCGTGATCGTGCGTTCCGCGGGCCAGGTGCTGCCCGCCAACGGCGAAGGGTTCGAGCACGGGGCCATTACCGCTGTCGTGCGCGAATGGGGTGCGAACGATCCGTTCGCGCAGCTGCCGCTTGCAACGCTGCTGCTGTCGGACAACCTGGTGGATGTCGAGCCGCTCATCGCCGCCGCGCCGCATGTGACAGCGATACAGGTACCGCTGCCTTCGGCCGGCGAATTGCTGGCAGCGTTGTCGATCCTGCGCGAACAGCATCCCCGGACGCTGCCGCGTGCGCTCGACCTGGAGCAACTTGCGCGTTCGATGACCGGCGTCTCGATTCGCACGCTGGAGCAACTAGCCAAGGTGCGTGCCTATCGACAACAGGTGGTCGCGGCGACGGAGCTGGCTGCAGTAAAGAAGGAAATGGTCGAGCACGATGCTGCGGGCCTGGTTGAGTTCCTGCAATCGACTCGGACTCTGAACGACTACCACGGCCAGGAAGCGCTCAAGCGCTGGCTGCGTCAGGACATCGAGCTCTGGCGCAGCAACGATCTGAAAGCGCTGCCGATGGGATATCTGTTGTGCGGGCCGGTGGGGACCGGCAAGACATTTCTGGTCGAGTGCCTCGCTGGCGAGGTGGGCGTGCCGGTCGTGAAGCTCAGAAATTTCCGCGACAAGTGGATCGGTTCGAGCGAAGGCAACCTCGAAAAGCTGTTTCGCCTGACCCGTGCACTCGGTCGTTGCATCGTCTTCGTCGACGAAGCGGATCAGACGCTGGGTCGGCGCGATTCAGGCATCGGCGATGGTGGGCTGTCCGGACGGCTTTATTCCATGATCGCGCAGGAGATGGCCGACTCCGACAATCGCGGCAGGGTGATGTGGGTGCTGGCCTCTTCGCGACCCGATCTCATCGAGGTCGATCTGAAACGGCCGGGGCGACTGGACCTGCGTATTCCCATATTGCCCACCAGTACGCGCGCTGAGAGTGCCGCACTGCTCGAAGCACTGACGCGCCGCTACGAACTCGCAGTCTCCTCCGAAGCGCTGTCAGGTATGGAAGCGCTGCCGATTCTGCTGACGCCGGGTGCCGCCGAGGCGCTGGTGGTCAAGGTCTATCGCATGGTGCGCACCGATCGCGTTTCTGCGGATGTCGCCATCGAGCGCTGTCTGTCGAGCTACCAGAATCCGGTGCCGCACGATGTGCTGGAAATGCAGATGCGGCTGGCGGTGCGTGAGGCGACCGATCTGACCTTCGTGCCCACGCCGCTGCACTACCTGGCGGAAGATGCGGCCATTTGAACATGCGCGGCGTTCCGCTCGAACAGCAGGCGCGCGCAGCGGAGGAAGCCTCGCTGTGGCTCGAAAGGCTCGAGCGTTCGATCACTGTCGAAGAAGGCAGGCAGCTGCGCCGTTGGCTCAAGCCCGCGCTGCACCGCGAAGCCATCGTGGAGCGGTGCAAACGCTGGCATGGACCGGAGATTCTCGCCGTGCTCGGCGAAGTAGTGCCCGTCGAAACTTTTTCAGAACGTGCGCACCGTCATTTCGGACGCCTGACGCTGGCGATTTCGCTCGCCGTCACTGCGCTGAGCACCATCACAGTGATTGCCTATGCCTCGCGCGTAATGCCGCATTGGGATGAGCACGGCAATCCGATGCGTGCCGATGCGAGCTTCGAGACGGCCAGGGGCGAGCGCAGGAGGATTCGCCTGCCCGATGGTGGCTCCATCCTCATGAACACATCGACGGCGCTGGTGCTGCATTACATGCCCCGCTCGCGCGATGTCCTGCTGTTGCGAGGGGAGGTGCAAGTCGAGGCCGGCAGCGATGCGTTGCGCCCGTTCGCCGTGCAGGCGGGGTCGCGATTCTTTCAGGTTCGCAATGGCGAAGCGGCGTTCGATGTGTATCGCGTCGATGAGGAGAGGTCTGAACTCACCGTCACCCGTGGCAGCGTACATGTCGGTGAAAACCATGCCTGGCAGCCGCTGCTGCCGGCGCTGATTCGCCTGCGGGTCAACGTCGGACCACACGAGTTTGCAGCCGGAGAGGGCGGAACGATCGGGCCCAACTGGCAGATACCCAGGGTCATTTCTGCCGCGGAAGTCGAGCGGCGTACGGCGTGGCAGCGTGGCCGGATCGTGTTTGCCGATACGCCGCTGGAGGATGCGCTGCACGAGATGGAGCGCTATTCGCAGACACGATTCCGTATCGAGGACCCGGTGCTGGCACGGACTCCCATTACCGGTCAGTTCGACTCGCAGGACACCGATGCCTTCCGCCGCTATCTGGACAGTCGGCGAATCCAGGTTCGGACCGGGGGCGGAAACGAGATCTTCCTGTCGGCAAGCCGCTAGTTTCGCAACGACCCGCTGACAGGACATACTACGGCTGTCATTCGTTCAACCACGTGAATATGTCATGGCATCACCCAGACTCAGCCGCTTGGAAATGAAGGTCATGGAGGCTCTGTGGGCCAAGGGGCCCTCATCCGTCCGCGAGATTCACGACCTGTTTCCGCGCAAAGGCAAACCCGCTTACACCACGGTGCAGACCATGGTGTACCGGCTCGAAGCGAAGGGCGCGGTGCGGCGAGCCAAGAAAATCGGCAATGCCAACATATTCGAGGCGACCGTCACCCGCGATGCGGCCCAGAAGCGCTGGCTGGATGAAGTGCTGGCCCTGTTTGGCGGACGCTCACAGCCCGTCATGTCTCACCTGATCGAGACTGGCAAGCTCACGCTTGATGACATCCGCCAGGCCGAACGACAGCTGCGCGAGTTGTCCCGCAAGGAAAAGTGACATGAGCGCACTCATCGTGCACCTGTGGCAATCGACATGGTTCGCGGTGGCTGCGTGGCTGCTGACGCTGCTTGTACGCAAGGATTCCGCACAGATCCGCTTCGGTCTGTGGCTGGCTGCCTCGCTGAAATTCCTGTTTCCGTTCGCGCTGCTGAGCGTCCTCGGACATCAATTCCTCTGGCAGGTCGCCGATGAGCGTTCGCTGCTGCCGATGGTCCGGGAAATGGCGGCGCCCCTCGTCGCCACGACGATCGATGTCAGCGGCCTGAGCGACACGGTGCTGCAATTCATCCTCACCGCATGGGCAATCGTCAGTCTCACACTGTTGCTGCGACTGTTCGGGAACTGGCTGCAGAGCCGGCGGCTGGTGCGCGAGAGTGAGCCGTGTGACATCGAGTCGGATGTGCCTGTACGTAGGTCGCGCCGGGTAAGCGAGCCAGTCCTGGTCGGCATTGTTCGCCCGACGATCCTGATACCGACCGATCTGCTGATGAGGCTTGCGCCGTCGGAGATTCAGGCGGTCATTGCACACGAACTGTGTCACGTGCGCCGCCGCGACAATCTCACGGCGATGCTGCACGCGATGATCGAAGCGCTGTTCTGGTTTCATCCACTGGTCTGGTGGATCGGGGCGCAACTCATTCGCGAGCGCGAGCATGCCTGCGATGAAGCCGTGATCGATGCAGGTAACGAGCGTCACGCCTACGCGTCAGCATTACTGACTGTGTGTCGCGGCGCGATCGGCGCACCCAACGCCTGCGTGTCAGGCGCGACCGGCGGCGAGCTGAGCGCACGCATTCACAGCATCATGTCAGGCCATTGTCGTCGGCACGGACTTCTGCGCCGTGCCGTGCTTGCAGCAGTGCTGCTCACCTGTGTCGCGCTGCCGATAGCCAATGGCATGACGGTACTGGTGACCTCGCACATCGTCATTGCTGCCGGCAAACAATCGATTCGACCCAGCGCGTCAGGGCAGCCAGCGGTCATGGTGATGCAGGGCGACTACGTCTTCGGTCGCAACGTGTCGCTGCGGGATCTCATCGTGCGGGCCTATGCCGTCAGGCGCAACGAAGTGTCCAGCGATGCGATCGGACTCGACGCGCCGCACTACGACATCGAGCTGCGGGCCGAACCCGGCACTGCGGCGGATCCGCGGCGGCTCATCGCGGAGCTGCTGGATCGACGCTTCAATGTAAAGCTGCTGACATTTCCTGCCATTGAGGTCGAGGAGCGGGCCAGTCGGCCCGACGCTGCGGTCCTGTAGCCAGCGCCCCCGACGCTCCTTATACTTGCCGCCCCGTCGCCGCCGGCCTGCTGCCGGTTCCCTTGCAAAGCAGCTCGATCACGCTGTTCGCCGGCGACGGATACGAAGGTCCCCAGGGCCGGTGTGGCGGAACTGGTAGACGCGTCGGACTCAAAATCCGATTCTGGCAACAGAGTGTGGGTTCGATTCCCTCCACCGGCACCATCGGGCCCTTCGTTCTCATCAACAAAAAGTCCCACCTGCGTGCGACCTTTTTCCCGGCCCCGGCATCTATACAGCGATGTCGCAATTTCAGGGGATACAGGTTTCACCGGACACCATTCGCGCCGCGGTCGCGGGCGATGCGGCCGCGCATGAAATCATCTATCGCACCTGCGCTCGCCCGGTTTATGCAGTCATCCGCCGGCTGATTCCGAATATCGCCACTGCCGATGACGTCTTCCAGGACGTATTCGTCGAAGTCCTGCGCAACATCGGCAGTTACAGCGGCACGGGCGCCTTTGGCGGCTGGGTACGAACGATTGCGGTGAACAAGTGCCTGATGCATCTGCGTTCACCCTGGCATCGCGGCATGCTCTGGCTGGACGCGGACAGCGAGCGCACCGCAGACGGTAGCGGTCAATTCGATCCGGTCGATCCGGCACCGCTGCCCGAGACTCAGATGGCCGCCGCCGATCTGGAGCGCGCGCTGGCCACGTTGCCGGCACTCACGCGCAGCATCGTCTGGCTGCACGACGTTGAGGGGTACAAGCATCATGAGATCGCCCAGCTCATGGGCCGCAGTATTGGTTTTTCCAAATCGCAGCTGGCGCGGGCGCATGTGCGTCTGCGCAGGCTGCTCGATTCCGATCCGCCCCAGCCCGCCGGGGGGAGTCTGCCATGCACGCCTGTATCGACCAGTTGCTGAATCTGCGTGACGGTGAACCCGTCGCGGCAGATATCGCCATGCATGTGGAAAGTTGTGCTGTCTGCACAGGCGAACTCGCACGTCTGCGCCGGACCCGTCAGCAGCTCCAGTCATTGCCGATGCCGGAGCCGCCGGTCGACGGTTGGGAACAGGTCAGTGCGCATCTGGCCCGGCACCCGCAATCCCGTCGACAGCGCCTCACGTTCGCAACAGTCGCGAGCGTCGCTGCCGTCGCGGCAGCGTTGCTGATCTGGCATGTGCAGGACGAAGAGCCGCAACCCCCGGTCGCGAACGCCATGCCTGCATCGCACACGCCAACCATCGAGCATCTCGTAGCGCAATCGCGCGAACTCGACGAAATACTCGAACACCTGCCGGAGCGGCCCGCCGTGGAGCGCGTTGCCATGGCTGCGACCATCGATTCCATCGAGCAGCGCGTGCAGTGGCTGGATCAGCAGCTTTCGTGGGCGCCCGATGCGGGGCTCAGCGATGCACAGACCTATCAGTTGTGGCGCGAACGGGTAGATCTCATGGATTCCCTCGTCAAGGTCCGTTACGTCGAAGGCGGACGAATGTTCTAGTCGGAGATTTTCAGCATGACCGTCAAAGCAAAATTCGGATCTGCGGTAGCTATGGTGCTCATGGGTGCGTTGCTGTCGGCGAATGCATCGGCGGCAGCCGATGATGCTGCGAAGGATCACTCGCGCGCCGAAACGCGCAAGAAGCTGGAGGAGGCGCAGAAGCGTCTGGATGCAGCGGCACGCGAGGTGGCGAATCTCAGCATGTCGATGTCGGAGGATGTGGTGCCGCCGCACTTCATGACATTCGCTGGCCCGCCGGGAAACCGGGCCGTGCTGGGGCTCAACATCGGCTCGCCGCGCAACGACAGCCGTGACGACGGTGTGGAAGTGATCAGTGTCAGCCCGGGTGGCGGCGCCGCCGAGGCGGGATTGAAGGCAGGCGATGTGCTCACCGAAGTGAATGGCACTGCGCTGCGACGCTCGGCGGAGAAGTCGCCGCGTGGACAGTTGCTGAGCGCGATGAACGACGTCGAGCCCGGCACGAAAGTCACGGTGAAATATCTGCGCGACGGCAAGACGGCGACCGCGACGATCGTGACGCGTCAGGCGCCGGATCGTTTCTTCGGCGTGACGATGCCGGGGCCGCAGACTCTGGCACGCCTGCCCGGGTTTGCCTTCGCGCGTGCTGACGGCGTTTTCGGTGCCACCGAGTTTGTCTCGCTGACGCCGAAGCTCGGACAGTACTTCGGCACGGACAAGGGGCTGCTGGTCGTGCGTGCACCAGAAGATGCCCGGCTCAAGCTGGAGGAGGGCGATGTGGTGGTGGACATCGATGGCCGGGTGCCGTCCAGCCCGTCGCACGCTCTGCAGATCCTTGCGTCCTATCAGTCCGGCGAAAAGCTGAAACTGAATGTGCTGCGGATGAAGAAGCAGCTCACCTTCGACATCGTCGTGCCGAAGGATGAATCGGATCCGCGACTGCGGTCTGGCTGGCAGCGGACCCATCCGCCCAGTGCGGTCGCCCCGGCCATCCCGTTGCCGCCGCCCGAAGCCGGCAGACGGCAGACAGTGATCGCTCCGGGATCGGATGAACCTATCTGAAACGCCGCCGTTTCCCGCTTTCGCGCGCCGCATGAGGCTGTTACCGTGCGCGCCCCATGCGGCGCAGCGACTTCACCTATGAGTTACCGGCGGAGCTGATTGCTCAGCATCCGGCGAGCGAGCGCTCGGCCAGCCGTCTGCTGCACCTGACGCCGCAGGGACCGATCGATCGCAAATTCGTCGACTTGCCGGACTTGCTGTGCGCCGGCGATCTGCTGATCTTCAATGACACGCGCGTGATTCCGGCACGCGTACTCGGCGTCAAACCCACTGGCGGCCAGGTCGAGATCCTGCTGGAGCGGATACTCGAAGGCCGGCGCATCCTCGCGCATGTGCACGCGAGCAAGCCGTTGCGGGCGCAGGTGCCGGTGCAATTGCCCGGCGGTGTCGAGGCACGATATCTCGGACGCCGGGACGATCTGTTCGAACTCGAACTGAGCGCGGATCCGCTCGACTATTTCGAGCGACACGGCGCCATGCCTTTGCCGCCGTACATCGAAAGGCGCACCGAGACGCAGGATGCGAGTCGCTATCAGACCGTCTATGCGCGCGAGTCAGGCGCAGTCGCAGCTCCCACGGCAGGGCTGCATTTCGATCAGCAACTGATCGAACGATGCAGGACACGCGGAGTCAGTATCGACTATGTGACGCTGCATGTCGGCGCCGGCACGTTCCAGTCGATCCGCGTCGAGGATCTGGACCAGCACAGAATGCATTGCGAGCGTGTACAGGTGAGTCGCCGCGTCTGCGAGGCCGTGGCCACCACCCGTGAGCGCGGCGGCCGGGTCATCGCGGTCGGTACTACGGTGGTGCGCAGTCTCGAAGCGGCAGCGGCAAACGGTACTCTCGAACCGTTCGCGGGCGAGACGCGGTTGTTCATCCGGCCGGGATACCGCTTCCGGGTGGTGGACGCTCTGGTGACCAACTTCCACCTGCCCGAATCCACATTGTTGATGCTGGTGTGTGCTTTCGGCGGGTACGATGCGGTGCTGAACGCTTATCGGCACGCGGTGGCCGAACGCTATCGTTTTTTCAGTTACGGCGACGCGATGTTTCTGACCAGGCAAACGCCGCCGGTCGAACCCGGATGATTCCTGAGATTGTTGAAGATGTCGCGGCTCCGGCCCTGGCACTGCGCGATGTGTCTGCGAGACTTGCATGAAATTTTCGCTGCTTTCCACTGACGGTGCCGCGCGCCGCGGGCGCCTGACTTTTCCACGCGGCGTCGTCGAGACGCCGGCGTTCATGCCCGTGGGTACGTACGGCACCGTGAAAGCCATGACGCCGGAGGAACTGACCGGCATCGGTGCGCAGATCATTCTCGGCAATACGTTTCATCTGATGCTGCGCCCGGGCATGGACGTGATTCGCGCCCACGAGGGTCTGCATCGTTTCATGCACTGGGACGGACCGATACTTACC
>DASTRD010000044.1:0-16807 GCA_035761425.1 Povalibacter sp.
GACAGCCGCTTCGGTCGCATTCGCCGACTGATTCCCGGCCACGGCGGAGTCCTGTGGGCACTGCTCGACGCAGGCCTGCTGCGCGTGCAATTTCCGGCACGGCTCTCCAACTTCGAAGCGCAGTTCGGCAACGGACTGACAACGGCGCACCCGCATCGTTTCGGTCGCACGATGTGGATGCTCGTCGATGGGCGTCTGTATCGCGGCATCTATGACGACAACGGACGCATGGTGCGACTCGAGCTGGACAGCCCCACGGGCATCTTCGTCAATGCCTTCTCCAGTTCGATCGGTGAGGCGATCGCAGGCACGGAGCAAGGCGCGTTCATCTACGAGGCGCACGACTGGCGACCCTTCGCCGATCTGCCCTACCTGCGGTTGGTCTCGAGCCGGCCCACCAACGGCCGCTGGCCCTACACGGCACGCAACGAAGTCGGCTGGTTGCAGCGCGACGGCGACAAGGTCGTGCGTGGGTGGCACAAGAGCGTTCCCGACCTCGGCGCGACCTTCAACAAGCCGGTCATGGATGCAGCCGGCCGCAGCTGGGTCGAACTCGGCATCGGCCGCGTGGCCTACGTGCGCCCGCAGAAGAACGGCGAGCTGGAAACACGCATCATGACCGTGCAGGACGGCTTGCCGCCGAGCTGGCCGCAACTGTTTCTCGACGACGGCACGCTCAGCGTCAATGCCGGCGAACGCATCTGGCGCTTCGATGAAGCGACGCAACGCTTCGTGGCCAGCGATCATTTTCTGTCGATGCTGCCCGGCGTGAGCAAAGTCTTCGGCCGTCCCGGGGTCGATCCCCAGGGCCGCCTCTGGGTTGTGGCTGACGGTGAGCTGCAGATCCGTACGCGTCGCGGCGAACGTTGGCTGCTGAAGGAAATCATTCCGGTCGGCTTTGCGCCCTATTTCCTGACGTTCGAAAACGGTGGCGTGGCATGGCTGCATGCGCAACACCGGCTGGCGCGCTTCGATCCGAACATTGCCGTTCCGGTGCCCAAGCACCTGGTGGCGCGCTTCACCGAACTCAGCGTCGACCAGGGCCGCCGGCATTTCTTCGATCTGGACAAGCCCATCGGCGAACTGCCCTTTGCCCAGAACACGATGGTCGCGCGCTTCAACGCGATCGGCGGCACCTATGGCGTGCCCGTCAATTTCGATGTCCGGCTCGAAGGCAACGGCCCCGGCGAATGGATCTCGGTGGGCAGCACCGGCTTCACCGTGCTGGATCGCATCAAACAGGGTCGCTACGTGCTGCACTTGCGAGCGCGTCAGGGCGCCACGATCGGCCAGGAAGATTCCATCTCGTTCTCGATTCGCCCGCCGTGGTATCACACACCCTTCGCATGGTTCGGTTACATCGTGGGCGGCGCCGGCATCATTGCGCTGATCATCTGGCTGTCCACGTTGCTCGAGCGGCGCGAAAACAATCGACTCGAACGACTGGTCGCCGATCGCACACGCGAGCTGCAGCAGTCCAACCGACAACTGGCCGAACAGATGGACGAGATCCGCGTGCTGACGCGCGCCATCGCACAGAGTCCGGTCGCGCTGTTCATCACTTCACCCGAAGGCACGATCGAGTACACCAATCCGCGCGGCTGCCTGCTGACAGGCCGCAGCATCGCGCAGCTCGCCGGGTTCGACCTCAACCGCCTGCGCCCGGACAGCGTGACGGCAGCAACGCGCGCCGAGATCGCCGCGACACTCGAACGCGGCGAATCCTGGAGCGGTCAGCTCGCCATCGAACATGGCGAGGGGCGCTGCATTCCGGTGCGCTCCACCATATCGCGCATCGAAGGTCAGGACGGGCGCATGCACCATCTGGTGCTCGAGGAAGACATCACGGAATGGATCGACGCGGAAGAGCGCCGCCGACGGCTGGAAGCACAACTGGCGCAGGCACAGAAGCTCGAAAGCATCGGCACCCTGGCGGGCGGTATCGCGCACGACTTCAACAACATCCTCACCGGCATCCTGGGTTACTGCGAACTTGCGCGCCTGAACAACGAACAGAAGATCGACAACGCCGCGGAGCTCGAGCAGATCCGCGCGGCCGGTCGCCGCGCCAAGGATCTGGTCAGTCAGATCCTGACGTTCTCGCGTCGCAACGAGATCGCCCGGGTCACACTCGATCTCTCCCGGCCGGTTGAAGAAGCATTGCGCCTGCTGCGGCCGACGATTCCGGCCGGCATTCAGCTCGTGCAGCGCATCGAGTCCGGCGTGGTGCAGGCGGATGCCTCGCAGATTCATCAGATCGTTCTGAACCTGTGTACCAACGCCGTGCATGCCATCGGGGAGCGCTCCGGTACCCTGACAGTGGTGCTGGAGCGCATCGATGTCGATGAAGAGTTCGCTGCGGAGATACGCGAACTGCAGCCCGGCCAGCACATGCATCTTCAGGTCGCAGACACCGGCCAGGGCATGGATGCGGTGACGCTGGAACGCATCTTCGATCCGTTCTTCACCACCAAGCCGCGCGGCAAGGGTACAGGCCTGGGCCTGCCGATCGTGCAGGGCGCCGTCATCAGCCATGGCGGCGCCATGCGCGTACGCAGCACGCCCGGCGCCGGCACGACCTTCGATCTGTATTTTCCCGTCGTCGAGGGTCCGGTCGAACTGGCACGCCGCTCAGTGCCGGCTCGCGGCGGCGGCCAGGAGATTCTGATGGTCGATGACGAAGCTTTCGTCGTCGATTTCGTGCAGTCACTGCTCGGACGTCAGGGATATCGCTGCACCTGCTTCACGGATCCGCGCGCCGCACTCGAGGCATTCCGCGAGGATGGCGCTCGCTTCAGCATGGTGATCACGGATCTGACCATGCCGAACCTCACCGGACTCGAACTCATCGATGCGATTCGCGAGTCGGGCCGCCACGTCCCCGTCATCATCCTGACGGGTTACGGCAATCGGGCGACACGCGAACGCGTTGCGGAGCTGCCCGACTGTGTCCTGCTGGAGAAACCCTTCAACGGCGATGTGCTGATGCAGCGAGTCGGCGAGATGCTGCGTCCCGCCGCTGCGAACCCGACCTGAATCGAGATGAGCTGCAGCAGCATGGCGCTGCGCGACGCATCAATGTGTCAGCTCGGGCACTGCCAGATTGGGATCCGACACCGCATGCTCATGCTGCACGGGCAGTGAGAATCCGAAGGTGGCGCCCTGCCCGGGCTCGGATCGCGCCCATACTTCCCCGCCGTGACGCGTGACGATGCGCTGCACGATCGCAAGTCCGACGCCTGAACCCGGATATTCGGCTGCGCCGTGCAGTCGCTGGAACACGCCGAACAACGACTCGCTGTAACGACTGTCGAAACCGACGCCGTTGTCGCTGACTTCGAAAGCGACCTTGTCGGGAAACTCATGGCCGACGATGCGGATGATCGGTTGCGTGACGCGGCTGCTGTATTTCACCGCGTTGTCGAGCAGGTTCTGCCAGACCTGAAGCACCAGTCGTGCATCGCCCCGCGCACGCGGCAATGGGCGTATCTCGAATTGCGCTGCCGTGGCGCCCGCATGCGCAGCGCGCGCATGTCCTGCCGCCTCGGCGGCAAGCACGTTCATGTCCAGATCGCTGCGCTCCAGGATTTCGCGTCCGCAGCGCGCAAACTCGAGCAGGCCGTCGATCAGCGAGGACATGCGCACGATGTTGTCGCGGATGCGCCCGATGTAGTGATCGGCCTGCGGCATCGCCTGGGCGGTGAACTCATCGCGCAACAGGCTGGCGAAGCCGTCGATGGCACGCAGGGGCGCGCGCAGATCGTGCGAGACGGAATACGAGAAGCCTTCCAGATCCCGGTTGGCGGCCATCAGTTCGGCGGTCTGCGACTGCAGATGCCGGTTGAGCGAGCGGATGCGCTGCGCCGAACGTCGCTGCTCGGCAATCTGCTGTTGCAGCTGGACATTGGCCCGCGTGGTGCGATCGCGTTCGCGGCGCAGTTCGTCCACCAGCGCCTCGTTCTCGAGCGCCAGGCGAATTTTCTGCCGGATGGAGGTGGTCTGACGGTTGGCGATCACGATCATGACCGGGATGTACAGAAGATAGGCGAGGCCCAGCACCAGCCGGTCGCCGCCCATCAGCATCTGTGAAATCGCGTACGGGAGAATGAAAGGAATCAGCAATGCGGCGTAACCGTTGCGCACCGGCGCCTGCGAGCCGATGCCGGACGCGGATGCGCCGACGAAAAAGACGGCGATGATCACTTCCAGTTCGGGATCGTGCGGCAACAGCAGAGTGCCCGACATCGACCACACCGCGCCGGCAACGGCGGCGAGCGTGAGCATGAGCCGGCGCCATCTGCGTGCTTCGGCAGCGAGTCGCGGTCGGGACAGGAATCCGCGTGCCATCCGCCAGCGTGCGAACGTGACCAGCATCAGCAGCACATACCACGCACCGCTCGCTGCCCAGCCGTATTCGCGGTGAGTCAGCCAGGCCAGCATGCCGCCGACAACGATGCTGCCGAACAGCGGCGCCGTCGTCAGTCGCGACATCAGCGCCACCTGCTCCACCAGGACGCGGTCCTCGATGTCAGGATCAGGCACGGTCGATCTGGGATCAGTCATGGAGCTCTGCCTGTGGGGCTCGTACCGCACCGGCGAGGGCTCGACGGATACGTGTGCGAAGACTTCCGACCACCGCCTGCAGTGTCAAGTCGCATTGACCGCCGCCGGGCGCGCCGCTTCCCCCCGGGGCTCCTCGGGTGGAATGCTCACCGCCGGACACTCAAGATCCCTGAACGGCTGCCGTTAACCCCTACGCCACAACAGGGAGTACACACATGGTCTCGGGAATTTCCGGCTATCCGGACGTCGAATTGACGGAGCGACCCCGCGTCGGCCTGCAGGAGCAGCGCCGTGCGCCGCGCAAGGTCATGCGTCTCACGGCCCGGATTGCGCTGCCCGACGGTACGACGCTGGTCGGTCAGACTGCCGACATCTCACGCGACGGCATCGGCTTCTTCAGTCCCACCGGACTGGAAGTCGGCAAGGACTGCACCCTCACCATCGACATCAACGCCTGCGGGGCCGCCGCCGAACTGCGCCTCGTCGGCCGCGTCTGTCACTGCTCGAAGGTGGCCGAGGACCGCTTTCGCGTCGGCATGAAATTCATCCGCATGGATGAGCAGACGGCCGCGGTTCTGTGCGCGGCGATGCGCTGATCGTCCGGCGACGTCACACCGGAATCGCGGCGAAGGACGTTGCGCGATCTGACCGTGCGCTATTCGACGTACGGCAGGCTGGCGCTGTAGTCATCCAGTTCGCGCTGATACGCAGCCAGATCGTTCTGCATCGCCGGAATGCGCGCACGCAGTTCGCCGCGCCGCTCCGCCATGTGCTTGCTGTCCACCACCAGTTGCGCACGCCGTTCGGTCGACGTCGATGAGTCGATGATCTGCGCGCCGATGGTGATCAGATCCTGATCGAGCCGCTCGATCTCCGCCTGCGCCGAACGTATGGCGTTCGCCGTGGAATTCACGCGTGAACGCAGCGCGTAGAGCTGGCGGCCGGACTGATACGCATCGAGGAATGCATCATCGGTGTCGGCGGGACACACACCGTTGTAGGCAGCACCGCGGGCACCGACCCGAAATCCATTCACCGGCTTGCAGAATTCGCGCAATCCCTGTTCGCGACCCGCCTGATATTCGGACAGGCTGGGTGCAACGCCATGTTCGCTGCATTGCTCGCGGTATCTGCCGATGCGATCGCCGGAGCGTCCGGCTACGCCATCCTCGTAACCGACGGTGCGCCAGTCCGTGGCGAGACATTCCTTCTCGCTCATCGATGAACAGCCCATCAGCATCATGACGGCGCCGATCAGCATGGCCGCATGGAAACTCCGCATACCTGGCTCCCGCCGATTTACCCGCGGCGAAAGTAACGAGAGGGCCGCACGGCGAGCGTGAACGGATTCACAGCCCGACCGCATCGATGCGGCACCGACATATCGAAGGGCTGTTCAGCCTTCGGTCGGCGAAGGGGCGGCAGGTTCGACCACCGGGGGTGCGGGCGGCTCGGTCGCCTTGGTCTGCCAGCCGGACTTGCTGTTGTAGTGCGGCGCAACGACCTTTGCCACGATGGTGCCGGCGACAGTGGCTTTCCCTGCGGCCGCAAGTTCCGGCATGGTCGTGTACAGCACCAGATCTCCTGCCGCGAGCTGCGGGACATTGTCGGCAAGCATGGCGCTGAAGCACACGTGCGTCAGATCGGTCCGGGCCAGCAATTCATTGAGCGTTCCGGACGGGATCGTGCGGTCTTCCGCATTGGCGATCTTCACGCAGCACATGCGACCCAGCACCGCCAGCACGATGGCAGGCACCGGTTTGCCCTCCTTCAGCGAACTGTCGAGATGTTCGCACGCATATTCGAATGCCTGCGCATTGGACTGGAACGTCCGCGTCTCCGCCATCGATGTGTCCTCGTCTTCGTCCGGATCCCTGCGATGATCTCGCAGATTGCTGGCGGCGATGCTAGCCGATGCGAGCCGGGTCGGCATCTGCAGCAAAGTGCCCGCGACGATGAGAAAGCGGCAACGCTTGGCGAATCGCCCTCGAGGAGCGACGATAGCGGCAACGCATGAGCCGCAGGCTCCGCGTCCCGTGTGCAACTCACTGCCGGAGAGTCTTCATGTGCGACGATCATTCCCTGGACGACATGCTGCAGTACGAACGACAGGTCGAATTGTCGCGCCGCCGGTTCGGTGCGCTCGCCATCGGTGCGGGCATGGTATCGATGTTGCCGCGCGTCGCCGGAGCTGAGCCGGTCAACGATGCGGAAGTGCAGATCAGGACACCCGATGGTGTCTGCGATGCGTACTTCGTGCATCCGGCGAAGGGCAAATCGCCGGCCGTGCTGATCTGGCCTGACATTTTCGGTCTGCGTCCGGCATTCAGGCAGATGGGCAGACGACTGGCGGAGTCCGGCTACGCGGTGCTGGTGGTGAATCCGTTCTATCGCAAGCAGAAGGCACCGACGGCGCCAGACAATCCCGATTTCCAGGATCCGGATACGCGCACGAAACTGTTTGCACTCGCCGGATCGCTGACAGCCGAAGGCACGGTGGTCGATGCCACCGCGTTCATGAGCTGGCTCGACAAACAATCCGCCGTGGACACGCGACGCAAGGCCGCCACGACCGGATACTGCATGGGCGGACCGCTGGTCTTCCGCACGGCGGCGGCGCTGCCTGCAAGGATCGGCGCAGCAGCTACGTTCCATGGCGGCGGCCTGGTCACCGACAAACCCGACAGTCCTCATCTGCTGGTGCCGAAGATGAAAGCGCAGGCGCTGATCGCCATCGCGCAGAACGACGATCAGAAACAGCCGGAAGCCAAGGACGTACTGCGCGCAGCGTTCGACAAGGCCAATCTGCCCGCAGAGATTGAGGTATATCCGGCGCAGCACGGCTGGTGCCCACCCGACTCGCGCGTGTACGACGAGGAACAGGCCGAAAAAGCCTGGGGCCGCATGCTGGTGCTGTTCAAGGGCGCGCTGAGCTGACGCAGACACCAGGAATCGCCGCAAACAGGCTCAAAAATCGCCAAAGGAATCTGGGTCGTTCCTTTGCGTGTTCGCCCGTTTGCGGCAGTTCCGCTCCTGTGCGCGCTCTTCACTTCAAGTGCGCACCGTCAGCGCTTCGGGCGCCGCACCGCGTGCATCTTGCCGGTGCCACCGCCGCCGCAGAAGAAGCGATCCTTGCCGTCGGATTCCAGTCCCGAGATGCCGATGCCGGACGGCATCTCGAGTTCCTCGAGCACCTCACCGGTACGTGCATCCAGATGCCGCAGGCTGGCGTCGCCTTCCCAGGTGGCGTGCCACAACTCGCCATCGACCCACGTGACGCCGGTGACGAAACGGTTCGATTCGATCGTGCGCAGAATGGCACCGGTCTGCGGATCGATCTGATGAATTTTCCTCTCGCGATACTGGCCGACCCACAGCGAGCCTTCCGCCCAGGCCAGGCCTGAATCCGCGCCGCCGCCCGGCGCAGGAATGGTTGCGAGCACATGACCCGTGTGGGGATCGATCTTGTGAATGCGATCTTCCGCGATCTGGAACAGATGCTTGCCATCGAATGCGGTGCCGGCGTGCGAAGGCGCGTCAATGGAGCGCAGAGCGTTGCCGCTGTCCGGATCGACAGCGGTGAGCTGCGCGCCGGTGGCAACCCAGACATGCCGGCCATCGAAGGTGACGCCATTGATCCGTTCGGCGCCGGGAAATGGACCGTATTCACGGACGATTTCGGCAGTAGCTTTTTTCATGTGTTCATCCCGACAAGACATTGAAGAATCTGTTCAGGCATGGCGGCGGCTTACAGAGCTCGCAGAGCATCGAAGCCGGGACCGGTGCGGACCCGTCGAACGTCTGGCAGCCGCGTCTTGCGTGCTGCCTTTTTAATCTGCCGGCAGCGGCGCGGGGAGTAACAAGGTCGTCGCGAATCCCGGCAGCGGCGGCATGATCCAGCGCCGTGCGCGACCGTGGCCGAACGACTGAATCCTGCCCGCCGCCGCGAGCGAATCGAGCGCGCGCTGAACCGTGCGCTGGCTCGTACCCAGCGCGAGCGCAAGCGCGGAGCTAGACCACGATTCGCCGTCGCTGAGAAAGGCGAGCACCGCGGGATACTCTTCCTCGACCGGCGGCGCCAGAACGACGACTTCGTGTTTCGGGCGCGGTGCAAGTACGAATCCGTCCGCAGTGGCATGCACACCCGCCAGCGGGCGCAGCATCGCGCGCAACCGCCCCATCTCGACCCGCAGCCGGGCGCGATGCGATTCGTCGCCATGACGGGTGCGGAAGGCTCGCGCAATCAGCGCATTTCTGGCCACATCGCCCGGCCACGCCGTGCCCAGTGCATGCACCAGCGCGAACAGCACGGGCCGGCTTGCGAGTGAAACCGTGGTGTTCGCATCGCTCACGGCGTAGCGACACGCATCGATGACCAGGGCTCCGGAGGCCAGTAACGACTCGACTTCGTCCAGGCGCAGCAGCCGCTCCTGTGAACGTGTAACCAGACGTGCGGCGGGTGCGGCCAGCATGCTGGCGGCGCGCTCGATCTCTGCCATCAACGCGGGAATGCCGGCCTGCTGCGCTGCGCGTGCTGCTTTGGCGAGCGCAGTTCGCGCCATGCGGGTGTGCAGCCGTCGTATCGCAATGCCCGCTTCGATCAGGTAGTGCGTCGCCTTGAGTGCGGGCGGCAGAGATGCCGGATCCATCTCCGCGAGCCCGCGTTCGACGTCATGGAGGCGTCCGATCAACAGATCGCGGCGCACCAGCAAATAGTGCGCATGGGCGGCGTTTGCATGATCGCCGTGTTCTTCGAGCACAGCCTGCGCCATCTCGAGCATCTTGGACGGCCATGCAAGATCCCGGGATGCCAGCGCGATCTCGGCCTCAGCGACAATGCATCTTGCGCGCGCCATTGCCTCTCGGGCACCGAAGGCCCGCGCAGCTTTCTTCAGCAGCGCCCTCGCCCGCGCGAAATCGCCGAGCTGCGCCATCGCGATGCCGCGCAACGCCAGCGCCGGCGGATCTTCACGCAGCGCTACCCGTTTCAACGCCCCCAGCGGATCCCCCACTGCGAGCGCCCGCGCCGCCGCCGTGATCAGCGAATCCATGTGTGCGTGCCCAGAACGGACATATGCGATTTCACACGCAGATCACGGAGCCCCGGAGACCTTCGTGCACGCAGGCAACGGACTCGTCGAGACAGCGGACCTGCAGCTTCGCGAACTGCGCACCTGGTAGCCGCTGTACACGCCCTGTCGCCTTGCTGAAATCCCGCCACATTTGTCACTCCCATGGTTCGCGCGCCGCTGACTAATCTAACCCGACCTGATGAGGAGAGCGCCAATGAGTGCACATGCAACTGCAACCCGCGAAGAATGGCTGGCGGCCCGGCTGGATCTGCTTGCCGCAGAGAAGGAGTTGACCCGCAAGAGCGATGAACTGGCCCGGCGCCGGCAAGCGCTGCCGTGGGTCAGGGTCGACAAACCGTATCGGTTCGATACCGATGCCGGCAGTGCCTCGCTGGCCGATCTGTTTGCCGGTCGCTCGCAACTGCTCGTGTATCACTTCATGTTCGGCGTCGACTACACCGCCGGCTGCGCTTCATGTTCGTCGATTGCAGACGGTTTCAATGGCATCGCCGTGCATCTCGCCAATCACGACGTCATGCTGACGGCCGTCGCGCGCGCGCCGCTGCCAAAGCTCCAGGCCTACAAGCAGCGTATGGGCTGGACATTTCCCTGGGCGTCCTCGTTCGGCAGCGACTTCAATTCGGACTTCAGTGTCTGGGTCACACCGGATCAACAGCGGGCCGGCACGGCTGAGTACAACTACCAGCGCGGTCGTCACGCGATGGATCAGCGCGAATATCCGGAACCGGTCGTGCAGATGGCTGCGAGTTGCGGCACTGACGCGCCGACGTTCACGCGCGATCGTCCCGGAATGAGTGCGTTCGTGCTCGAAGACGGCGTGGTCTATCACACCTATTCCACCTATGCGCGCGGCCTCGACGGTCTTTGGGGCATGTATCAGTGGCTCGACCGTGCGCCGAAGGGACGCAACGAGGCAGGCATCTGGTGGCGCCGCCGCGATGAGTACGGCGCAGATTGACCCCCGGAGAGAATTGCCATGTGTCCGGCATGCATAGGATCCGCGCTCTACGCCCTCACGGGCGCGGGGTCAGCAGGTGGCGTCGTGATGATTGCCTGGAAGGCTCTGCGGCGCGCGCCGCGCGACAGAGGTTCGACTGATGAGCAGCAAACGAATCTGCCCAGCGTGGACCGTGATCGTCGGGATCAGGAGAACCGCAACGGACAGATGTGATTCCCTGAAGCAAGAGCATGGACAGGATTTCTCTTGCTCTGCTGTAGACCTCACTGCTTGAAGCCGCGCCACACCCACTCCAGAGCTTCAGGCAAGGTCTGTTCGCGCACCTTGCGGTCGCAGTGACCCGAGTCGCGCGCGAACACGTACTGGTATTGATAGCCCTTGCGCGCCAGCGCAGTCGCCATCCGGTGATTGGCAGCGACCCAGTCGTGCATGTCATCGCGCATCACATTGGGGTTGAACAGATCGCGATCGCCGACATGCATCCACACGCGGATCGGCTTTGCTGCACTCTGTGCGATCAGGCCGTGTTCGCCGTGATAGCCCCACGCGCCATCGGGTGTCTGCGGATCGAAGGGCCATTGCTGGTTCACGAACGTGCCTGAGTAGCTGATGACCCGGTGATACCACTGCGGGTGATACCACGCCATGGTGAAGGCTGCGGCGGCACCGGAACTGCAGCCCATCGCGGCACGGCCCTGCGGATCGTCGGTCAGCTTCACGTCGTAATGGTGTTCGACCTGCGGCAGCACTTCCGCCTGAATGAATTCGGCGAACCTGCCCGACATCGTGTCGTATTCGAGGCCGCGCTGGCTGCCCTGCGCATCGCCGCCACCGTTCTGGATCATGATGGCGATCATCGCAGGGACGCGCTTGTCGGCAATGAGGTTGTCGAGCACATGGGGCAGCATCATGTCGGGCGCACCCAGCTTCGGTCCGTCATGGGTGACGATGAAGGGGGCTGCAGTGCCGCGCTGGTACTGCTGCGGAATGTAGACGGTGATGGTGCGCTGGTATGGCGCGGCGTGCGTCTCCACGATGAGCGTCTTCGGATTCGCCGGGTCGACCGTACCGAACACGTCGCGACCGATGCCCGGGTAGAACCTGCTGTCCTTCGACTCCATGACGAACTGCTGCACGGTCCCCTGCGGCACGGCGGGATTCACTGCAAGCTCGGGCGCAGCAATGTAGTCGGGTCCGATCACGAAGTTGCCGTTCACGTCCGCTGGCGCGTTGGCGCCTCTGCCCTCGATCACGGTGAAGTGCGGCGCACCCGGTGCATCGAACGGCCGGGTGGGCGGCGCAGAAGGTGCATCCGCAGCCAGCGCGCATGCAGTCGTGAGCATGGTGCAGACAGCCGCGACACCGATGCGATGAGTCTTGTTCATGGTTCCCCCTTGCCTTCTTGCGGGCTTCAGGGCGCAGTACTGAAGTGCAGCACCGGCCCGTTGCCGTCCGGGTTTTCGGACGAGTACACCGACGCCGCCAGCGCACCCAGGGGTCGGATGAGAATGCCCTTCGTGGTGCCATCGAGCAGTCGCTGCATCACGGGACGCGGCAGCGTGAAGTAAGCCTTGTCGCCGGGCTTCGCGCCGGGCTCGAGATCGATGGTCATCTGCGGGTTGAACACGTCTTCGTATTTAGCTCCGCGAGTCAGGCTCTGGTAGCTGACCGTGCGCTGATCCCAGTCCGGATCGCCACCGAGAATTTCAATCACGTGAATCTTGCCGAACTCCTCGCCGAAGTCCTGGCCGAGCGCCTCGATGTACTTGCCACCGATGGCGAGCGATGCAGTGGTGAGTTCCAGCACGCCCGCGCCTGTTGCTCTGGCGCCGCGTTGCGCGCCGAAGTCCCAGCGCAGAACGATCCACTGATTTGCATCGACAGTGAGTACGCGCGCGCTGCCGTTCACCGTGTCGATGTGCCAGTCATCGAAGTTCACTTCGGGGAAATCCAGGTTGATCACGCTGTCGTGAGTCACGCCGAGATGCTGCGCGAACTCAGCCACGGCCGGGACCGGCGGGTGATAGATCAGCGGCTCGCCCTTGTCGGGGCCGGCGCGGTCGGCACGCACCACGTCGGCACGATAGGAATCGATGTCGACGAAATACTTGTCCAGGCCCCAGTCGGTGGCGCACAACTGCACGAACACGGTGTCACCCGGCTTCGCATCGAAATCCCGCGTCGTCATGCTGATCTCGTGCCACTGCGTGTCGGCAATGTCGAACTCGCGCAGGTGCTGGTGGTAGTTGGTCGTGCGCTGGGTATTGATCATGAAGTTGACGCGTCGTGGCGCATGGCTGTCGCGGACCCGTGCCTCCACACGCAGCTCATAGCGCGGATCGGCCAGCCGTTTCAGGTTCAGCGACGCCGTGACGTCACGCTTGATGCAGGTCCACCACACGCCGTAGCGATCGCGGGTCGCATCGATGTTCAGACGCAGCCGTCCATCGCTCTGCTCGAGTTCGAGCGTGGCCGCGCCGTCGCCGGTGATTGCGGACCAGCCGGTGACCTTCGCGCCATCGAAGGTGTCGAGGAACTGGGCATGCGCGGTCACTGCCATGCAGAGCAACGACAACGCAGCGAGGAAACGACGGGGACGATGCATATCAGCTTCTGGATGATGGGACGCGACGGTGCGCGAACCGAGAATAGCAGAGCAATCCGGGTCCGATGCTGCAGCGGTCGCATCTGCTAGGCTGCGGTCCCGATCGAAGTCGCGGCCCGCCCTGTGGGCGGACCGTCGCGAACCATACAACACGGCATTCATCCGACCGAGACGGATACGCTTCATGTCATCGCCTCTGTACCGCTGCATCGCTGCCCTGCTGGCCATGATGATTTCCGCCGTCGCCTTCGCGCGGCTGGAATCGGGCGAGGCCTACGTCTGGCAGACTCAGGAAATCACTCTGCAGGCCGCGCGCGACTACGCCAATCCGTACGTCGACGTCGAGTGCTGGATAGACCTCGAAGGTCCCGGCTTCAAACGTCGGGTCTATGGCTTCTGGGACGGCGGCCGGACGTTCAAGGTGCGTTTCGTTGCGACGGCTCCCGGTGAGTGGTCATGGCGCACCGGAGCCAGCCAGTCTGACGACAGCGGACTCAATGGCGGCAGCGGCAAACTGCGCGCGATAGCGTGGTCAGCGTCGCAGATCGAGGAAAATCCGAACCGGCGCGGCTTCGTGCGCGTCAGCGAAAACGGGCACGCACTTCGTTACGCCGACGGTTCGCCGTTCTTCCTGGTGGGCGACACCTGGCTCGCCGCGTCCACCTGGCGCCTGCCGTGGAAAGGCACGCAGCCCACGGCCGATTACGTTCCCGCGGAGGGCATCGGTTTCGAAGATGCGGTCACCTATCGCAAGCGTCAGGGCTTCAATTCCATCTCGTTCATTGCGGCGTTCCCGAACTGGGCCGCCGACGCACATGGCGCCACGTTCGCCAACAAGGACGGCGTCTTCCTGCGCAATGCCTGGGAGAAGTTCGGTTACTGGGCGCCCAACGCGACGATCTCCACGCCCGATGGCGCGACGACGACGGCGAAAGACATGCAGGACGAAGCCGGCAACACGGCCTTCGAAGTACTGACCGAGCGCGAGGGACTCGCCAACTTCGATCGCGTGAATCCGGCGTATTTTCGCAGTCTGGATCGCAAGATGCGTTATCTGTCGGAACAGGGATTCGTACCGTTCTTCGAACCGATCCGTCGCGATGCGGCACCTTCCTGGAAGGCGTACTTCGATTTCAACACGTCGTACGCGCGCTTCATCCAGTATCTGGTCGCGCGCTACGGCGCATACAACGTGATCTTCAGCGGCATCCATCTCGACTGGATTCCCAGGGATTTCAGCCTGACGGCAGACGAATTCAACGCCGCGCTGACGTATCACCACGAGAAATACGGCAGGCCGCCCTTCGGCCAGCCGATGACGGCGCTGATCGATACGTCCACCTACAAGGCGTTCGGTCATGCAAAGCACGCGCCGTGGCTCGACATGCATACGGTGGGCAACAAGCCGCGCAACCACGCCATCTACGCATCGCTCGAAGAACTCTTCAGATTGCAGCCAGCGTATCCGGCGGCGAATCTCGAGCCCTATTACACCGGCTGGAATCACGCGATCAACCGTCCGGGCGGTGAAACACCCGAGGAGAATTCCGACCGCGACAACTATTTCGCACGCGCCATGATGTATGGCTCGGTACTCTCCGGCGGACTTGCAGGTCACGTGCACGGCACCGCGGCGTATGACATCACCAGCACCGGCGAGCCTCCAGGCTGGCGTCCGTATATCTGGACGGCACTTCGCTATACGTCCGGCACCCAGATGCAGTACCTGAAGAAATTCGTACTCAGCGAAGGGGATCGCTATCAGCAGCTTACGCTGGCCGCGGATGACATCGCGCCGCGCAGCACGCCCGCCGCGCTGGCGGACGGACTCGACGGCTGGTCCTTCCTGATGCGCACTCCACAGCGTGATTTTGCGCTCGCGTATTTCGAGAACAAGGCGCTGCGCGCGCAGCTGAAAGGATTCACACCGCGCGGTCGCTACCAGTGGCAATGGTTCGACACGAAAACCGGCACATGGAGCGAGCCCCTGGCAATCACCGCGGA
The DNA here is from genome assembly GCA_035761425.1 of Povalibacter sp. GTDB lineage: Bacteria > Pseudomonadota > Gammaproteobacteria > Steroidobacterales > Steroidobacteraceae > Steroidobacter. The sequence goes on from DASTRD010000044.1 coordinate 15,224, forward strand.
TGCCCGCGGCACGCTCGCGACGCCGCCTTTTCCGGCAGGCACCGAAGAGAGCGCTACGGACATCGCCGCGAAAATCCTGCTCATGAAGTAGTCGCGGGGCGGACACCCACAGAAATCACGGAGCGCGCCGAGCGTCGGCTCTCAGACCGATTTCTTATTGCGTGATTTCCGTGTGGAATCTCTCGTCGTGAGTTTGCCGTCGCTCGCGTCCTTCTCAGGCCAATCGTCGTAGTGATCGGCTCGTGACCAGCAGGCATTGAAGTCATGACGGCATCGGGATGTTTGCCGATGCCATGGCGGTCCTAGGATGCTGCGTCTCGATCACGTTCCATCGGACGACGGCAATGAAACGACTCAACGGCACGACATGGGTCAGCGCGATATTCATCCTGCTGTGGAGTACAGCATGGATCGCCGGCAAGTTCGGCCTGTCCGGTGCCGGCCCGATGACGCTGATGTTTTTCCGCTTTCTCTTCGCCGCGACAATACTGTTGCTGCTGGCACTGGCGACACGATCGCGCTGGCCCGCCACGCTGCGCGCAGCGATGCACATCGCCATGGTCGGCGTACTGATGCAGGCGTTCGGACTCGGCGGTGTGTACTTCGGCATGCGTGAGGGCGTTGGTGCCGGCATCTCTGCGCTGCTCTCAGGACTGGCGCCTGTGCTGACGGCTCTCGGCGCGGCGGCGTTCCTGAATGACAGGATCGGTCCGCGTCACTGGCTGGGACTTGCGCTCGGCCTGGCCGGCACTGCCATCGTGGTTGCCGATCATGTGAGTCTGGGCGGCGCGTGGAACGGTTATGCGGTCACGCTCGCAGGCCTGCTGAGTTTCGTTGCGGGCACGCTCTACCAGAAGAAATTCTGTGCCGACATGGATCTGCGCACGGGAATGTTCATCCAGACATTCGCAGCAGCGGTCATCGTCTTCATTCCGGCGCTGGCGCTCGAATCGCTGCATGCAACCTGGAATCACACGTTCATCGCGTCGATCGCATGGATGGCGACCATCAATTCCGTCGTCGCCATGACGCTGCTGATGTGGCTGCTCAGCCGCGGTTCCGCCAGTCAGGTATCCGCATTGTTCTACCTGGTGCCGCCGATCACTGCATTCATGGCGTTCCTTGCCTTCGGCGAAGCGCTGAACCTGGGGACGCTGGCGGGATTCTCGCTGGTGGTAGCCAGTGTCTATCTGAGCGCGCGACCGGCGCCGCCCGCGCCAGTGCTGGCGAAGGCGGCGCCCGTCGCGCAGGGCGCGCCGCGCCCGGCCGGATGCAACTGACCCGAGGCTACGACTGCGCCAGCGCCTGATCGATGTCCGCCAGAATGTCGTCGATGTGTTCGATGCCGATCGACAGGCGCACCGTATCTTCCGTGACACCGGCCTTTGCAAGCTCTTCCGGCGACAGCTGACGATGGGTCGTCGAGGCCGGGTGACACGCGAGCGACTTGGCGTCGCCGATGTTCACCAGCCGCGTGATCAGCTTGAGCGCATCCTGGAATTTCTCGCCGCCCTTGCGGCCGCTCTTGACGCCGAAGGTCAGAATGCCCGAGGCCTTGCCCGAGAGATATTTCTTCACGAGCGC
>DASTRD010000045.1:0-15511 GCA_035761425.1 Povalibacter sp.
GCATATGCCACTCAAAAGTAGCATTGAGCACAGAGACTCGTGATTTTTGCTACTCTAAAGTAGCATCTTCGAGAAGCAAAAATGCAACTCTTGAGTTGCAACTCAGCCTCTTTACCCCCAAAGTGCTACCCAGGAGTAGCATCATGACCACACTAGCTGATTTAGCAGATCAACTCAGGCGGGCTCGGCTGGAAGCGGGCCTGAGCCAGGCTGAGCTCGCGCAGCGAGCTGGCGTAAACCGCATGACGGTGGGTCGCATGGAAAATCTAACGCACGGTGACATGAGTGTCATGGCTCTGCTTCGGTTGCTGGAAGCCACAGGCTACGACCTGAAGGTAGTCAAGGCCGGCCATCAACGCACTCTCGAGGACATCCTCGCCGAGCAGCGGAGTGATCGTTCGTCATGAAACTCGATGTCCAGGTTTGCGGCAGGACTGTCGCATCGCTCTATCGGGAACGCGATGAATACGTGCTTAGATATTTGCCAAGCGTCGAGCCGCCGGATTTCGTCAGTCTCGCTATGCCCGTCAGGGCTGAACCCTGGAAGTGGCCCCGCGACCTGCATCCCTTCTTCCGGCAGAATCTTCCGGAGGGTTTTCTGCTCGGGATAATTCGAGAGGATTTCGGCAGACTCCTTGACGGCACCGATCTATCGCTGCTTGCTGTCGTCGGTGGAGTGGGCATCGGTCGAGTCACCGTCACGCCGGAAGGTACTGCTCCTGATGTCGACCTGAAGCCGATCGAAATCGAATCGCTCCTCACCGCCGAAACGTCAACCGAGCAATTCGCTGCACTCGTACGCGACTATGCACGCGCGGCAATCTCCGGAGCGGTGCCAAAGTTCATTGCACCGGATGCCACAAAAGTCGACCTCGCTGAGCCGCTCGGCAAACCCACGCTTCGAACGAGTCGCTACATTGTCAAAGGGTCGGATGACAGCACTCCATATCTTGGCTTCAACGAGTTCTATTCAATGCGAGTGCTCGAGCGATTGAACGTTGCTCGGGTCGCCAAGACACGCATGTCAGCCGATGGTCGAATCCTCATCGTGGATCGCTTCGACGTCGACGACAACGGCAGGCCGATACGCGGTCTGGAGGATGCCTGCAGTCTTCTTGGGCTACCGCCGCACGAGAAGTATGCGCCATCGATGGAACATGTATTCAATGCCACGCGTGCATATCTGCCTGCCGAATCTGTGCGCGCGCAACTCGAACAGCTCGGCTGGCTCATCATCACGAACTACGTGGTGCGCAACGCCGACTGTCATTCGAAGAATATCGCGCTCTACTACACGCGGCTCTCCGACGTTGCTTACACGCCAGCCTATGACATCGTGACTACACAGGCTTATCCGCGTTTCGCCGCGAACCCTCCTGGACTGTCGATTGGAGGTCGAAAGACCTGGACGCCGGGTAAGTCGTTAGAGACCTTTTTCAAGGCGCGTCTTGGTATCGCACCGCGAGACTACGCCCAAATGGTCGAGCGCATATGCGAGTCGGCTGTGGAGGTCGGGCGTGAGATCATTCAAGCCGCCAAAGACGATGCGCGCTGGCACGACATCGCCAAGCAGATGCTACATGCGTGGAACGAAGGAATGGCCTCACTTCGTAGCACGCGACGGGAGACGAAGTATCGGGGCCTTAATGAGGCTATCCACGCCGCCGGATTCTCCGACCCGACTCCACCCGAACGGCCGAAGGCCATTGGGCGCTCGGAACTGCTCAGGAAACCAAATCGCAAGAAACCCTAAGCCATGACACTCGTCGTGGGCGCGCGAGCGGCTCGGCAGAAGCCCGATTATTCACACTTAGTTCACACGCACAGCGCGCTTTGTCAGAATTTCCGCAGATCCAGCAAGGCTTCGACGGCTTTGCGTGGGTTCGATTCCCATCACCCGCTCCAATCTGGCTTTCGCTGATTGTTCGCTGCTGTGACCGGTCCTCTCACCCACTGTCACGTGGGTTGGACGAAGACCATCCGTGGGCCTTCGCCCTGCGGGCAGCCTGAAGGCTGTCCAACTTCGCTCCCGGCGAAGTTGTCGATTCCCATCACCCGCTCCACCCCTCGCTTCGCGCGGTTCTCGCTCCTGTGATGGCGTACTGATACGGCGACTCAGGCGTCCTGTTGCGCCGAATGCTTCGCGCGAAGCTCGCCACCTGCGGCGGCGGGCACATCCATGTGCCCGATCGGAGACCGGAAGGGAGCTGCGTTCGCGCTCGCCCAAGCGTCACACTCGACGCAACCGGTCCTCACAAATGTCTTTGCACACTTCGAGGCTTCTTCGGTAATCGATTTATTGGTTGAAGATGATGTTTTGAAATTCGATCTTGCTGTTGCGGACGACGAAGACATCGACCCCGGAAAGCTCATCGGCAGTGCCCTTCGACATGGTCCAGTGCAGGAACGCGATGTCTTCCCCTTTGGGCTCGATGCGAGTCTCCATGGCCTTCACGGCATCCATGTTGGCGGGCTGGGTGATGGTGGCGAAAACACTCTGGGCATCGGCGACGCCTGAGAAGACACCGGGGCCGGTATTCGGGGTCTGGTCGCTGACCAGGCCCTGCGGGGTGATCACGACGACATCGTCCGCATAGTCGCGCATGATGATTCCAATATCGCCGGTCTTCATGGCCTGGACGTGTTGTTCCACCACTGCTTGCGGCGACATTGGCTGCGCGGCGCTGGGCGCAGCTTTGCCGGTGTCTGTCGTGGCTTCGCCCGGCGTCGGGGCTGGAGAGCACGCGATCATCGTCAGACACAAAGCAGCCAGCAGGTATCTCGTAAGGGTCATCGGCATATCAGTCCTCCAATTCTTGCTTGGTCCGGCCGCGAGATGACGGGGAGTCCCTCCCGGGTACCGGGCCGAGTGTTCATTTTGCGTTCGGCGTGAAGGGTACCCGGAATCCCGATGTCGCCGATACCGGCGGCGCGGTCGGCGGGCTGGACGTCGCCATGAAAGGGCCTCTCGCCACCACACGGCGGCGGGCACATCCCTTGGGTTGAAGCGGCGACTCGGGGTCGCGATGAGCTGCCGTTCGCGTCCTGGCGCTGAGGATGCCAGGTGCTACTCCCCGAACTTGCGCCGCACCTGCACGCTTGCATAGGTACCGATGTTCAGTGTGCGCGTTTCGACGTAGCGCAGCGGGGCGGTGTCTCGCATGCCGTCGTAACGCTGGCGTTCGCGTACGGCGGAGCGGTCAGTGAGATTGGAGACGAACAGGCGCACGTTCCAGTATCGGCTGGGTTCGTATTCGGCGAAGACATTCAGCATCGTGCCGAGGCAATCGGTGCGGATCTCGTCGAAGTGATATTCGCTTTCCTCGCTGGCCAAGATGAGGTCGATGCCCCAGCGCGCATTCCAGCGCGCGAGCGACTGCTGAAAGTGCACTTCGCCTTCAAAGGGCTCCTCTTCGGAGATCATGCGTGATTCGCCAGTGACGGGATCTCTCGTCCTGCTGTGACGCCATTCAGCCGTGGCCTTGAGGACTGCCGCCGCAATGCCGATGCGATCGAGCGGCAATGTCACGTCGAGCGCTATCTCCTCGCGCGTGCCGGCGCCGATGTTGCCGATGGCATCGAATACGCTGTCGGCGATCACGGGGACGCGGTCGATGAGATCGTCGATGTCGTCGTGACGCAGGGCGAGGCCGATGGAGCCCGACTGGAGCACACGACGTTCCCAGGCGAGCTCGATGCGGCGCGTGCGATCGGGCTCCAGGTCCGGATTGCCGGCCGTCACCGTGCCGGAGGTCAGCGAGGCGGAGCTCACGAAATCTTCGAAATCGAGCTGACCCACGGTGCGCTCGGCCAGCAGGTGAACCTGATTGGCACCCTGGGACCACGTCAGCAAGGCGCGCGGCTTGGGGAAAAAGAAGGATTTGCTCGAGGTCGCATCGCCGCTCTGCGTCAGCTCGGAGTACTCGAAGCGTGAGCCCAGCTCGAGATTCCATGCCGGGCTCAACGTCCATGTGCTCGTGATGAACGCTTCGCTGCGACGTTCTTCCACCCGAACAATCGCGCTGGGTATGGCTACCTCGATCGAGTTCTCCGTCAGACTGGTACGGCTGTCGAGCGTGTTGAGCGCCATCTCCAGTCCGCCTTCGAGACTGAACGCGTCACCATGGCGGCGCACGAGAGCGCGGACGATGGATTCGCTCGCATCGGAGTCATCGCGGAACAAGGACGACTGGTCCGCTTCGGCAGAGCGCTCACCGCCGCGCGAGCGCAGATTGCGCCGGATCGCGAACACCTCGAGTTCCATCGGAGCGCTGAGGGCGCGCCCGAAATGCAGGCCGAGTTCGGAGCTGGTCTCCTCATCGAACTCGGTGACGGTCGACATGGCGATTTCCGGAATCGTGACGGCATCGCGGATATCGGCGCGAAAGCGAGTCTGTTGCAGCGATCCGTGCAGACGCAGTTTGCCGTCGAACACCGCATCTTCGTAGCCGCCCGCAGCCGAAGCGATCTTCTCGCCTTCGTCCTGCGAGTAGCTGCCATCGCGCAGCACGTCTCCCTGCGGCGAGATGCGCGGCCGCCGGCCGGCGCCGTGCTCATCGTCGACGGTCTCGTACACGGCACCAGACAGCTCGACGAGACGATCGCCGGTTCGGCGCGTCAGCTCGCCTGCAATACGCGGCGCGTCGAAGCCTCTTTCGTACACCGCATCGCCGATCTCGACCGAACCTCGAGTCTGGCCGGCATGCGTACGCACGATGTTCGCCAGCATGGAGTGGCCCTGCATGTTCACGCCAGGCGTGCCGGCGCGAATCAGCTCGATGCGCTCGACGCCTTCGGCCGGAATCCGCCGCAGCATGTCCTCAAGCGATTCGTATTTGCTGGCAGGACGACTGCCATCGATCAGCACGTTGCCGGCAGCACCCGCCAGGCCGCGTACATCCGTGTCGCTGTCCTCGAATTCGTAGCCCGGCAACAGGTCCAGCATGTCGAAGGCGGAGTACGTCCGGGCACCGGCGAAGAAACTGGCAGGATAGACGGTGACGGTGGAGGCACTCGCCCGTGGCGTCGGTTGATCCTGCGCATGCGAAAGGGTTGCATTGACAGTCAGTAGCGCGGACAGCGTCACGCACAGCAGGCGGGAGGAGGGCATGGCGGCTCAGGTTCGAATGATTTCATTCGAGCGTGCGCCTGCGTGCCTGACAGGGCGCCTGCAATATTCGTCAGCAGAATGTCAGCGCAGTGTCAGGTCGGGGCCGCGGGCCAGCTGATCGACACTTTCAGGCCGCCCAGCGCGGAACGAGCGAGTGTGAGGGTGCCGCGCGTGGCTTCGACCAGATCGCTGACGATGGCCAATCCGAGTCCGTGACCGCCGCCGACTTCATCGAGCCGGCTGCCACGCGCAATGGCTGCGGAGATCTGTTCCGGGTCGATGCCGGGGCCGTCGTCTTCGACGCTCAGCTCGCATTGCAGTGCCGACACACTGCCGTTCACCTGGATGCGGCGGCGTGCATACCGCGCGGCATTCTCTATCAGTGCGCCCATCAGCTCGAGCAGGTCCTCTGCTGCAACGGGAATCGTCAGTTCCGGCGGCACGTTCACTTCAGATACGAGCTGCGCCCCGAACTCGGCGCGTTCGACCACGCCGACGATGGAGTCGATCAGAGGCAATGCCTGGACACTGGCACCCGCGGGCGCTGCACGCACCGCAGCAGCGCGGCTGCGCGCCAGTTCGCTGTCGACGGCGGCCCGCGCGGCTGCGATGGCGCGATCCAGCCCATCCGCCGCTTCGGTCGCGCCGCTTGCGCGCGCACGTCGACTCTGCGCCGCCAGCGCCGCCAGCGGTGTTTTCAGCGCATGCGCGAGATCGGCGGCACGGCGTCGGGCGCGGGCCAGGTCCTTCTCGCGCGCCTCCGCCAGTTCATTGATCGCACGGGTGAGCGGCTCGATTTCTTCCGCATGTGCTGCGTTCAGCCGCTCACGTGGATTGCGCTTGAGCGCTTCGACTTCGTCACGTATCGCGCCCAATGGACGCAGACCGAGCGTGACCTGCAGGAAGGACGCGGCAGACAGGATCAACCACAACAGCGCCAGAAAGAGCGCGAGCTCCGCGCCGAATTCGGCGCGCGCCTGATGCAGCGATTCGTTCTCGAAGCCAAGCTGCAGCAGCACATCGGCATCGCCGCGTTCCGGCCGCACGATGCGCTCGACCAGCAGCAACTCCTTTTCGAAAGGACCCGTGATGAACCGTGTAGTCCAGTCCCGCGCCTTGGCGACCTCGGAGGGCGGCAGGCTCTCGTCCCACAAGGATCGCGATCGCAGGCTGCCGGAAGGTGTCGAAACCTGCCAGTACATGCCGCTCGCCGGTTCGCCGAAACGTGCATCGCCGGGCTCGCGGCTGAGCAGCGGCAGACCGTCCGCGCTCACCGAAACGCTCGCGGCGAGCTGCATGCCGTTGCGGATCAGGTCGGCTTCGATACGACGTTCGATATGACGCTCGAACAGCAGGGTCATCGCGATCCATGCTGCGGCGAGCGCCAGGAAGATGGCGACGGCTGCACCCAGCAGCAGTCGCATTCGCAGGGAACGTGGCTTCATGCCGCCAGGCCTGCGAGCAGGTAACCGAAGCCGCGGCGCGTCTCGATGACTTCCGGTCCCAGCTTGCGACGCAGGCGTACCACCAGCGCTTCGATCGCATTGGTGTCGCTTGCGTCGTTCGCGCCATAGAGATGCTCGGCAAGCTCGCCGGCGGAGACCGCCCGTCCGTCCTGGTGGGCAAGGTAATGGAGAAAGCGAAACTCGAGTTGCGACAGCCGCACCGGCCGGCCGGCGTAGGTGGCCGACATGCGATGCGTATCCAGCACGAGCTTGCCGGCTTCGATCGATGTCGAGGTTCGCCCGGCAGCGCGGCGAATCAGGCCACGTACGCGCGCAATCAGCTCGCCGATCTCGAAGGGCTTGCCGAGATAGTCATCCGCGCCGGCCTCGATACCAGTCACGCGCTCCGTCCAGTCATTGCGTGCGGACAGAATGATGATGGGAAAGGCCCGTTGCTCGCTGCGCCAGCGACGCAGGACCGACAAGCCGTCCATGCGCGGCAGGCCGAGATCCAGGATGGCCACGTCGTAATCTTCGGTGTTGCCGCGGAACCAGGCGTCCTCGCCGTCACTCGCGATGTCGACGACGAATCCCGCGTCTTGCAGCGCCAGCGCCAGATCGGCCGCAACATCGGCTTCGTCTTCGACGACCAGCGCGCGCACTCAGTCGTCCTCGATCTTCAGAATGTTGCCGGTGCGCGCGTCGAGCTTGATCTCGCGCACCCTTCCGGTCTGCGTAAGCACCTTGATTTCGTAGACCAGCACGTCGTGCTTGCGCTCCAGCTCGACTTCGATGACATCACCGGGTACCGCCTGCTGGGCAAGCGCCAGGATCCGTACGAGCGGCAGCGCTTCGCCGCGCTGCAGCGCCTCCCGGATCGCATCGTGTTCGCGCTGCTTCTTGTCGTCATCGGCGTGGGTCGCGGTCATGCCAAGTGCAATGACCAGGCACGCCACGCCGCCGAGGAACGTTTTGATCATGTTCATGAACACTACGATGCACGCGCGAACCTGACAGCGAACTGACGCAGCGCGGTGGACCGGTGTCAGCCTCCCGCGGGTAGGCTGCCTTCGAACCATTACCACCGAAGGAGATCATCGATGAAGACCTCAACGACTACCAGAGGGCTGTGTGTTGCCGCCGCCATTCTGATCCTTGGCGCTGCGAACGTCGGTCTGGCTCAGACGGCACCGGCCGCGAGCGTGCTCAGCCTGGGGGATCTTGAAAGCCGCATGGTCGCCCAGGGCATCACCATCCGGGAAATCGAGCTGCGCGACCTGGTCGCAGAAGTGGAAGGGCGCGACGCGTCCGGTCGCAAGGTGGAACTGCTGGTGGATCGCCGCAGCGGCGAGATTCTCTCACGCAAGCTCGACAAATAGCGAAGCAGAAGCCGGAGAAAGCGATCCCCTCCTTACTGCGAAGGCAGCAAGGAGGGGCAGTTCAAACGCTGTGATATTCCTTTTCCAGCCTTCTGCGATCTTCAGAACTTGAAGCTCATGCCAGCGAGCATGTTCCAGGAATAGATCTCGTTCTCCGCGAGGCGCGACTTGTCGCCGCTGTAAAAGCGCAGCGGCTCGTCGTTGATGTTCTGGATCTGGAAGAACGCCGACATCTGATCGGAGATCTGGTAGCTGGCCTTGAAATCGAGCTGCCCATGCTCGGCCACGTAGAGATCCTCTGCGGCGGTATTGCCCAGCGAGTCGAGATAATCGCTGCGATAGGCGTAGGCCAGGCGCAGCTCGATGCCGTTCACTTCATAGAACACCGCCACATTGCCGATGTGCTCGGATTGCAGGAAGAAGGGGACCTTGTCGTCGCGATCGAACACTTCCGCTTCGCTGTCGGTCCAGGTGTAGCTCACCGAAACGCCGAAACCGCGCCAGAAACCCGGCAAATTCGAGAACTGCTGCTGGAAGCCGAGTTCGACGCCGATGATTTCGCCGGAGCGCGCATTCAGGGGCTGTTCGATCTCGAGTTCGGAGTAGGAGCGGCCTTCGAAGTCGATATCTTCGAGCGTCTGGATGCGCGTGAAGATTGGGTTCTTGATGTCCTTGTAGAACACGCCGGCGGACAGCAGACCCGCGGGCTCCAGGTACCATTCCATCGCCAGGTCGTAGTTCGCGGACTCGAGCGGATCAAGATTGGAGTTGCCCATTTCGATCGCGCCTTCGTACACGCCGGGATCGTCTTCTTCGATCTCGAAGATGCGGAACGGTACATTCTGTTCGTACGAAGGACGGCCGATCGTGTTGGTCCACGCCGCGCGGATGAGCAGGTCTTCGCGCACCGCAAAGGTCATCAGCAGGTCCGGCAGCCAGTTGGTGTATTTCTTTCTGCCGTCCACCTGCGGCGGCGTATCGGGTGCATCGCCGTCAACGAACAGGATGTCGTAGGCATCGAAATCGGTATCGGTCTGCTCCACGCGCACGCCGCCGATGAACGTGGCGCGCCCGACCTCGAGCTGACCCATTACGTAGCCGGCCGTGACGTCTTCCTTCACGCGATAGTCGACGCCGAAGGATTCGGCCATGGTGTCCACCGGATCGATCTCGAACTGCGCCTCGTTCTCGCGGAAGAAGCGCTCGGCGAGCTGGTAGTCCGGATAAGGACCGAAGGTGTAGTAGTTGCGTTCGCTCTTGTAGAAGTCCGGCGCACCGGCATGCGCGACCTGCGAAAGCCGGTAGTCGCCGTCGAAGCCGTCGTACACGATCATGTTCTGGTCGGAGGTGCTTTCGCGCGAAACGAACTTGGCGCCGAATTTCAGGAAGCCCGAGTTCTCCTTCCAGTCGAAGGTGCGTTTGAAATCGGCCTGGCCGATGCGCAGATCCTCTTCGATCACCTGAGCGCCGCGCGCCGCCTTTTTGAATTCGAAATTTGCCGGATCCTGGAATTCGGGGCCGGCATCGACCACCCAGAAGAAGTTCGAGGTGTCGTACGACATCGGAATCTCATGGTCGAGCTCGAAGCTGTGCTTGTTGTCGTAGGGCGTGTCCTGCTTGGTCTTGCCGTATGTGCCCGACACTGACAGCGTCCAGTCGCCGAAGGTAAATTCACCTCCGAGCGTGGACGACAGAATGGACTGGATTTCATAGCGCTCCGAGTTCATGCGTTCACCTTCGCCTTCGGTGAAGGTGCCGGACGTCGCCGTCTGGTTCTCGAGATCGCCGTTGCGATAGTCGTAGACGATTTCCGGCTGCAGCTCGGTGTCTTCGTAACGGTTGTACAGATTGCGCCAGTGCAGTTTCACATCGCTGGTGGGGCGCAGCTCGAAATTGGCCACGAACCCCTTGCGTACGCGGCGAATCAGATAATTGCGCAGACCCATTTCGTCCGGGACGAGATAGTCGCCTTCCTCTTCCCACGGATCGCCGCCCTGCACGTTGTGCGAGTTGAATTCGCGGTCGGAGTAGCTGGCCGACAGCACCATCCCGAAGCGATCGTTGAACACGTTGCCCCAGCCCACGCTGCCGCCCCAGGGATTCTGCCCGCCCAGATCGTAGTAGCCGTAGTCCGCGGTGGCGGAGAAGAAGCGGCCGTCCGGATCATCGAACACGCTGGGTGTGACCAGATTGATCGTGCCGCCGATGGCGTTGCCATCCAGATCGGGCGTCGCGGCCTTCACCACTTCCAGCTTGGACAAGATGTCGGCAGGAACAGTATCGAGCGCGACGCGACGCGTATCGCCTTCGGGCGATCCGATCAATTGACCGTCGATCGTCACATTGCTGAGCGCGGCGTCGATGCCGCGGATGGTGACGTAACGACCTTCGCCCTGGTCAGTGGTGACTGCCACGCCGGTGACACGGGCCAGGGTTTCGCCCGCATTCTGGTCTGGAAGCTTGCCGGCGTCGTTGGCAGTGACCGATTCCTTGATGGTCCGCGACGATTTCTTGTCCTGCAGTGCCGTGATCTGTGCCAGGCGGTAGCCCGTCACCGTGACTTCCTCCAGCTGTGCGTCGGCGCCGCCGCCACCCAGTGTGAAGGTCTGCTGCACTTCGCCAGTCTCGGGCACGTCGACACTTTCCTGCTGTTTGCCGAAGCCCACGTACTCGACCTCGATGCCATGGGTACCGGCGGGCAGATTCGACAGGCGATACGCGCCCGAGCGATCGGACACGGCGGAACGTCCGAGCTCCGGAATTCGCACGGTCGCATTGGGCAACGGCCGTCCTGTGCTGGCATCCGTCACGCGGCCGACCAGATCGCCGGCCCAGGTCGTCAGAGGAGCTGAGAGTGTGGCCGCAACCGCGGCGGCAAGGATTCGGGAGTAATGACGGTTCATGGTTTTCGTCCTGCGCGTGAAGGTAAGTAATCGGTGCGAAAACAGCGACGGGCGCGCGAACGGTGAAAACCGCACAGGGGCTGACTGCCTGCAGCAGTCGTTTGATGGGGATCGTTTTCGATCAGGCACGACATCACGCCCCCTGCGGCCCGCCGTACAACGGGCCAGACGTTCGTGGAATTGCCAATTCCATCTTGGGGGAAGTATAGAACGAATATTTCGAAAATAACAAGTGTTGTAATAAATATTCCATTTCTCTATATTGCGCATCGCGGCATTACCGCGTCGGAGCGCTGAAAGGGCTGCATGGATAGGGTTGGCTCTGCAAATGGCATGGCCAGACCGTTCCCGGCATGCCAGGCGAAGCATGTTTTGAAATTTCTGTTACAACCGCTAGCATCCGCCCGCCTTTTATTTCATGGCAGGGAATGACGTGGCAGCACCGAGCGATCCAGAAAAACTCCGGGCCGAGATCGTCAAGCATTACGACGAACTGAGCCCGCGCCTGCAGCAGGTGGCGAAATACGTGCTCGACAATCCGAACGACATGGCGCTGCAAACGCTGGCGGTGATCGCCGAACGTTCCAACGTGCAGCCTTCGACCATCGTGCGGTTTGCGAAAAGCTTCGGCTACGACGGCGCCAGCCAGATGCAGGAGCTGTTTCGCGACGAAATGCTCACGCAGCCGCCGAGTCCGAGCTATGCCGAGCGCATCCGCCAGTTCAGCCGCCGCGCGGGTACGGCCGGAGCGCTCGCGCCGCACGATGTGATGCAGGAATTTGCGGACAACAACATTCTGGCGCTCGAGCACCTGAAGAACAGCGTGCGCAAGGGCGATCTGGAACGCGCCATCGAAATGATCCGCTCGGCAGGTGCCGTCTATCTCGTGGGGCTGCGCCGGTCCTTTCCGGTTGCCTCCTATCTTGCGTACGCACTGCGTCATGTCGACAAGCGGGCCTATCTGCTCGACGGCGTAGCGGGCATGCTGGCGGAGCAGAGCAGCATGCTGACCTCCAAGGACCTGCTGATCGCGATCAGCTTTCATCCTTACGCGGCCGAAACGGCGGACATCGCGCGGGGCTGCAAGGAGCAGAAGGCCCGCATCATCGCCATCACTGACAGTGCGCTGAGCCCGATCGCCGGCGTCGCGGATCTGTGTTTCGAGATCAAGGACGCCGAAGTGCGTCAGTTCCGATCGCTCACCGCGTCGTTGTGTCTGGCGCAGACGCTCGTGATCAGCTACGCCTTCGAGATGGAAGGGCGCGCTCGCTCGCGCTGAACGCAGACAGCAGGAAGATTCACACGAGAGATCACGCAGGCCGGGAATGAGAATTCTCCGCGGGAAACGGGGACTGAGAAGGGACTGAGAAGACGCATGGCGGTGTGTCGATCGAAGCGACGTTTCCTGCGTTTTTTGTTCTCTGTCTGAAATGTCTTTCCGATCTTAGTTTCGCAGGTGCTTCATGATTCGTTTCACTCTCATCGGTGCCGGTCGCATCGGCAGGATTCACGCAGAGAACATTGCCAGGCATCCGCAGGCGCAGCTCGCGTATGTCGCCGATGCACATGCCGCCTCTGCACAGGAGCTGGCGCGCCAATGGTCGGCGCAGACGATCGATCTCGACGCGGCGGTGACCGCGAGCGATGTGGATGCGGTGCTCGTCGCCAGTTCGACGGACACGCACGCCGACTGGATCGAACGCTGTGCCGCGGCCGGCAAGCCGGTGTTCTGCGAAAAGCCGCTGGATCTCGACATGCAGCGCGCGACCGCCTGCCTGCGCACGGCCGAACGTGCCGGCATTCCTCTGTACCTCGGCTTCAACCGTCGCTACGACCCGTCGTTCATGCGCCTGAAACGCGAGATCGTCGCGGGCAGCATTGGTCAGCTCGAGACGCTGCACATCATCAGCCGCGATCCCGCGCCGCCGCCGGTCGACTACATCAAACGCTCTGGCGGACTGTTTCGCGACATGATGATTCACGATCTGGACATGGCGCGCTGGCTGCTCGGGTCCGAGCCTATTGAGGTGTTCGCGCGCGGCACCGCCGTCAATACGGCGATCGGCGCCGCAGGGGATGTCGACACAGCCATGGTCATGCTGCGCACTGCGGATGGGAAGCTCTGCCAGATCGCCAACAGTCGTCGCTGCGCGTTCGGCTACGACCAGCGCGTCGAAGCATTCGGATCGACAGGAATGGCGCGCGCCGACAATCACACGGCAACGAGCGTGACGGTGGCCGGCACCGCAGGATTCACGACCGAGCCGGCACTGCCGTTCTTCCTCGAACGCTACGCGGATGCCTATCGACTCGAGCTCGACGACTTCATCGCCGCACTCGGGAAAAAACCGGTTGAGCTGGCGAGCGGCGAGGACGGTCGCCGTGCCTTGATGCTGGCCGATGCCGCACAACGCTCGCTCGACAGCGGCGCTCCTGTCGCGCTCGCCTGATCCTTCACTGAGGGCCACAAAGAAGCACAAGAGCGCGACCAGAAACCGCGCGAAGGCGAGCGCGTAGACCTGTCTTTCAGCCCCGTACTCATTCGCCGGTTTGCACCATCGTGATCCGCGGTCCGCGGACCCTTCTTGCGGTCTCTCATTTCCTTGCGCGCTTTATGGTCACTCCGCAGTCCGTCCGCAATATGAAACTGTAATTTCATGAGAATGGAATATTGAAATTTTCATTCCATTGCATTAGCGTAAGACATCGGCAGCGCACTCAAAGATGCATACACATGGCGGCAACACTCAGATTCGGATTGATTGGCAGTGGCTTCATGGGTCGCGCGCATGCCATCGCGCTGCACGCGGTAGGCGCGACGTTCGGCGCGGACTACCGCGTGGATTGCGCGATGCTGGCGGACTATTCGTCCGAGCGTGCGCAGGAGGCTGCACCCGCGCTCGGATTCGCGCGTGCCACCGGCGACTGGCGCGAGCTGATTGCCGATCCGCACATCGACGTCATTGACATCTGCACGCCGAACCATCTGCACGCCGAAATGGCGCTGGCGGCGCTCGCGGCAGGCAAGCACGTGTATTGCGAGAAGCCGCTGGCGCTCGACCTGCGCGAATCGATTGCGGTGGCGGATGCCGCCAGGCGCGCCGGCGTGTGCAACGCGATCGGTTTCAACTACATCTGCAATCCGATGGTGCAGCTCGCACGGGACATCATCCAGGCGGGTGAGTTGGGCGAGATCACCGGTTTCGGCGGCCGCTACATCGAAGACTACATGTGCGATCCGCGGGCGCCGTTCACCTGGCGCTGCGAGCGGCGACTGGCCGGTGCCGGCGCGCTGGCGGATCTCGGATCGCATCTCATCAATCTCGGACATTTCCTGCTCGGACCGATCAGCCGGGTGAGCGGTGCCGTGCGCACCGTGCACAAGCAGCGCATCGAGCCCGGGACCGGCGCGGTCCGGAACGTCGAGAATGAGGATCTCGCGCACGCGCTGTTCGAATTTGCTTCAGGCGTGCCGGGCACGATGGACATCAGCCGAGTTGCCACAGGCTACAAGTGCGGACTCAAGGCCGAGATCGTGGGAACGCGTGGCACGCTGGTCTTCGATCAGGAGCGCATGAACGAGCTGCGCCTGTATCGCACCGACGATCCCGCAGGCCGTCGCGGGTTTCGCACCATTCTGGCCGGCCCGGAACATCCGGACTACGCGGCGTTCTGTCCGGCACCCGGTCATGGCTTGGGCATCAACGATCTCAAAGTGATCGAGGTACGCAATCTGCTGCGGGCGATCCGGGCCGGCACCGATGCGTCGCCGGATTTCGCCGAAGGATTGCGCGTACAGAAGGTCATGACAGCCATCGAACTTGCCGCCGAAGCGGGTAGCTGGGTGGGCGTGAACCAGGTGACGGCCAGCCGATGAACGAACACATCGCGACACATCGCAATGGATTCGCGCCAGGCGTGACGTCGATCGTGCGGCATGACGCATCGGACAATCCATCGAGAATCGGACTTGCGGTTCTGTGCCTGGCGGCTGGCGAACGCATTCAGCAGAAGTCCACCGCGGAGACTGCCTGGCTGCTGATGAAAGGCGAAGTCCGCGGGCAGGCTGGCAATACCAGCTTCAAACTGAGTCGCGCCTCGTTGTTCGATGAGTCTGCGAGCTGCCTGCATGTGGCCGCCGGCACGACAGTCACCATCGAGGCGCTGACGGACACCGAACTCACTGTTTACGACTGCGCCAATCAGCGTCAGTTTACCGAGCGCGTTTTCACGCCGGCGCAGGTGCCGAACGAACGACGCGGGCGCGGACAGGTAGGCGAGCGCGCACTGCGGTATGTGCGCACGATCTTCGATCGCAACAACTCGCCCCCGGAAGTTGAGCTCGTGCTGGGCGAAGTCGTGACCTTTCCCGGCGGCTGGTCCAGCTATCCGCCGCACCATCATCCGCAGCACGAAATCTATCACTACCGTTTCACCGAGCCGCAAGGCTACGGCCACGCAGAGCTCGGCGATGCGGTCGTGAAGGTTCGCAACTTCGACACCGTCCGCATTCCCGCCGGCTTCGACCATGCGCAATGTGCCGCGCCCGGCTATGGCATGTATTACTCGTGGGTGATCCGTCACCTGCCTGACAACCCCTACACGATTCCCGAGTTCACGGCGGAGCACGCTTGGACCATGCAGCCGGATGCGCCGTACTGGCGCCCGGAGAAA
>DASTRD010000046.1:0-10158 GCA_035761425.1 Povalibacter sp.
CGTGTCTGCCCGATCGAAACCCCGGAAGGTCCGAACATCGGTCTGATCAACTCGCTGTCGGTCTATGCCCGCACGAACGACTACGGCTTCCTCGAGACGCCATATCGCAAGGTCGTCGATGGCAAGGTGGTGGAACAGATCGACTATCTCTCGGCGATCGAAGAGAGCCAGTACGTGATCGCGCAGGCGAACGCGACGCTGAACGACAAGGGTGAGTTCACCGATGATCTGGTGTCATGCCGTCATCTGAACGAATTCATGCTCTCGACACCGGACAAGATTCAGTACATGGACGTGTCGCCGAAGCAGATCGTCTCGGTTGCTGCCTCGCTGATCCCGTTCCTCGAGCACGACGACGCCAACCGCGCGTTGATGGGCTCGAACATGCAGCGTCAGGCTGTTCCGACTCTGCGCGCGGAAACGCCCCTGGTCGGTACGGGCATGGAGCGTGCTGTTGCCATCGACTCGGGCGTGACGGTGATCGCGCGTCGCGGCGGTGTGGTCGACTCGGTCGACGCTTCACGTATCGTGGTTCGTGTGCACGACGAGGAAACGTCGGCTGCTGAAGCCGGTGTCGATATCTACTCGTTGACCAAGTACACGCGTTCGAATCAGAACACCTGCATCAATCAGCGTCCGCTCGTGAAGGCAGGCGACGTGATCGCGCGCGGCGACGTGCTCGCAGACGGTCCTTCGACTCACCTGGGTGAGCTGGCGCTGGGCCAGAATCTGCTGGTCGCGTTCATGCCGTGGAACGGCTACAACTTCGAAGACTCGATCCTGATCTCTGAACGTGTCGTTCACGACGATCGCTTCACGACGATTCACATCGAGGAACTCGCGTGCGTTGCCCGCGACACGAAGCTGGGTCCGGAAGAAATCACAGCCGATATCCCGAACGTGGGTGATATCGCCCTCGCGAAGCTCGATGAAGCAGGCATCGCGTTCATCGGTGCAGAGGTGAAGGCTGGCGACATTCTGGTGGGCAAGGTCACGCCGAAGGGCGAGACGCAGTTGACGCCGGAAGAGAAGCTGCTGCGTGCCATCTTCGGCGAGAAGGCGTCCGACGTGAAGGACACCTCATTGCGTGTGCCGCCGGGCATGGATGGCACCGTGATCGACGTGCGCGTGTTCACCCGTGACGGCGTCGAGAAGGACAGCCGTGCGCTGTCGATCGAGAAGGCCGAACTGGAGAAGGTTCGCAAGGATCTGGAAGATCAGCGCCGCATTCTCGAAGACGATCTGTTCCAGCGAGTGCAGACCGTGCTGCTGGGCAAGATTGCGGAAGCAGGCCCCAAGAAGTTCAAGGCAGGCTCGGCGATCGACAACGAGTACCTTGCCGATCTGCCGCGCGAGCAGTGGCTGGAAATTCGTCTGCAGGACGAGGAAGCCAATGCTGCCATCGAGCGTGCTGCAGAGCGTCTGAAGACGCAGCGCAAGGAATTCGAGAAGCGCTTCGACGAGAAGCGGGCGAAGATCACCGCGGGCGACGATCTTGCACCGGGCGTGCTGAAGATGGTGAAGGTCTACCTCGCCGTGAAGCGCCGCATTCAGCCGGGCGACAAGATGGCGGGCCGTCACGGCAACAAGGGTGTCGTGTCGACCATCATTCCCGTCGAAGACATGCCGTTCGATGAAAACGGCACGCCGGTCGACATCGTGCTCAATCCGCTGGGCGTGCCTTCGCGCATGAACATCGGCCAGATTCTGGAAACGCATCTGGGCTGGGCGGCGAAGGGTATCGGTCACAAGATTGGCCGCATGCTGGATGAAGCACGCCAGGCATCCGAGATCCGCGGTTTTCTGAACGAGGTCTACAACAAGACGGGCGGGCAGGGTGCTGATGTCGATTCTCTGAATGATGACGAGATCAGGACGCTTGCCGGCAATCTGCGTCACGGCGTGCCGATGGCGACGCCGGTGTTCGACGGTGCGAACGAGGAAGAGATCAAGCACATGCTGAAGCTGGCGGATCTGCCGCTCAGCGGTCAGACCGTGCTGTACGACGGGCGTACCGGTGAACGCTTCGAACGCGAAGTGACAGTGGGCTACATGTACATGCTGAAGCTCAACCATCTCGTCGACGACAAGATGCACGCGCGCTCGACAGGGCCGTACTCGCTCGTCACCCAGCAGCCGCTGGGCGGCAAGGCGCAGTTCGGCGGCCAGCGCTTCGGCGAAATGGAAGTGTGGGCACTGGAGGCCTACGGTGCGTCGTACACCTTGCAGGAAATGCTCACCGTCAAGTCCGACGACGTGAACGGCCGTACGCAGATGTACAAGGCGATCGTGGATGGCAATCACGAGATGAAGGCGGGCATGCCCGAATCTTTCAATGTGCTCGTGAAGGAAATCCGGTCGCTCGGCATCAACATCGAGCTGGAGCAGGAAGCGGAGAAGTGATTCGGCAACGAGTGAAGGGTGGTGAGAAGGCGCGTTCCGACTCATCGCCCATCACCGACACGAGTCGCTTGGCAGAATTTGGCGGTTTCACCCAATAGGTGACCTGAGATGAAAGATCTACTGAAGTTGTTCAAGCAGCAGGCCCCGGTCGAGAATTTCGACTCGATTCGCATCGGGCTTGCGTCGCCGGAGATGATCCGTTCGTGGTCGTACGGCGAGGTGAAGAAGCCGGAAACGATCAATTACCGCACGTTCAAGCCGGAACGTGACGGCCTGTTCTGCGCCAAGATCTTCGGACCGGTGAAGGACTACGAATGTCTTTGCGGCAAGTACAAGCGCCTGAAGCATCGCGGCGTCGTCTGCGAAAAGTGCGGCGTTGAAGTCACTCAGTCCAAGGTGCGTCGTGAGCGCATGGGTCACATCGAGCTGGCCAGCCCGACCGCGCACATCTGGTTCCTGAAGTCGCTGCCGTCGCGTATCGGCCTCATGCTGGATATGACGCTGCGCGAGATCGAGCGCGTGCTGTATTTCGAAGCATTCGTGGTGATCGAGCCCGGCATGACGGAGCTGCAGCGCGGCCAGTTGCTCACCGACGAGCTGTATCTCGAAGCCATCGAAAAGCATGGCGACGAGTTCGACGCCCGCATGGGTGCCGAGGCCGTGTTCGAACTGCTGAAGTCACTGGATCTGCCTGCGGAAGTGCTGAAGGTACGTGAAGAGATTTCCGGCACGAACTCCGAGACCAAGATCAAGCGTCTGACCAAGCGCCTCAAGCTGCTCGAGTCGTTTATCGAGTCGGGCAACAAGCCTGAGTGGATGGTGCTGACCGTGTTGCCGGTGCTGCCTCCCGATCTGCGCCCGCTGGTGCCGCTGGATGGTGGCCGCTTCGCGACCTCGGACCTGAACGATCTGTATCGCCGCGTCATCAATCGCAACAACCGCCTGCGCCGTCTGCTCGAGCTCAATGCGCCCGACATCATCGTGCGTAACGAGAAGCGCATGCTGCAGGAAGCGGTGGATGCGTTGCTCGACAACGGTCGTCGCGGTCGTGCGATCACAGGGACCAACAAGCGCCCGCTGAAGTCGCTCGCCGATATGATCAAGGGCAAGCAGGGTCGCTTCCGTCAGAACCTGTTGGGCAAGCGCGTCGACTATTCGGGTCGCTCGGTTATCGTCGTGGGCCCGACGTTGCGCCTGCATCAGTGCGGTCTGCCGAAGAAGATGGCGCTCGAACTGTTCAAGCCGTTCATCTTCTCGAAGCTGCAGCTGCGCGGCGAAGCTTCGACGATCAAAGCTGCAAAGCGCATGGTCGAGCGTGAAGGTCCGGAAGTCTGGGACATTCTGGAAGAAGTGATCCGCGAACATCCGGTAATGCTGAACCGCGCACCGACGCTGCACCGCCTGGGTATTCAGGCGTTCGAGCCGGTGCTGATCGAAGGCAAGGCAATCCAGCTGCATCCGCTGGTGTGTACGGCGTTCAATGCCGACTTCGACGGTGACCAGATGGCCGTGCACGTGCCGCTGTCGCTGGAAGCACAGCTTGAAGCACGCGCGTTGATGATGTCTTCGAACAACATCCTTTCGCCGGCGAATGGCGATCCGATCATCGTGCCGTCTCAGGACGTGGTGCTGGGTCTGTATTACATGACCCGCGAACGCGTGAACTCCAAGGGTGAGGGCATGATGTTCGCCGATGTGCAGGAAGTGCATCGCGCATACGAAAACCGTCTTGCAGATCTGCAGGCGAAAGTGCGCGTGCGCATCACTGAGTACGAGCGTCAGGCTGATGGCGACTATGCGCCGCGCAACCGGGTCGTGCAGACGACCGTCGGTCGCGCACTGCTGTCCGAGATCCTGCCGAAAGGCATGTCGTTCGATCTGGTGAATCGCGACATGACCAAGAAGGCGATTTCGGGCGTCATCAACGTCTGCTATCGCACCGTCGGTCTGAAGGAAACCGTCGTGTTCGCCGACCAGCTGATGTACACCGGTTTTGCGTATGCAACGCGCGCCGGCGTGTCGATCGGTGTCGACGACATGGTCGTGCCGCAGCAGAAGACCAAGATCCTGGCTTCCGCCGAGCGCGAAGTGAAGGAAATCCAGGAGCAGTACGCTTCGGGTCTGGTCACCAACGGTGAGCGCTATAACAAGGTGGTCGACATCTGGTCGCGTACCAACGATCAGGTGGCGAAGGCCATGATGGACAAGCTCGGCACCGAGGAAGCCAAGAACGCCGCTGGCGAGTCCGTGCAGCAGAAGTCGTTCAACTCGATTTACATGATGGCCGATTCCGGCGCCCGCGGCAGCGCGGCCCAGATTCGTCAGCTTGCCGGTATGCGCGGCCTGATGGCCAAGCCGGACGGCTCCATCATCGAGACGCCCATCACGGCGAACTTCCGTGAAGGTCTGAACGCCATGCAGTACTTCATCTCGACGCACGGCGCCCGCAAGGGTCTCGCCGACACGGCGTTGAAGACTGCGAACTCCGGTTACCTGACCCGCCGTCTCGTGGACGTGGCGCAGGATCTGGTGGTTACGGAGCAGGATTGCGGTACAGCCAATGGTCTGACGATGACTCCCATCGTAGAAGGTGGCGACGTGGTCGAAGGTCTCGGCGAGCGCGTGCTGGGTCGAGTGGTTGCAGAAGACGTCGTGAAGCCGGCCGACAATTCGGTCGTGCTGATCGAGGCCGGTACGCTCATCGACGAAAAGCTTGTGCGTCAGCTCGAGCAGGAAGGCGTGGACCAGGTCAAGGTTCGCTCGCCCATCACCTGTCAGACCCGCTATGGCGTGTGCGCTCAGTGTTACGGTCGCGATCTCGCGCGTGGTCACCGCATCAACATGGGTGAGGCTGTGGGCGTCATTGCTGCGCAGTCGATCGGTGAGCCGGGCACGCAGCTGACCATGCGTACGTTCCACATCGGCGGTGCCGCGTCCCGGGCGGCTGCTGCCAACTCCGTGGAAGTCAAAGGCAAGGGCAGCGCTCGTCTGCACAATCTCAAGACCGTACACCACGAGAAGGGCCACTGGGTTGCAGTGTCGCGCTCGGGCGAACTGGGTGTGATAGACGAATTCGGCCGTGAGCGTGAACGCTACAAGATTCCGTACGGCGCCGTGATCACGGTGAGCGACGGTGACAGGGTCGAGCCCGGCCAGATCGTGGCGACCTGGGATCCGCATACCCACCCGGTCGTGACGGAAGTGGCGGGTCTGATCAAGTTCCAGGACTTCATTGACGGCATCACCGTGCAGAGCCAGGTCGACGAAGTGACCGGTCTGTCCAGCATCGTCGTGATGGATCCGAAGCAGCGCAGCTCGAGCGGCAAGGACCTGCGTCCGGTCGTTCGCCTGGTGAATGCGAAGGGCAAGGAAGTCACGTTCGCCAATACCGATATTCCGGCTGTTTATGCGCTGCCATCGGGCGCGATCGTCAGCCTGGAGGATGGTGCCAAGGTGTCGGTGGGCGACGTCATCGCACGTATCCCGCAGGAATCGTCAAAGACTCGCGACATCACCGGCGGTCTGCCGCGCGTGGCCGATCTGTTCGAAGCCCGCAAACCGAAGGACTCGGCGATTCTCGCCGAATACTCCGGCACCGTGAGCTTCGGCAAGGAAACCAAGGGCAAGCGTCGTCTGATCATCACTGATGAGCAGGGCGAGAAGCACGAAGAGCTGATTCCGAAGTGGCGTCATCTCAACGTGTTCGAAGGCGAACAGGTCGAGCGCGGCGAAGTCATCGCGGACGGCGAGCCGAACCCGCATGACATCCTGCGTCTTCAGGGCGTGGAATCGCTGGCCAATTACCTGGTCCGCGAAATTCAGGACGTGTATCGACTGCAGGGCGTGAAGATCAACGACAAGCACATCGAAGTGATCATCCGGCAAATGCTGCGCAAGGTCGAAATCGCTCATACGGGCGATACGGCACTGCTGCGTGGCGAGCAGCTCGACCGTTCACGTGTGTCGGACGTGAACGAGCGCATTGTCGAACAGGGCAAGATCGAGGCCCGCGTCGAACCGGTGCTGCTGGGTATCACCAAGGCGTCCCTGGCTACCGAATCGTTCATCTCGGCAGCTTCGTTCCAGGAAACCACCCGAGTCCTCACGGAAGCGGCGGTTCGCGGCTTGAAGGACGACCTGCGTGGCCTGAAGGAAAACGTCATCGTTGGCCGGCTCATCCCGGCGGGCACGGGCTCCTTCTACCACCAGCGTCGGCGCCGTCGCGCCGACACCAGCCCGGGCCGCAGCTTCATGGATATGGGTGGCGGCGTTGCGGATGCCGACGAGTCGGTATCCGACGAGGCGGACGCCTCGGCGCAGTAGCAGGAAATCCCGTCAGGGCGGGGGGTACGGCCGGGGAACGATTCTCCGGCAACTCCCTGTCCCCGGCGGCAAATTTGCAGGTTTCCCGGTTGGGTGGCGCGGTTGACACTCGGGGGGCTCGTTCCTACAATCCCGCGCCTTTGTTGGCCGGCGACCCATTGCTCTCGCCGCCCATCCGAGCATTTTCTACGTGAGGCCGCCCTTGGGCGGCCTATGTTTCTCCAAGGATCATCAACTTATGGCCACTGTCAGTCAGCTCGTTCGCAAGCCGCGGACTTCGCCGAACTACAAGACGAAGGTTCCTGCGCTGGCGGCCTGCCCCCAGAAGCGCGGCGTTTGTACCCGCGTGTACACGACGACCCCGAAGAAGCCGAACTCGGCTCTGCGCAAAGTGGCCAAGGTGCGCCTGACCAATGGCTTCGAAGTCATCAGTTACATCGGCGGGGAAGGACACAACCTGCAGGAACACTCGGTTGTGTTGATCCGTGGCGGCCGTGTGAAGGATCTGCCCGGTGTGCGCTATCACACCGTACGCGGCACGCTCGATTGTGCCGGCGTGAATGAGCGTCGTCAGGGACGTTCAAAGTACGGCGCAAAGCGTCCCAAGAAGTAATTTGCTGCGCGCGCGTTCTCAACTCGTCAGTCACCGGTATTTCATATGTCCCGCAGAGCCTCGGCCCCGACTCGTACTATCCTCCCGGATCCCCGCTTCAACAGCCTGCTGTTGGCGAAGTTCGTCAACATGGTGATGGACTCGGGCAAGAAGTCGGTGGCCGAAAACATCGTGTACGACGCGGTGGACCGGATCTCCGAGAAGACCGGTCGTCCGGCTGAGCAGTCCATTGAACTGCTGGCGCAGGCCCTCGATAACGTCAAACCAACGGTCGAAGTGAAGAGCCGTCGCGTCGGCGGTGCAACATATCAGGTGCCGGTCGAGGTGCGCGCTGCCCGTCGTCAGACGCTGGCCATGCGCTGGGTCATTGAAGCCGCTCTGTCGCGCAGCGAAAAGTCAATGTCGCAGCGACTGGCTGCCGAACTGCTCGACGCCTCCGAGAATCGCGGTGCCGCCGTACGCAAGCGCGAAGATGTCCACCGCATGGCAGACGCCAACAAGGCGTTTGCCCACTATCGCTGGTAAGCGCCCGCGCGCTTGCAGCGAGACCCAGGAACCTTGAATCGTGGCCCGAACGACTCCCATCGAGCGTTACCGGAATATCGGCATTTCCGCGCATATCGATGCCGGAAAGACGACCACGACTGAGCGAATCCTTTTTTATACCGGCGTCTCGCACAAGATCGGCGAAGTCCATGACGGTGCTGCTGTCATGGACTACATGGAACAGGAACAGGAGCGCGGCATCACGATCACTGCCGCCGCAACGACGTGCTTCTGGAAGGGGATGAACAACAGCTTCCCCGAGCACCGCATCAACATCATCGATACGCCCGGACACGTCGATTTCACCATCGAAGTCGAACGCAGCCTGCGTGTTCTTGACAGCGCAGTCGCCGTATTCTGTGCGGTGGCCGGTGTGCAGCCGCAGTCCGAAACGGTCTGGCGGCAGATGAACAAGTACAAGGTGCCGCGCATCGCCTTCGTCAACAAGATGGATCGCGCCGGCGCAAACTTTCTGCGCTGTGTCGATCAGATCAAGACGCGCCTGCGTGGCGTCCCCGTGCCGATTCAGCTGCCGATCGGTGCGGAGGACAAGTTTGTCGGTGTCGTCGACCTGATCCTGATGAAGGAAATCTGGTGGGACGACTCGACGCAGGGCACCAAGTTCGAATATCGGGACATTCCGGCCGACATGGTCGAGGAGTGTCGCGAATGGCGTTCCAGAATGGTCGAGGCTGCGGCAGAGGCCAATGAAACGCTGCTGAACAAGTATCTCGAGTCGGGTGAGCTGTCGGAGGACGAGATCAAGCAGGGTCTGCGCGAGCGTTCGATCCGCAACGAGATCGTCCTGTGCATGTGCGGCTCGGCCTTCAAGAACAAGGGTGTGCAGGCAATGCTCGACGCCATCATCGAGTTCATGCCTTCGCCCGTTGAAATGCCGCCGGTGAGGGGCACATTGCCCGACGGTACCGAGGCAACTCGGAAGGCCAGCGACGATGAGCGGTTTTCTGCGCTGGCATTCAAGATTCTGAACGATCCGTTCGTGGGCAACCTGACGTTCTTCCGGGTGTACTCGGGCGTGTTGAATTCCGGCGATATGGTCGTGAATGCCGGCAAGGACAAGCGTGAGCGCATTGGCCGCCTGCTGCAGATGCACGCCAACGAGCGAAGCGAAATCAAGGAAGTCCGCGCCGGGGATATTGCAGCTGCCGTGGGCCTGAAGGATGTCATTACCGGTGACACGCTTTGCGATCCGGACAGCGTCATCCAGCTCGAAAAGATGGACTTTCCGGAGCCGGTCATTTCGGTCGCCGTGGAGCCGAAGACCAAGATCGATCAGGAAAAGATGGGCATTGCCCTGCAGCGCCTTGCGAAGGAAGATCCTTCGTTCCGTCTGTCCAGCGATGCGGAGTCCGGCCAGACCATCATCGCCGGCATGGGCGAGCTGCACCTGGAAATCATCGTCGACCGCATGAAGCGCGAGTTCAAGGTCGAGGCCAATGTCGGCAAGCCGATGGTGGCGTATCGGGAGACGATCCGTGCGGCTGTTGAGCAGGAAGGCAAGTTCGTGCGGCAGTCCGGTGGTCGCGGACAGTATGGTCACGTATGGATCAGGCTCGAACCGCAGGAAGCTGGCAAGGGATACGAGTTCGTCAATGGCGTCGTAGGCGGCGCCATTCCGAGGGAATACATTCCCGCGGTCGACAAGGGTATTCGTGAAGCGTCCGAAAACGGCGTGCTTGCCGGCTATCCGGTTGTCGATTTCAAGGTGACGTTGTTCGACGGTTCGTATCACGACGTCGATTCGAACGAAATGGCTTTCAAGATCGCCGGCTCCATGGCGTTCAAGGATGCAATGTCGAAAGCGAAGCCAGTGATCCTCGAGCCGATCATGAAGGTTGAGGTGGTGACGCCTGAGGACTACTACGGCGACATCGTCGGCGATCTGAACCGTCGTCGCGGGCAGATTGTCGGAATGGAAGATTCCATTTCCGGCAAGGTCGTGACGGCCGAAGTGCCGCTGGCAGAGATGTTTCAGTACTCGACGTCCATGCGCTCCATGAGCCAGGGACGTGCGACGTACACGATGGAATTCGCCAAATATATGGAAGTGCCGTCGAACGTCGCGACGGCGATTTCGAAGCACATGTGATGCAGGTGATGGAAGAGTTGCGAGCCTGAGCTTGCTGCTTTCATCACCTGCATCACCTGCATCCGTGTATCACTGTTTTTACAGACATTTAGAGGACAGCCGCTGTGGCCAAAGAGAAGTTTGAACGCACGAAGCCGCATGTGAACGTAGGCACGATTGGTCA
>DASTRD010000047.1:0-7521 GCA_035761425.1 Povalibacter sp.
ACTTACCGATTCGGGTGGCTTTCAGGTGTTCAGTCTCGCCACCCTGCGCAAGATCACCGAGGAGGGTGTCAGCTTCCGCTCGCCGGTCAACGGTGACGCGGTCATGCTGACACCGGAACGCTCGATGCAGGTACAGCGCGACCTCGACTCGGACGTGGTGATGATCTTCGACGAGTGCACGCCATATCCCGCCACTGAGCAGGAAGCGCGGCGTTCCATGGAGCTGTCGTTGCGCTGGGCTGCGCGCAGCCGTGCGGAGTTCGACCGCCTGGAGAATCCGCACGCGCTGTTCGGCATTGTCCAGGGCGGGATGTATGAGTCGTTGCGACGCGAATCAATCGCGGGACTTGTGCAGATCGGCTTCCATGGTTATGCCATCGGCGGTCTCGCCGTCGGCGAACCGAAGGCGCAGCGCGAGCAGGTGCTCGAAGCGCTCGAACCCTTCCTGCCGGCAGACCGGCCACGCTACTTGATGGGCGTGGGAACGCCCGAGGACCTGGTAGAGGCCGTGCGGCGGGGCGTCGATATGTTCGACTGCGTCATGCCGACACGGCACGCGCGCAACGGGCACCTGTTCACGTCGACCGGCGTGGTCAAGATCCGCAATGCGCGCTACGAGGCGGATACGCGCCCGCTGGATGAGAATTGCGGGTGCTATACGTGCGCGAACTATTCACGCTCGTATCTGCGACATCTGGATCGCTGCGGTGAAATTCTTGCCGCCCGGCTCGGCACGATCCACAACCTGTATCACTATCTGTCGCTGATGAAGTCGATCCGCGAGGCGATCGAACAACATCGCCTGGAGCAGTTTGCCCGCGATTTCCATCGTCAGCGTACTGGCACCGCCGGCGACGATGACGGCGGTGATGCGCCTGCAGCACAATCCGGCTAGCCGCCTGCAATTCCACCACTTCGATCAGCCGCACCCCCAATGAGCATGCTCGCCGACCTTCCTACCGCTCCCTGGTTTCGACGCGTTCTGGTCGCTGGCCTGCTGTTCGGCATCATGCTGCTGACTTTCAGCGTCATGCAGCCGTTCATCGTGCCGATGATCTGGGGTGCGATCCTTGCGTACGTGAGCTGGCCGGTGCATCAGAGAGTGATCCGTTGGTGTGGCGGTCGCATCACGCTCGCGTCGTCGCTGACCACTGCGCTCGTCACGGCCGTGATCGTCGTGCCCGTGGTATGGCTGGTGCTGGTCGTGCGCAGCGAAGGGATGGCCGCGTATGCATCCGTTCAGGCATTTCTCGCCACGAAACCGGTTCTGCCTGCCGTCATCCACGATCTGCCATGGATTGGCCCGACACTGCAGGATCTGCTGACCCGGATGTCCAGCGATCCGGATGCCCTGCGCCAGCAGATCGTCGTGCTGATGGAGGAATCTTCGGTCGAAGTCACGCGGCTCATCGGTGGTGTCGGCCGCAATGTGGTCAAGCTGTTCTTCGCGGTGTTCTCCCTGTTTTTTCTGCTTCGCGACGGACCGCGGCTGCTGCGCGAGACCCGCTCGATCCTCGAGGGCATCCTGGGTCCCAGAGTGGGCGACTACCTGGATGCTGTCGGCACCACCACGCAGGCCGTGGTGTATGCGCTCATGCTCGGCGCTCTGGCACAGGGGATGGCCGCAGGTATCGGCTATGCCATTTTCGGTATCAAGGCGCCTGTGCTGATGGGCGCGTTGACAGTGCTGATCGCGCTGATCCCGTTCGGGGCGCCGATGGTGTGGGGCTCGCTGTCGACGTGGCTGATCATCACGGGCCACGCATGGCATGGCATCGGGCTGATGCTGTGGGGACTGATCCTCGTGAGCTGGGTCGACAACATCGTGCGGCCGCTGGTGATTTCCAATGCGACGCGCATGCCCCTGCTGCTGGTGGTTTTCGGCGTGCTCGGCGGCGTTCTGGCATTCGGCCTGGTGGGCCTGTTCATCGGGCCCGTACTGCTCGCCGTATCGCTGGCGCTGTGGCGCGAGTGGCTCGAACAACATCAGAAGCCACTGCAGATCGGCAGCCCGGAATCGAGCGCAGTAGAAAAATAGGGCGGGCGAGCGGCCCTCGGGGCTACCTGCTCGAGTGCAGCATCACCTTGTCGATCCGCACCCCGTCCATGTCCATGATCTCGATCTTCAGATCGCGCCAGGTCAGCGTGTCGCCCGCCTTGGGAATGCGGCCGAGCCGCGCCAGGACGAATCCCGCCACCGTGTGATAGTCGCGACCAACCATGTCGCGCCGGCCGAGTTTCTGCTGCAGTTCCTCGATGGACAGATGACCGTCGACCAGCCATGAACCGTCGCTGCGCTGCACGACTTCCGGGCGCTCGCGACTGCCCAGTTCGGGAAGTTCGCCCGCGATTGCCTTGAGAATATCGATGGGCGTGGTAATGCCTTCGATCTCGCCGTACTCGTCGGTGACGATCGCAAGGTGCGTGCTCGACTTCTGGAACTGATCGAGCAACTGCAGCACGGAAAGCGAATCCGGAATGTGCAACGGCGGCTGCAGATCGCGTTGTGTATCGAGCCGACCGCGATGGACGGCGTCCGTCAGATCCGCCAGCGAGATCATGCCCAGGAGATTGTCGAGCTTGCCGCGCGCCACCAGAAAGCGCGCATGACCGCTTTCGCGGGCCTGCTGCCACAACGTCTCGAGCGGCTCTTCCAGATCGAGCCAGATGACATCCTGTCGCGGAATCATGATGGAGCCCACCTTGCGGTCGGCGAGCGCCATCACGCCTTCCAGCAGGCGGCGCTCCGACGCGAGGAACACACCGGCCTGCGTGCCCTCGGCGACCAGAGCACGCACGTCATCTTCGGTGACTGCTGCGTGCGGTGCGGAGGATACGGGCAGGATCTTCAGCACCACATTGACGCTCGTGCGCAGCAACCACACGAAGGGCGCCATGATGCGTGCAAAGACGCGCATGACCGGGGCGACGAACATGGCGAGCGATTCGGCGTGGGTGAGGGCCACGCGCTTGGGGACCAGCTCGCCGACGATCAGTGTGAGATAGCCGACGCTGATCACTACCAACGCGGAAGAAATCTGCTCGATGTAGTTGCTGTCGATGCCGAGTGCGACCAGCTCCTGGCTGAGTCGGCCGGCGAAGGTGGCGCCGCTGTACAGGCCCGTCAGAATGCTGATGAGCGTAATGCCGATCTGAATCGCCGACAGCAGTGTGGTCGGATCTTCAAGCAGCGCCAGTGCGGATTTCGCGCCGGATCGCCCCTGCTCGGCGGCGGCCTGCAGGCGGGTGCGTCTGGCGGACACCAGGGCCATTTCAGACAGCGCGAAAAACCCGTTCACCAGGATCAGCAAGAGGATGACGACGATTTCACCGGTAGGCATGCAGCGACCTTGATTCCAGCCCGAACCGCGAGTGTAACGGGAACGCTGTCGGCGGCGACGACCGGGCACCGGCCGCAACGGCCTGAATGCCTCCTCAGCGGTCGCAAGTTCACTGCGGAGCTGCCCGGAGCCTGCGGAAAACCGGCTGATCAGGCGCCCATCAGGCGCGACCCAGACTCGGCCGCCCGTGGGCTGAGCCGCATGTATAATGCGCCGCTCATTTTGGCCGGGGTCGCATCCGGGCCGCATTTTTCCGGGCTTGAAAGGGGATTCGTAGATGGATTGGCTGATTTCAACCGCCGCGGCACAGGCTCAGACCCCTGCCGGGCAACCCAACGCGCTGATGCAGTTTCTGCCGCTGATCCTGATCTTCGTCGTGTTCTATTTCCTGCTGATTCGCCCGCAGACCAAGCGGGCCAAGGAACATCGCGAAATGATCGCTGCACTTGAAGTAGGTGCAGAAGTGGCCACCACCGGCGGACTGCTCGGCAAGGTGACGGAACTGAGCGATCAGTTCGCCACGCTGGAAATTGCTCCCGGCGTGAACGTCAAGGTGCAGCGTCATACCGTCGCACAGGTTCTTCCGAAAGGCACCCTCAAGAGCGCCTGAGCGCGTCCGGTCCGCTGCGAGTCACGCGCATGTATCACTTTCCCAGATGGAAATACTGGCTGGTCATCATCGTGATGCTGGTCGGTCTGCTGTTCTTCCTGCCCAATCTCTACGGTGAGGGGCCTGCGCTGCAGCTCTCCCGCAACGATCGCCAGCCGGTCGCAGAAGCAGGACTGCAGCAGGTGCTGGAAATCCTCCGGGCCCAGAACATCCCGGTCGAAGCATCTCACCTGGAAAAGGATCGCGCCGTGGTGCGCTTCGCCACTCAGGAACTCCAGGCGAGTGCGCGTGAAGCGATCTCCAGGGCAAGCAGCGACTATCTGGTGGCGGTGTCGAACGTGCCGCGCACTCCGGAGTGGATGCGCAAGCTCGGTCTGAAGCCCATGAGTCTGGGCCTGGATCTGCGCGGCGGTGTGCATTTCGTTTACGAAGTGGATGTCGACGGTGCCGTTCAGCAGGCACTCGAACGCATCGACCGCGACACGCGTGCCACGCTGCGTGACAAGCGCATTCCCTACGTCAGCGTCACGACCAGCGGCGACGCGGTAACCGTCCTGCTGCGCAGCGCTGCCGATCTGCCAGCCGCGATGGACGCGCTCAGGACGCCGGATGGATCCATGACGCTCACATCCGGTACGGCGGGCGAGGGTGCCACCATCGAGATGCGCATGACGCCGGCGGAGATCAAGCGCCGCCAGGATCAGGCGGTGCAGCAGAACATCACCACACTGCGCAATCGCGTCGACGAGCTCGGTGTGTCCGAACCGGTGATCACACGTCAGGCCATCAAGCGCATCGTGGTCGAACTGCCCGGCGTGCAGGATCCGAACGAAGCGATCCGCGTCCTGGGTGCCACAGCCACCGTCGAGTTCCGCCTCGTCGATGAAAACAACGATCCGTACACGGCCGAGTCCACCAAACGCATTCCGATCGGCTCGAAGCTCTACAAGATGACCGACGGACGACCCATCCTGCTCAAGCGCGAAATCATCGCCACCGGCGAACAGCTGGCCGATGCGACCTCAGGCTTCGGTGAAGGTCAGCCCGAGGTCAACGTCACGCTCGACAGCCGCGGCGGGCAGGAAATGCTCAAGGCGACGCGCGAGAACGTCGGCCGGCGCATGGCCGTGGTGTACATGGAGAAGAAATATCTCGCTCAGGGCGAGCGCTGCACCGGGGAGCGTCGCGGCGATGTCTGTACCGAGGAGCGCGTGATCAGCGCTGCAACCATCCAGAGCGTACTGTCGTCGCGTTTCAGGATCACCGGCCTGCAGCCCGCCGAGTCACGTGAACTTGCGCTGCTGCTGCGTTCCGGTGCCCTGGCTGCGCCGCAGACCATCGTGGAACAGCGGTCGGTCGGACCGAGCCTGGGTCAGGACAACATCGATCGCGGCATCCGCGCCATGGCCATCGGCCTGATCCTGACCTTCATCTTCATGGCGATCTACTACCGCGCCTTTGGCTGGATCGCCAATGCGGTGCTGGCCGCCAACCTGATCCTGACTGTCGGTCTGCTGTCGATGCTGCAGGCATCGCTGTCGTTGCCCGGTATCGCGGCCGTCGTGTTCCACCTCGGTATCGCAGTCGACGCCAACATTCTTATTTACGAACGAATCCGCGAGGAACTGCGTGCCGGCAACTCGCCGATGGCGGCGATCAATGCGGGTTTCGAACGCGCTTTCGCGACCATCGCCGATTCCAACGTCACTACGCTCATCGCCGGCGTGGTGCTGTTCGCGTTCGGCACGGGCACGATTCGCAGCTTTGCCATCGTCATGACGCTGGGCATTCTGACGTCGCTCTTCACGTCCATTGTCGGCAGCCGCGCGCTGGTTCATTACATCTGGGGTCGACGCAAGCGCGTCGAGCGCCTGTCGATCTGAGGTCGCCGTCATGGAATTCTTTCACAAGGTCACGGCCTATCCGTTCATGCACACGCGGCGTCGCTGGTACGCCGTATCGGTCGCTGCATTGATCGGATCGATATTCCTGCTGTTCTGGCATGGGCTCAATCTGGGTATCGACTTCACCGGTGGCGTGGACATGGAGTTCGCTTTCCCGCAGACAGCGAATATCGAGAAGACCCGCGAGGTGCTGGAAAGGATGGAATACCAGCATCCGCAGGTGCAGAGCTTCGGCGACGACAGGACGCTGCTGGTGCGGCTGCTGCCGCAGGCCAACCAGGACGTCAACGAAGTCAGCAAGCGCGTGCAGGAAGCATTGCGGGTGGTGGATCCGAATGTGGAGCTGCGGCGTGCGGAAGTCGTCGGTCCGCAGGTCGGTGAGGAATTGACCAACAAGGGCGGTCTCGCCGTGCTGTTCACGTTCGTGCTGATCGGCATCTACACCTGGTTTCGGTTCCAGTGGAAGATGGGCGTCAGCGCCGTGATCGCCACGCTGCACGATCCGCTGCTCATTCTGGGCTTTTTCGCAGTGTCCGGACTCACGTTCGATCTGGCGGCGCTGGCCGCGATCCTGGCGGTCATCGGTTACTCGCTGAACGATACCGTCGTCGTGTTCGACCGGGTGCGCGAGAATTTCCACAGCATGCGCAAGGCCACGCCGGAGCAGATCATGGACGCATCGATCAACCAGACGTTGTCGCGCACCGTGATCACCTCGGGTGCCACGTTGCTGGTGGTGATCGTGCTCCTGCTTGAGGGCGGTGAGACGTTGCGCGGATTTTCCTCGGCCCTGACCATCGGCATCATCGTCGGTACCTATTCATCCATCTACGTGGCCGGGGCACTGGCACTGGACATGAAACTTTCGGCCCGCGATCTGATGCCGCCGCAGGAAAAGAAGGACGAAGTGGACGCGATGCCGTGAACGAGAAGCGAACGGCGGACAGCGAGGAAAAGCCCCCTGCGAGTTTTTCTCCTGCCGGCGCCGCGGCGACGAGCGGCTCCTGCCAGTTCGGTTCTGATGCTGGACCGGTCATCCGCTGATTACGTCCACTCATGACCCTCATCGTCTGGATCGCATTTTTCATCATCTTTCTCAGCGTGCTGGTGCTGGACCTGAGCGTCCTGCACCGCGAGTCGCGTGCCATGAGCGTGCGGCAGGCGCTCGTCTGGACGGTCATCTGGATCATCGTCGCCATGTCCTTCGGGGCGCTGGTGTATGGCGTCTACGAATATCACTGGCTGGGATGGCGGACCGGTCCGGATGCAGCGAGCGGCAGTGAGGCCTGGCTGCAATACGTCACGGGCTATCTGCTCGAGTGGTCGCTGTCGGTCGACAATATTTTTGTCATCGCCGTGATCTTCTCGTTCATGCGCATCCCGGCGCAGTTCCAGTATCGCGTGCTGTTCTGGGGGATTGTCGGGGCCATCGTGCTGCGCGGTGTGATGATCGCCGCAGGCGCAGCGCTGATTCATGCCTTCGACTGGATGTTCTACGTCTTCGGTGCGGTGCTGCTGCTGTCGGCCGCACGCATGCTCAAGAGCGATGACGAGTTCGATCCATCCACCAGTGTGCTGGTGCGCCTGGCGCGTCGGGTCTATCCGGTGACCGATCAGCTCGACGGCGACCGGTTCTTCACGCACATCGATGGTGCGCGGGCGGCCA
>DASTRD010000048.1:0-10142 GCA_035761425.1 Povalibacter sp.
AGCCTCCACAGACTGTGGCGGCCACCGGCCGCATTTGGCAATCATTGATCCCTCAACGTGGGTCGCACCCGCAACCCTGCTCCCTGATCCGGCGTCCCAATCGTCCACTCGTGACAGGGATCAAGCCATGCCTTCGATGCAGTCGTGGTTGTTTGCGCTCACCTGTGTGCTGGCATTGGCGCCATGTTCGGCGGTCCGGGGTGCATCCGAGGTCCCGCAGAACCCGACCGAAGGTGTCCTGCTCTCGCTGCTTGACGGCGCCTACAGCGCCGACACGCCAGGTGCCTGCGTCATCGTCGTGAAGGATGGTGAGGTGCTGTTCCGGGGCGCGCGCGGCATGGCGAATGTTGAACTCGGCGTTCCGCTGCATCCGCAGAGCGTGTTGCGGATCGGTTCGATCACAAAGCAGTTCACTGCCGCCGCAGTGCTGCTGCTGGTTCGCGAAGGCAGGCTTTCCCTGTCCGATCCCGTAACGAAATATCTGCCCGGCTACCCGACGCACGGCGAGACGATCACCATTCGACATCTGCTGTCGCACACTTCGGGCATCAGGAGTTACACCGACATTCCCGAGTGGCGACCGACGTTGCGCACGGACGTATCGGTCGATCAGCTCGTCGACATCTTCAAGGACAAACCGCTCGACTTTGCGCCGGGCACCCGGTGGACCTACAGCAATTCGGGTTATGTGCTGCTGGGTGCGGTGATCGAGCGTGTGTCGGGACAGAGTTATGCGCAGTTCATGCGCACGCGAATTTTCGATCCCCTCGGCATGAAACAGACTCGCGTCGACGTTCCCGGAGACGTCATCCCGGATCGCGCCGCCGGGTACTCCCTTCGCGACGGTCGCTGGATGAACGCCGACTTTCTCAGCATGACCCAACCGTACTCCGCCGGCGCACTGGTCTCTTCGGTCGACGATCTGGCGCGATGGAATGCTGCGATGGAAAACAATGACATCCTCACGTCCGACCTCTGGATGCGGGCCACCACGTCGTTCGCGCTGTCCGATGGCACACCGACTCGATATGGGGCCGGATGGATGATGGGTCGGCTCGGGAAACTCGCAACGCTCGAGCACAGCGGCGGGATATACGGGTTCAACGGTTATGTCCTGCGCGTACCCGCAGAGCATTTCTATGTGGCTGTGCTGGCAAACGCAGCGCCGTCGAAGACTTCGACACGGCAACTCGCTCTGCAGCTCGCTACGACTGTCCTCGGCATCTCGCTGGACACTCCGGAAGTGCCGGTCGGTCCGAAGCATCTGCGTGAATACGTCGGGCATTACGCAGCGGAGCCTGAAAAGACACGGCACATCACCCTGGCCGGCAATCGGCTGCGCGCACTGGTCGAAGGCGACAAGGAGTTCGATCTGACACCGATCGGTCGTGATCTGTTCGAAGCCCGCGACGACCACAGTCAATTTCAGTTCATACGACTGAACGGGCGCGTCAGCGCGCTGCGGATCGAACCGAGAATCACGATGGGCGATCGCACGCCGGCCAGGCGCATCGCCGACTGAATTCGAAATGTTGCGCGCGTGCCTGCGCCGCTGTCACTTCGCGGGAGGTCGAAGCAGCGGCACCGTCAGCATTCGACGAGCGCCTTCACGACACCCGTGTCCGGCTGCATCCACAGCGGCATGACCTCGGGCAACTGTTCCAGCCTCGCGCGGTGACTGGCCAGCCGTTCGGTCGGGATGAGCCCCGCCCGCATCGCCTCCATCACACGCTCGACATCTTCGAATGTGGCATTGCGGCTGCCCAGCAATGTCATTTCGCGACGATGGAATTCCGGATCGGAGAATGAGATTTCCGCATTCACGATGGAAACCAGCACGTAGCGGCCTGCCTGTGCCACGTAAGCGAAGCCGGCGCGCATCGCCGCAGGATTGCCGGTTGCGTCGAACACGGCATCGAACATCTGTCCATCGGTGAGCGACAGCAGTTCGCTTGCTGCCTGCGGCCCTGCCACCACGGTCTGCTGTACTCCGATCACGTCGCGACAGAATTCGAGGCGATCGCTGCGCGTATCCATCACCGTGATCTGCACGCCTTTCAACGCAGCAAACAATGACACCGCCAGTCCGATTGGCCCCGCGCCTGCTACCAGAATCCGTTCGCCCGCCTGCAGCGCGGCGCGCTCCACTGCATGAGCACCGATCGAGAGGAACTCGATCATGGCCGTCTGATCGAGCGTCAGACCCTCCGCTTTGCGGACGAAGCGTGCCGGCACGCTGACGTACTGGGCGAGGCCGCCATCGCGATGCACGCCCAGGACCTGCAGATTGGCGCAGCAGTTGCTCCGTCCCTTCGCGCATGCATTGCATTTGCCGCAGGACATGTAGGGCATCACGAACACGATGTCGCCGGCTTTCAGCGCCGGGTCGCTACCGGCATCGACCACTTCACCAGCCAGTTCGTGGCCCATGACCCGTGGATACGACAGATACGGCTGCGTGCCCCGCACGATATGCATGTCGGTGCCGCAGATGCCGACGCGACGGATGCGCAGCAGGACCTCGTCCGCGCCGCGTACCGGCACCGACCGCGCTGCCAGCACCAGATTGCCGGGCGATTCGCACACTACGACGTTCATGGGGGTATTCGACATGATCCAACTCCATTGAAAGACCGCCCACCTGCCGCTGCGATTCGATCCGCAGCAGACAGGCGGGCGGTCGGCGACGGATCAGTGACGGAACAGGCGCGGCGCAAAGTCGTTCAATGCGCGACGCCAGGTCTGCCACTCATGATCCGTGCCCGGTGATTCGACATACACGTGTTCGATGCCGGCCTCATTGAGCGACGCGTGGAAGGCGCGAATGCCCTCGCGCATGCGCTCCGGCTCGGCCGTACCGACGCCCAGCCACAGCACGTGCACCTTGCGTGCAAACTCCTTCGGATCGGCCATCACGCCGTTGTAGTCTTTCGCCGGGTCGAGCTTGCGACCGGCGAGCACCATCATGCCGCCTGCCCCGCTGAACCCGCCGATGTGCGAGAACAGATCGAGATGATTCAGCGTGATCTGGAAAGTCTGCATGCCGCCCATCGACAGTCCCGCCATGGCGCGATGATCGCGATCGGCGATGGTGCGATAGGTCTTGTCCACGAACGGAATGAGGACCTTGGTCATGTCGTCCTCAAAGGCGCTCGCCATGTCTTCCATCGCCTTGATGGCCTCCGGCGAACCGAACGGCTTGCCGGCGAGATCCGGCGGCGTGGTGCCGGCGCGGCGCGCATAGCCGTAAGCCATGACGATGATCATCGGCTTGGCCTTGCCGTTCGCGATCAGGTTGTCGAGGATGAAATTGGCGTGCCCCTGATGGATCCAGCCCGTTTCGTTCTCGCCGCCGCCATGCTGCAGGTACAGCACCGGATAGCGATCCTTGGTCTGCGTGTCATAGCCGGGCGGCAGATACACCATGGCATGACGCCATGAGTCCGTCACCGACGAGTGATACCACACCTCGCGCACCTGTCCGTGCGGCACGTTCTGCGGCAGGTACCAGGTCGAGCCCGCTTCGGGAACTTCGACGGCGCTCACGTAGCGCGAGCCGCCGAAGAATGCACGACTGCCGGGATCGCTGAGATCGGCGCCGTCGACATTCACGACGTAGTAATGCAGTCCGGGCACCAGCGGCTCGGTCGTCACCGTCCAGAAGCCGTCGGCCTCCTTCTGCATGGGCACCTTCGGTCCGCTCCAGAAATTCAGTTTTACCGCGTTCGCCTCCGGCGCCTTGATGCGGATCTGCACCCGGCCGGCGGCATCGACTCGTGGATACTCCGCGCCCCACACATTGGTGGAAGCGGGCTTGAAGTCGCCACTCGATTGCTCTGCGTGACAGATACCAGCCAGCAGCGCCAGCGCGAATATCGTAGCTCTCAACATGGGAACCCCCTGATGCAATGAACGCTCGATGACTCTGCGACGTGCGGCGACTCGAGATACCGCCCACGCCATTCCTGCTCTTTTCTCTGCACTCCTCGGCACAGGACGGCTCGCGGATGCAGCCGTCGCAGCGCTGACGTTCGAACCCTGTGTCGCGACGATGCGTCGTTCACAACACCCGGAATATGCGGATGATCACGGAACCGGGTTTCGGCCCGCCGCTGATCGAACCCACGAACTGTGCCTTGTTCAACCAGGCATGCGGTCCGTCCGGTGCATCGAAGCGCGGCGCCGTGCGCATGTAGGCACCGCCGTCGACGATGACGCCATCGTTGTGAACGATGATCACCGTCCCATCCTCGCAACGCATGGAATACAGCGCACTGACTTCGGTCGTGCCGTCGCGCCGATCGGTCTGCCAGTCGGCACCGCCGGGCAGGATCACGCCGCGAATGTTCGGCCCCTCGAACGTCCCGCCGGTAATCGGGATGTAACGCTGCCGGCCGTGCGGTGTCATGCCGGCGTCCACCGGTGCGTCGATGGTCACCAGTGCCTCGTAGACGAATTCGGTCTTGAGGGGCTCCACTGCGGCAGGTTCAGCGGCGTGGGACACGGTGCCGCCCAGTACCACACCGGACAGCGCAATAACGCCGGCACCGATCGAGCGCGCAAGGCGCCGCGTCAGATTCAAGCTTGAAGTCATCAGTCTCACGATGGCTCTCCATTTGTTTATTCTGCAATGCCGAGTGGTTGTGTCGTCGTGAACGAAGCCGACTCCGCCGGTACGTTCGTTCCCGGCTGACCGGATCCGACCGACACCTCATGCGTGCCGACGAATACCTGACGTACGCCGTCGCGCGTGACGAAACTGAGATCGCGCGGTGAAAGTTCGAAAGAGATCGCGCGGCTTTCGCCGGGCTTGAGGCTGACGCGCTGGAAACCGCGCAGCGCGAGCCTCGGCGCGCCTTCGAACGCCGGCGGCTTGAGATACAGCTGCGCCACTTCTTCGCCGGCGCGCTTGCTGGTGTTGCGCACTGTCGTGCTCACACGCACGCCATTCTGCGGTTCGCCGTCGATGGGTTCGATGCGCAGCGGCTGATACTCGAAGGTCGAATAGCTGAGGCCGTAGCCGAAGGGATAGACCGGCGTGCCTTCGAAGTAGCGATAGGTGCGGCCCTTCATGGAGTAGTCGTGGAAGGACGGCAGATCCGCCACGCTGCGATAGAACGTCAGCGGCAATCGACCGGCTGGATTGGTCTTGCCGGCCATGACGTTACCGATGGCAAGGCCGCCGGCCTGGCCCGGGTACCACGCTTCGATGACGCCGGCGGCGTGTTCCTTCGCCCAGGACAGGTCCAGCGTGCTGCCATTCATCAGCACGACGATGAGCGGCTTGCCGGTGGCCTGCGCCTGTTCCAGCAGCTTGCGCTGATCGGCTGGCAGATCGATCGAGGTCTTGTCGCCGCCGGAAAAGCCCTCGATGTTGACCTTCATCTCCTCGCCTTCCAGGTCGGAGTTCAGGCCCACCGCGGCGACGATCACATCCGCGTTCGCGGCGGCGCGCGCGAGATCCTCCTCGGGCTGCGTCGAAACGCGCTTCCACAGCACTTCGATGCCACCGAGCAGCAGCGACTCCACGCTGATCCGGATCGGATATTTGTGACCGGCCTCGAGCTGCAGCGTGGCCATTTCCGAACGCGTACCCCATGGCTGGTGGTGGTGCTTTGCCAGCACCTTGCCGTCCAGACTCAGCTCGGCATTCGGTCCGCTGAGGCCCATGCGGTAGGTGCCGGACACTTCAGGGACCAGAAAGCCGGTCCAGACGACGCGGTAATAATCCGACAATTGCGCGAATTCATTGCCATGCATGCCGATGCCCGATTCGATGCGGGTGGCCGTGGGTCTGGACTTGAACACGATGTGGTCCATCTGTTCGCCATACTCAGGAAAGCCGGCATAGCGCGGTCCGGGTGTTTTCTCGACGTCGTAGTACTCGGCGCGCAGTCCGGGTTTGCCATCCGGAGTGCGCAGAACGCTGGTCGGCAGCGGATCGCCATCCGTGATCGATGGCGACCAGGGCACGAGTGTCACGGTGGCTTTCGGCAGCGCGCGGCGCAGACCCTCGACCAGCGAGATCGGCGGGCTCGAAAGCGCTGAGGAATAGTTGCCGCGCAACACGCGCGTTGCATCGCCATGCGGACCGATGACAGCAATACGCTCGGTGCCGCGCAGCGGCAACACGCCATCGTTCTTCAACAGCACCAGGCTTTTCTCTGCCGCTGCCAGTGCCAGCGCATCGCGCTGCGGCGTGGTGGTCGGCGAAGGCGGTGTGTTGATCGGCCGGCGACCTTCGAGTCCGGCGAGATCGCCATTGCGATAACGCGCCGCGAACAACCGCACAAGGGCCTGATCGATGTCCTGCATGCTGATCAGACCACGCTCGTACGCTTCACGATAGCGATTGCCGAGTCCCGCGATGTCGAACAGCGTCGCGCCGTTGCACTCGCTGTCCACTCCCGTCTTCAGCGCGAGCGCAGCGCCTGCCACCGGATCCGGCGCGTACTTGTGATGTTCGCTGATGTCCCTGACCGCATCGCAGTCGGACACCACGTAGCCCTTGAATCCCCATGCGCCGCGCAGCCGCTCCTTGAGCAGCAGATCGCTGGCACACGCCGGTTGACCGTCGACGCGGTTGTAGGCGCACATGATGGAACCGGCGTGCCCCTCGACGATCGCGGCACGGAATGCCGGCAGATACGTGTCTTCGAGGTCGTGCGGCGAGACGAACACATTCGCCTGATGCCGCGTCGATTCCGGACCGCTGTGCACCGCGAAATGTTTCGGCGTGGCAATCACGTCCGGGAAATCGGGATTGTCGCCCTGCATGCCACGCACGTACGCCACACCGAGCCGCGCGGTGAGAAACGGATCCTCGCCATACGTTTCCTGGCCGCGGCCCCAGCGCGGATCGCGGAAGATGTTGATGTTGGGAGACCAGGTGTCGAGGCCCGTACCGATGCGGCCGAGCTTGCCGGTCTTGCGACCCAGTGCGTGCAGGGCGCGCACTTCGACGCTGATGGCGCCGGCAACGTCATGCAGCAACTGCTGATCGAACGAAGCCGCCAGACCGATCGGCTCCGGAAAATTGGTCGTGGGGACCGGACCCAGTGCGCCGTGCAACGATTCGGTCCACCAGTTGTAGGCCGGGATGCCCAGTCGCGGAATGGCCGGTGCGACGTTCAGCAGCTGATCGACCTTTTCATCCAGCGTAAGCTGCGAAACCACTGCGGCGGCCTTCTGCTCGGCACGCGCCAGCACCGCATCGTCCGGACGGTCGGCTGCGAAGGTCAGTGATGCCGACAGGATCAGGCATGCGCCGACTCCGCGGCGAAACATGGATGGCTTCATTGGATCCTCAATGGTGGAAAGGCGGCAACCGGGCGGCGCCGCTCATGCAGTGAATATGCGCCGTCACGACTGGCCCTCGCGCAGCGCCCGCAGAATGAATGCACGAATTCTCGCGTAGTTGTCGGGCAGCAAAGGCCCGAGCGCTCCGTGCTGTTCCGGCGGCAGATGCGCGAGCGGATGCCCGTGCGGTCTGAACACGTAGTGATCGAAAAACGCCTTCCACGCCTCTCGTTCCGCCGCCGGACGTTCGGCAATCGTGATCATGCTGAGCAACAGTGCGACGGAAGGCTGATCGGCGATGCCGAAGGCATCCCACCAGTAATTGACCAGCGCGTTGAAATCCGCCAGCGCTTCGATCTGATGCCACCAGAGCTTGGGAATGTAGATGGCATCGCCGGCATCGAGCTGCGCGACGAGTGCCTGATCGCGCACTTCGCGGAACAGCGGGAAGCGCTCGTCATCGTTCGCCGCGGCGGCCAGGCTTACCGGCTGGCCCGCCATGTTGTGATCGATGGGCCCGACATAGAGCTTGCTGATGGTCTGCGGCGGGAACAGAGTGAAGCGTCGGGTGCCCGCGACCACGCAGGCGATGTTGTCCAGCGTGTCGTAATGCGCGGCGACGTTCGATGCGTGGCCAAGCCAGATGCGCGCGGAGACGGACGGACTGAGCAGCCGCATCGGGTTCTGCTGCGAAAAACCGGGCAGATACAGATCGGTCGGCGAAGAGCCCATGTACATCGAACGATGACCCGGCCCGCTGCCCGCGACCATCTGATTGAGCGCATCGCCGAACGCCATCTGGCGGCGCTCGAAATTGAAGCCCTTCAGATCGTTGGTGTAGTAGTACCGGCCGGCAATCTGCGGTTCGCCGATGAACACCTCGGCCTGCTCGTTCGCATCGAACCGCAGCAGGTAATCGCTGAGTGTCGCCAGCGATTGCCGTCCGGCGGCCACGACCGGCCACTCATCGACGAGTCCACGGATGACGACGGGCTGACAGGCGCCCGCCACCCGATCGAGAAACTGCTGCGGCGACTGCAGTCCCTGCGCCGCGACCTCCGGCACTGCGTTGCGTGCCTGCCCCGCCTGTGCCTGTTCAGCCTGCATCGGGACTGACGTAAGGCCTGTCAGGCCACGATGTGCCGATTGCGGATGCCTGCCAGCACCGCGATCTGTTGTACCGATGCGGCCGCCAGGTACGCAAGCTGCAGATAGCCGTTGCGGAACAGCCGCAACGCAGCGGCATCGTCGAGCCCTCGCAGGGCATCCAGACTCACCGTATAAAGTCCGCGCAGCGTGATCTGCTCGCCGCCCTGAAAGGTCAGTGCCACATCGATGGGCTCAATGAGCCTGAGCTGGGTCAGGGCGCGCAGGAATTCGTCGGTCGCGGCAATCCCGGCCTGCAGTTGTCCGAGCACACGCTGGATGTTGCGCAGCGCGACGGCAGGCTGACCGGTGCTGTCGAACAGCGGCTCGCCCTCGGTTTCGCTGAAGCGCGCACTGGCGCGATCGATCGCGATGCCCGTTCCCGCGATATAGAAACCATCGCGCTGCAGGCTGAGCGGATTGAACCCGCCGCGTTGTTCGAGGCTGCGCAATGCACCCTCCTCCGGCTTGAGGCCGAGCAGAGCGCCGGCATAGAACGCGCCGGTGGTCGCATCCTTGGTGAACACGATGGGACAGCACAGCGCCGC
Organism: Povalibacter sp.; assembly: GCA_035761425.1. Taxonomy (GTDB): domain Bacteria; phylum Pseudomonadota; class Gammaproteobacteria; order Steroidobacterales; family Steroidobacteraceae; genus Steroidobacter. Next base: position 8,994 of record DASTRD010000048.1, read on the forward strand.
TGCCGTGAACTCCGCGGCGACGATCTGTACGAAATGCGGCTCACGCTCGCTGCCCGGACGCAGTCGCAAGTGCGAGTGGTCCTGGGGATTGAGCATCTCCTGCGTGGTCATGACTGCCTCGATGGGACTTGAGTTCATGCGCAACCCGCGGGGTTGCGTCGGTTGTCGGCAAGCTGCCGTTATACGGGTTGCAGGCCCTGCTCCACGATCTGACGCAGCAGATCGCGATGTCGCGGCAGACGCGTGCGCAGCCGGTCCGTCTGGATCGCGTTCTCGCGCAGGGCGCGCTCGGCCAGGCCGGCTTCGCCGACCAGCAGGTCCGGCGTCACTTCCGTGCGGAAGCCCATGCCATAGAGCACGTACTGATAGCTCGCCGCGGGAAAGACTTCTTCGATGCGGTCGAACTCGTCGTGATACCAGGGTGACTGATGACGCCACAGCAGCAACAGATTCTGCAAGCGTTCGGGAATCGTCTCCGGCCGACAGTTGTCGCGCCAGAAGGGTTCTTCGCGCTGCGTCAGCACGTAATGGAGTTTGAGAAAGTCGATGATCCTGCCCCAGCGGTAGGTCGTCGTCGCATTGAAGCGCGCGGCGATGACATCCATGACCTCGCGACAGGTGGGCATCTGTTCGGCGATGAGTTTGGCCGACATTTCCACCAGCACGATGGCCGATGACTCGAGCGGCTCGAGAAATCCGGCGGCAATACCGACGGCCACACAGTTGCGCTTCCAGAACGTCTCACGATGGCCGCCACCGATCTTGATCTTGCGCACCGACAGATCTCTGGCCACCGGCCCGAGGTACTCCCGCAACTGGCGCTCCGCCTCTTCGTCGGAAATATGGCTGCTCGAATAGACATGGCCGGTGCCGCGGCGCGTCGGCAGACCGATGTCCCAGATCCAGCCCGCTGTCTGGGCGGTCGAGATCGTGTGGGTCGCAATCGGGCTGTTGTCCGACTCATAGGGAACCTGCACCGCCAGGGCGGTATCGCAGAACAGCACGTCACGGCATGATTTGAACGGCACGCCGAGCGTTTCGCCGAGGAGCAGCGACTTGAATCCTGTGCAGTCGACGAACAGATCGGCTTCGATCTCGCCGGCCTGCTCTGTGTCGAGCGCACGGATATCGCCGTCTTCGGCGAGCAGC
>DASTRD010000049.1:0-8754 GCA_035761425.1 Povalibacter sp.
GTCACTGGCAACATCAACTCACGGTGCTGAGCGGCAGTCCCGATCTGGCCGACTGGGAAACGCCGCTTTACGAACGCTGGCGACTGATCGAACGCACGCTCATCAATCCGGACAGCGCCGGCGACCCCTGCCATCACATCGTGCTGACACCCGCCGCCGGGCCTGCAAACTGGCAGGCGGGCGACATCGCCGAAATCGATCCGCACAACTCGACATGGACCGACGGGACCGCATTACCGCATCGCGAATATTCGATCGCTTCGATCCCTGAGGATGGCGCCATTCATCTGCTGGTGCGTCAGATGTATCGCGAAAACGGCGAGCCCGGCCTCGGCAGTACCTGGCTGACCCGCGGCGCGCCACTCGGAACCGAGATTGCGTTGCGCATCCGTTCGAATTCGAACTTTCATGCACCCGCCGACGATCGCCCCTTGATCCTGATCGGCAACGGCACCGGTATTGCCGGGCTCAGATCGCACATCAAGGCAAGGATCGCGGCCGGCCGGCATCGCAACTGGCTGATCTTCGGCGAACGCCATTCGGCCACCGACCGCTTCTACGCCGACGATCTTGAGCGCTGGCTCGCGCAGGGTCAGCTCGAGCGTGTGGATCAGGTGTTCTCGCGCGATCAGCGCGAACGGCGTTACGTGCAGCATCGGCTGCTGGAATGCGCAGCCGCGATCCGCGAATGGGTACTGGCGGGAGCCGCCATTTACGTGTGCGGCAGTCTCAAAGGCATGGCACCGGGCGTCGATGCCGCGCTGGCGCATATTCTCGGCGCAGATCTTTTCGAACAGCTCGTACTCGAGCGCCGCTATCGGCGCGACGTCTACTGACGCCGCGCCGAATTCCCGCAGATTGCGTCAGAACATCCAGCCATCCACCGCCGGATGCGCTTCGCCGCGCTCCAGATACCGCAGTCCCTTCACCACGCGCACGATCACCCAGATCACCCAGAACAGCAGCACCACAAAGCCGATCAGCACGAACGTCAGCACGCAGCCCACGAAGATGTAGAGCATCCCGATCCAGAAGGTACGGATCTGGAATTGATAGTGGGTCTTGAGCCAGTCCGGCGCGGTGTCGCGGTACACGTAGGCCATGACGACACCGATGATGGCGGTGATGCCGGCGGCAAGACCGCACAGATACAGGATGTAAATGATGCGGGCCATATCCCGGTTGTCGGCTCTGGTCGCAGCAGGCGGGGCATTGACGGTCTCGTTCATGACAGCTCCCTTTATTGTTTTGCCGGGCCGGATTGTGGTCACACGCGAGGCGGCGCAGCAACTTTGCCGCGGCTCATGGCTCCTCCGGGCGATGTCCGGCCGCCCGGGGATCGGCAGACTGCGCCACCTGGGTACCGGCCCGGGACGCAATCGTGTCGCGTCGGAATCAATGTCGTGCCTGCACCGCCGATGATCGCCCACGGATCGCGGCGTAACCTTTCATCCGTCAGAGACCTCAAGAGAGCGATATGAAGCGGTATGCAGCCAGAGCGATTGCCGGCGCGGCAATCGGCAGCCTGTTCGTGGTGGCCATGCTGCTCGCTTATGTCGCAGACCTGCTGGATCGCGAGGTCAGTGCGCCTCGCAGTGGAACTCCCGACGGCTCTCCGGAGTCTTTGCAGCGAATTTCATTGATGGACCACGCCACATGAACCTTCACCTCAACCCCGCACAGCTTTTTCGTCCCTCGACTTCCGTACCGCTGGCCTCGCCCGAAGCAGCAAAGGCGCTCGAAGCCGCGTGGCAGCGCCGACGTCAGGAACTCGCAGGCTGGCAGCCTTCCAACGGCTGGCTGATCGAGCCGCAGTCCAGAGACGACAGCTCGTCACGCTGAACCGGATCGCCGATGACGGATCCGATCCGCAAGGGCCGTTATCGGCATTTCAAAGGCAACGAATACCAGGTCGTCGACTTGGCGCGCGACTCGGAAACGCAGCAATGGATGGTCGTCTACCGCGCGCTTTATGGCGAAGGCGGACTGTGGGTACGACCCCTGTCGATGTTCACGGAAATCATCGAGCGCGAAGGCAAGCGCGTCGCCCGATTTGAATTCATCGGCGACTAGTCCTGCAGATTCCGCAAGTACCGCGGAACCATCAGTCTTTCAGCGCGAGATCCTTTTCTGCGCTTTCTGCGGTAGCGCAGGCTCCTGCACCTCACTGCGTCGCCACGAACCTGCCCTGCTCCCGATCCTTGCGCACGGCATCGCCGCGAAATATCTGGCCGTTCATCGCGATGTAGACACCGGGCGGCAGCACCTGCACTGCCGCGACCGCCATACCAAGATTGAAGGTCGCATCGCTCTCGCTGAATCGCGCTGGCGCCAGCGAACCTGTCATGACGATGGTCTTGTCCTTCACGCCGGCCAGCACGCCAGCAGATTGCGTCATCGTGTCAGTGCCGTGAGTGACCACGACCCGCGACGTGTCGAGTGAAGCGACGGTCTCACGCAGCAGCTCACGATCCGCATCGGTGAGTTCCAGACTGTCCTTGCGCAGCAGCTCCACCACGCGCCAGGGACAATCGACACGCGCGACCTTGAGCAGATGACTGACCATCGGTTCGGCCACCTGATAGGTGCTGAGCGCATCGAAGTACGCCTTGTCGATGGTGCCGCCCGTGGTGACGATGACAATGGAAGACATGCAGTAAAGGTACTGGCTGACGACAAAAAGTGTAGTGCGGAAAGGCACACCGTCAGTTGCGCCGCCCGGGCGAATCTCAATCGACTTTCATGACGACGCAGTCCGTCAGCAGCGGATCATTGAAGCGGGCCATCTCGCCGGCCTTCCTGCCGGGCATGAGCAGCAGGCGCGCAGACAGCGGTTTGCTCAGGCGCACGGAAAGCGCCGCCACATCCTTCAGCAGTCCGTGCAGCGTGTCCACGGACGTGTCGCCCGGAATGGGTACGACATCCAGGCCGGTCCCGCACACGCTGGAATACAACAGCAGGTCGCGGATCCCGTAGCGGCCCTCGCCCGCTCGCTGTGCGAGCACAGGATCTTCCAGCACCGGCAGCATCAGACCGCAATACCCGCAGCGCGTGACATTCAGCGATCTGACGGCGCTCGTGATGATGGAACAGGCCTCCAGCGTCGAGACACTGCCGAAAGGCATGTGCGTCAATGCTTCGATGGCGGCCGCGATACTGCGGTCCTGCAGTGGCGCCGGCGATGTATCGATGCCACGCCAGATCCGTTGTTCGCGAGCTGCCCATTCGGCACCTGTCCGCTCGAGCGGAATCAGCACCTCGTGCAATGCTGCGACCAGTTCGGCGCCGGCTCTTTGCCGGGGTGCGCTCGCAAAGACTTCCTCCACCAGCGAAGCCGATTCGACGCCCATGGCGAGCGATTGCGGACCCGCATGCCAGGCGACCGGGAAGAATGGCGTCCCGGCAGGAATGTTCGCCGCGGCTGCGAAGCGGAAGTTACCCATGCCATCGGGCACGGCCTGGGACAGTGATGTCATGATGCGAGCAGCGGCGAGTGCGCCATCCGAATGGGTTCCCCCATCCTGGGACGCGACGACCGCCGAGAAATACAGGCTGCGCGTTCGGCGCACCAGTTCCGTGGCCCATGGCGCAACGTCGACATCGTCGCGATCGGCTTCGATCACCGGCCCGATACCCACCATTACGCCGCTCGCTGTCGCCAGTGCATCGAGACGCTCCAGCGGACCAAGCGATCGTTCACGCTCGCCAGCGGTCTGCCCCGCCAGCACCGGATTGATCGCGATGCGCAGCGTCTGCACTTCATGGCCCGCCGCTGCAAATGCCTTCTGGCCGCGCTTCAAGACGGCGACAGCACCCTCGACACGATCGAAATTCGTGTCATCCGCGAGGTCAGAGGTCAGACTCAGACCCACGGTGAGCGTACGCACCCGCACAGGTTTGCTTGCGTTCACGGGCGCTCCCCGCTCGATTTCCAGCCCGGTCCGCGCACGACCTGACCGGGCATGGCGCCGGTGTGTTCGCCAGCTTTCAGGACCTGGACGCCGTTGACGAAGACGTCCGTCACTCCTGTCGCATACACATGCGGAGTCTCGAACGTCGCGCGATCGGCAATGACCGCCGGATCGAAGATCACGACGTCGGCATGACACCCCGGATCGAGACAGCCTCGGTCCTTCAGTTTGAAATTGAGCGCCGGCAGATGGGTGAGTCTGCGGATGGCATCCGGCAGCGTCGTCACCTTCTGCTCGCGGACGTATTTGCCGAGAAAGCGCGCGAAGTTGCCGTAGGCGCGCGGATGCGGATTGCTCCTGAGGAATATTCCCGCCGGCGCGGGTGCACCCGCATCCGATCCAAGACTCACCCAGGGTTGCGACAACCCCAGAGTCACGTTGTCTTCCGACATCAGGAAATACGCCGTGGAGACACGCGTGTGATCTTCGATTACCAGATCGATGGCGGTGTCTTCGGGCGATTTGCCCCGCAGCCGCGCGACTTCGGCAAGCGATTTTCCCGTGAGCGGTTTGAGGCGCTCGCTGCGAAATCCGATCAGCAGGATGCGCTCCGGCGATCCGGCGGCGGCGTACAGACTCTCCCACCCGGACGGTGCGCGCATTTCGCGAATGACCCGCTCACGAATCGCCGGTTGCTGAAGCCGTGCGATCCAGGCGTCCAGACCGCCTTCCTGCACCCAGGGCGGCATCGCGGCATCCAGGCCAGTGGCCCCTGCCGTGTATGTGTACATGTTGGCACTGACATCGAGTCCCGCCGCCCGCGCCGCTTCGATGCGGTCGATGGCCTGCTGCATCTTCGGCCAGTTGTTCTCGCCTGCCGCCTTCAGGTGGTAGACCTCGGCGTGCACGTGCGCTGCACGGGCGATACCGATGAGTTCATCGAGTGCTTCGAGCAAGCGGTCGCCTTCGCTGCGCAGATGCGAGATGTACGCGCCACCGGACTCGCCTGCAGCACTGGCCAGCGCGATCAGCTCATCGGTCTGCGCATACGCTGCCGGCGCGTAGATCAGCGAACTGCCCACGCCAAGTGCGCCGTCGCGCATCGCTTCGCGCACCAGCGACTGCATTTTCCGGAGTTCCGCAGGCGTCGCTGCACGATCATCGAACCCGACGACGTATTCGCGCAGCGTCGTCGCACCGACGAACGAGGCAACGTTGGGCGAAACGCCTCTGCTCACCAGCGTGCGCAGGAATTCATCGAGCGTGTGCCAGGTGACGTCGAAGCGGATGTCGCCCTGAGTCTTGAGCATCTCCTCACGGACGCGCGCATTGACGGGTCCGTACGACTCGCCTTCGCCGAAAATTTCCAGCGTGACGCCCTGTCGCAGATCGCTCATGCCCCGGCCATCTTCCAGCAGCGTATCGGGGGCCCACGAGAGCACGTTGATGAAACCCGGCGCCACGGCGTGTCCGTGCGCGTCGAGTTCCTGCTGCGATTCGTAGTCCTTCAGCGTGCCGACTGCGATGACCCGGCCGTCGCGCACTGCCAGATCGCCGTGAACGGGTGCATTGCCGTGGCCGTCGTAGATCCAGCCGTTGCGGATGATGAGATCGACAGGCGTTGTCGCAGCGGACGACGCGCCGGGGAGCGCCAGAGCGACAATGAGGCAGACCAAAAACCGGCGGAACCCCGACATGCTCGCACCCTTGAAGACGGCGCCGCGCAGATTCGCGGTCTGCGCGTTATCCGCCGCCGGGTCGTTTGCGGTCAAGAGCGAGGAATCCGTTCCTCTGCCTGCCCTGTAAGGATCAGCTCACCCGCTCGCGGATCATGTCCGCCAGTTCCGCGTGGCGCGGCAGACCGACTTTCTGACCGACGACCTTGCCCTTGTCGAACAGGATCACGGTGGGAACGCCGCGCACGCCGAAACGATAAGGCGTCTGATTGTTCTGATCGATGTCCAGCGTCGCAACTGTCAGCCTGTCGCCGAACTCCTGGGCCAGATCCTGAATCATGGGCTTCATGGCCTTGCAGGGGCCGCACCACTCGGCTTCGAACTTGACCAGCACCGGACCGGCGGCGCCGAGCACATCGGCATCGAAGCTCGCGTCGCTGACGGAAATGACATTCGCGTTGCTCATGGATTCTCCAGATGAATGCCGGCGCGACTACCGCGGCGGGTCCGTCAATCATCAGGGCGCGCGGCCAGATCACCAATTTCCGCTATCGATGTGAGCGATTGGCAAAAGCGATGGGCAGGAACGCCCGTGCTGGCTCTTCCTGTGGCTCCTTGAGTCGATTCGCTGCCACACCAGGGCCGGCACACTTGTCGCCATCCGGATCGCGTGCGAGCGGACGAGACCACAGGCGACACGTCTGGGAGATCAGGAAGACGAGTCCGGAATCGATCAGCGCGGGCAGCCCTTTGTTGCCCCCGTATCGCCTGAATCCGCCGTTTCGCGGATCAGGCACAGGCGAACACCCCCATTCGCCTCACTTGTGCCCGTCCCGCGCGTCAAGCAAGGGACGGGTTTTTTTCACGCCGACCATGCCGCCGTTGGCCGCTCGCAGGGATGCCACTATCCTTGCGCGACGAATCACCATGCGAGTCCTGCGATGAGTCTGTGTCGGGCCGACAAGGTTTTGCTGGGGGGCGGCGCCGCAATGCTGGGCGGCTCGATGCTGTTTGGCATGCCGCTGGGACTCGCCGTGCCGGCCTCTGCCTTCGCCGCCGTAATGCTCGATGGCATCTTCCGTCCCACCTCGAGCACGTTCTATCCCACCATCAGCAACGGGCCGCGCACCGGTTCAGAAGTGTCCCTGACCTTCGATGATGGACCGGATCCCGAAGTGACGCCGGCGGTTCTGGATATTCTGGGCGCTGCCAATGCGCGCGGCACGTTCTTCACCATCGGTCGTCATCTGGAACGTCACACGGACATCGGCGCGCGCATCGTTCGCGAAGGCCATGAGCTGGGCAATCATTCCTGGCGTCATGCCTACTGGCAGAACGCCTACTCCACCAGCCAGCACGCCGCGGACATGACGCGCAGCGACAGCATCATTCACGGCATCACAGGCACCATTGCGCGACCGCTCTATCGCCCTCCCGTGGGATTGAAAAGCCCGGGACTGGCGCGCGTCGCCCATGCCCGCAACCTGAACGTCATCGCGTGGTCGGTACACAGCCGCGATACGATCATTCGCGATGCACGCAAGATTGCCGACAAGGTGTTGAGCCGCATCCAGCCCGGCGACATCGTGCTGATGCACGATGGCCACGATCTCGACGGCCGTCATCGCAAGGGCGTGATCGCGGCCCTGCCGCTCATCCTTCAGGGATTGCAGGAGCTCGGCCTGCGGTCAGTGACGACGTCGCAACTGCTGCGAGAGCAGCTGCGCGATCACGGCAGAGAAATACAACAGACCGCTGACTGAGGGCCGAGCGCGCTCACCGGCCCTCTTTCAAATTTCTTCTCGCGGCAGTGCGTCGTCCGTTCAGGCCGGCTGGAGGCCGATCAGGCGAACGCGGCGATACTGAAGCAGCAAAGATTCTTCCAGTGCAACGATGCGACGGTGTGCCTCGCTCTCGTTCCATTGATGCACGAGTTTCTGCTTCGCGGCTTCGATCTTTTCCTGCTGCAGGGCGGCCCAGTCGCTGAGCAGTTCCGAGAATTGTGCGATTTCGTGCTCGAGCTGAGCCTGCCAGCGAGTCAGCAGACCCGGATCGCGGACTTCGCCCAGACGTTCGCGGGCTTCCTCGAGCTGGCGTTCCACCAGCGCCTTGCGGATCTGGAACTCGGGCACGCGGCGCAGATCTTTGGCCAGACCCACCCATGAGCAGAAGGCGATCCACCACTTGGTCGGGTCGTACTGCCACCAGCGCACGCCGTTGCGGTAGTCCCACTGAAAGATGTGATGGAAGTTGTGGTAGCCCTCGCCATAGGTGAGCAGCGCGAGGATGTCGTTGTCGCGCGCGGTGTTCTCGGTCGTGTACGGACGACGGCCCCAATAATGCGCGAGCGAGTTGATGAAGAACGTGACGTGATGGCTGACCACCAGTCGCAGCAGACCGGGTAACAGCAGACAACCCCACACGTCGCCATGCCACCAGCCGAGCAGCAACGGCACGCCGAAGTTCATGCCGACCGCGATCCACAGGTAATAGCGGTGCTGGAATGCAACGATGGGATTGGCTTCGAGATCTTTGGCATTCGCCAGATTGACCTTGCCGCTCGGATAGTCGCGCAGCATCCAGCCCATGTGCGAGAACCACAGTCCGCGTTTGGCGGAGTACGGATCCTTCTCCAGGTCATCGACGTGGCGATGGTGAACGCGATGCATCGACGCCCAGATCAGAATGCTGTTCTGCAGCGACATGGCACCGAAGAGCATGTAGAAAATCTGCAGCGGCGTGGAGGCCTGGTAACTGCGATGCGCCCAGAAGCGGTGGTAGCCGCCCGTGATGGACATGCCGGTGACAAAACAGAGCACGACGAACCAGGTCCACTCGAAGGCATCGAACCCGAATTTCCATGCGTACCACGGGAAAATGGTGACCGCGGGCACGGTGGTGATCGCGAACATGAATACCGCAGGCCAGTTGAAAGGCGCACGTTCTGCGGCACGGGCTTCAGCCATCGAGATCTCCGTAAATTCAGGGGTTTGTCGCCTGAGCGAGCAGTTGATCCTAACAGCCGGATGGCGGGTACGATAGTCAGCCGGACGCTGATTGCGTGCAGAAGTGCGCCGATGCGCCAGATCCGGTCGCTCCAATGCGGGGATATCCCGGTTCCGTTGGGGGAATCCCCGCGCATGTTCAGGCCTGGACTCATCGAAAGA
>DASTRD010000050.1:0-12350 GCA_035761425.1 Povalibacter sp.
GGTACTTGCTGTCGTGCGTGACGTGCAGTACCGAGCCGTCCTGAATCGACGTACGGGCACCAATGGTGATTCTGTTCACGTCGCCGCGTACCACTGCGGTGGGCCATACCGACGAATCATCGCCAATGGTCACCTGACCGATCACTACTGCAGCAGGATCGACATAGACACGCTGGCCGAGCTGCGGCGTGATGCCGCGGTAGGTAGAAATGGTCATGGGGAACCAACGGCAGGGAATTGACAGTTGATGATACAGAACCGATCTTGATTCAGACGATCTTCGGTACCATCCACCGCATTCCCGATTTTCAATTTTCAGTCATCACTGGCCCGCCATGTCCAATCCGCTGCTCGAATCACATGAATTGCCGCCCTTCGCCGCCATCCGGCCGGAGCACGTCGAGCCCGCAATCCGGCAGGTTCTCGATCAGAACCGGGCAAGGCTGCAGCAGCTGCTGGATTCGCAGGCACGCACATGGGCGACACTGGTCGTACCGCTCGAGGAGATGCAGCATCGGCTGGCGAGGACCTGGTCGCCGGTCGGGCATCTGAACGGCGTCCTGAACAGCGACGAACTACGCGCTGCTTACAACGCCTGTCTGCCCTTGCTGACGGCGTGGCACACCGATCTGGCGCAGAACGAAGCGCTGTATCGCGCGTACGAAACCATTCTTGCCGATGAGGGTCCGCAGCTCACTGCTGCGCAGCGCAAATTGCTCGAGAACGCCTTGCGCGACTTTCGCCTCGCCGGTGTCGGTCTGCCGCCGCAGCGCAAACAGCAGTTCAAGGCGTTGATGGAAAAACTCACGACGCTGCAATCGAAGTTCGATGAGAACGTGCTGGACGCAACGAACGCATGGTCGCGCCATGTCACGGATGAAGCCAGTCTGCGCGGCCTGCCCGCGCCGATCGTCGAACGCGCTCGCGCTGCCGCGCGCGATGCGGAAAAAGACGGCTGGCTGTTCACGCTCGATGCCCCGAATTACATGGCCGTGATGATGCACGGTGAGGACGCAGCGCTGCGACGCGAGTTCTATCACGGCTGGGTCACGCGCGGATCCGATCAGGGTCTTTCGCCGGAACGCTGGGACAACAGCAATCTGATGGCACAGATCCTCGCAACGCGTCGCGAGCTGGCCGCTGTGGTCGGCTTTGCCAGCTATGCCGAATATTCGCTGGCCACCAAGATGGCTTCCTCCGTGGAGGAGGTACGCGAGTTTCTGCAGCAGCTGGCTGCCAGGAGCAAACCCGTCGCGCAGCGCGAATTTGCGGAACTCACGAAATTTGCGGGTCGCGAACTCCATGCATGGGATGCGGGTTTCTACGCCGAACGTCAGAAGCAGCAGAAGTTCTCGCTGTCGGAAGAAGCGTTGCGGCCCTACTTTCCGCTGCCGCGCGTGCTGAGCGGCATGTTCACCGTCGCCGAGCGACTCTACGGCGTGCGCATCGTCGAGCGTGACGGCGTCGAGACTTATCACCCCGACGTGAAGTTTTACGACATCGTGAATGCCGACGGTTCGCGCCGCGGCGGCTTCTTCGTGGATCTTTACGCGCGTGCCAAAAAGCGCGGCGGTGCCTGGATGGACGAGTGCGTCGGGCGCAAGCATCTCGACGCTTCGACGACGTTGCCGGTCGCATATCTCGTCTGCAACTTCACCCCGCCCGTCGGCGGCAAACCGGCACTGCTCACACATTCCGAAGTCGTGACCATGTTCCACGAATTCGGTCATGGCCTGCATCACATGCTGACGCGTGTCGACTATCCGAGTATCGCCGGCATCAATGGGGTTGCCTGGGACGCCGTCGAACTGCCGAGCCAGTTCATGGAAAACTTCGCCTGGCGACCGGAAGTCATCCCGCTGATTTCCGCTCACGTCGAAACGGGCGAACCGCTGCCGCAGGCAGAACTGCAACGGCTGCTCGGTTCACGCACCTATCAGGCCGGCATGGCAAGTGTGCGTCAACTGGAGTTCGCGCTGTTCGACCTGCGAATCCACAGCGAGAATGCCGAGGAAGGCATCGGACGCATCATGCAGATCCTCGATGAAGTGCGCAGCCAGGTGGCCGTGATCAAACCGCCCGAGTTCAATCGTTTCGCCCACGCGTTCCAGCACATTTTCTCCGGTGGCTACGCCGCCGGCTATTACAGCTACAAGTGGGCCGAAGTCCTGGCTGCCGATGCTTTCAGTGCATTCGAGGAACAGGGCATCTTCAACGAACAGGTCTCACGTCGTTTCCTCAACGCCATCCTCGAACAAGGCGGCAGCCGCGACGCCATGGATGCATTCGTCGATTTCCGCGGCCGCAAACCGCAGATCGAGCCGTTGCTGAAACAGCTGGGACTCGCGGCGTGACGGAGTGCGGAGCTACCGTTGCGGCAGCTCCGCACTCCTCGATCCAATCGTCACCCCAGATCGAACAACAACACTTCGCCTGACGGCGAGCCAGTGATTTCGATCTGCGACTCAGCGACGATCGCGGCACCATCGCCGGCTGACAACGACTGACCGTTCACGGTCACGCTGCCCGTGGCGACGTGAATCCACGCATGACGACCGGGCGCGAGTTCGTGAGTCACGCGCTGATCAGTCGATTCAAGAACGGCTACGTACATCTTCGCGTCCTGCTGGATGTGGATCAGGCCTTCGCGCGCCTCGTTCGAGGCGACCAGCAACAGTTTCCCCAGCCTGGATTCGCGCGGGAAACTGAGCTGCTGATAGCCCGGAGCAACCCCTTCACGATCCGGAATGATCCAGATCTGCAGGAAGTGCACCGGCTCGGTCTTCGAGTGATTGAACTCGCTGTGACGGATACCGGTGCCGGCACTCATCTTCTGCACATCGCCGGGACGGATGACCGAACCAGTGCCGAGACTGTCCGAGTGCGCGAGTGCACCATCGAGCACGTACGTGATGATCTCCATGTCGCGATGGCCGTGCGTGCCGAAGCCGCCGGCGGGCGCAACGCGATCGTCGTTGATGACACGCAGCGAGCGGAAGCCCATGTGCTGCGGGTCGTAGTAATCGGAGAAACTGAAGGTATGGCGGCTGTCCAGCCAGCTGATGCGGCTGACACCGCGCTCCTGCGCCTTGCGTACTGAAATCATGGAAGCCTCCTTGGTTGGAGCCAAGCATGGAGGCGACAGGGAAAAAGAGTCAGGGGGCGAGAGGAATAACAGTCATGGGCGCGAGACTGCAGGCATCGGGCGACAGGCCACAGCCAGAGAAGTATCCGTTCTGGCTGTAGCCCGTCGCCTCTGCCTGTCGCCTATTTGGTGACCAGGACCTTCTTCACCCAGCCGCCGCCGTTCGCGGTTTCCACCTGGATGAAGCCGTTCTGCTCCTCACCCATCACGATCATTTCCTCGCCCTTGCTGAGCGTGGCCACGACCTTGCCTGACTCGGACGCGGATGAGTACACCTTCAGATTGCCGAGCTTCGGCACGATGGTGTCGCCTTCGTTGTAAACCGCGCCGCCCTTGGTCTTTTTGCCAGCTTCTTCGGCGAGCGTACCCACATCGCGCTGCAGACTCGGCTGGGCGCGCACGGCTCGTACGATATTGTTGTAGTTGTCCAGCAGACTGGCTGCCAGCACCTTGCCTTCGTTGGTGTTGGCATAACCGCCCGCACCGCCTGCAGCACTGCCGCCCCACAGTGCAGCGCCCAGACTGAGATCCGCCTTCTTGGCGCTGCCCTCGGCAGCGGCAACCTGCACGCCGCTGCGGGCATCGGCGACCAGCATGCTGGTCTGTGCTTCCTTGAACTTGAGGCCACCGGCCACGGCACCGACAAGGCGTCCACGCGAACCGCCCAGGATTCCGCCGAGCGCGCCGCCGACACCGCCGGCATTGTTCTCCTGGAATACGACGCCCGGCGTCAGCACGAAGTCCGCGCTCACCATCTGGCCGCCGCCCATGTTCGAGCCCTGACGCAATTCGCCGGATTCCTGGAGGGCGCGCTCCTGCATCATGTTCTGCATGCCGATGCCGCGCTCGACGACGATGAAGCAGTTCGATTGCTGGATCATCATGCGGATGATGCCGGTCGGGGACTGCAGGCCGTATCGCGACAGCGACTGCGACACGTAGTCCTGCGGTTCGACCACAGCCATCGCGCCCATGGGCTTGTCGCACTTCTCGTTGCCGTTATCGCCCTGCGATCCACCGGGACCCGCAGAGCCCTGTACTTCAGATCCGCCCGAACCCTTCTTCATGGACAGCGGGCCGTCGGCCGCCGCGACCAGCGGCAGGCTGAACAAGGCAATCATCACGGCACTCGACACGCCAGCAGGCACTGCGGCGAATGACTTCATATTTCTTCTCCCCGATAGAGCGGTTCATGAATCTTCTGGAGCGCCCCATCCTGGGAGACGGCCATCGATGCCAGTCGCACGACCGTTGGAATCCTTTTTCGCCGACGCGGGCGGCATGTACCTGCTCCGCGAATTGCGCGGCGATCTGAGCACGGCCTCCAGGGGTGGTCAAGGGCGGGAGCGACAGTCCGGAATCCGGGCGCCGCTCGCGACGATTTGTTTAACAACGCGGCACAATCGACGCCATTGGACGAAAGACAGTGCGACGCAGGGGCGGCGCCCGACCAATGGGGTGAATATGTCACTGCGAACCTTTCTTCTGCTGAGCGCTGCCCTGTTGATCATGGGATGCAGTCGACCGGACTCGCCCGAAACCCAGGTGCGCAACACGGTCAAAGCCATCGAAGCGGCCGTCGAAGCTCGCGACGTGGGCGAGGTCATGACCTTCATTTCGCTCGATTTCCGGGACGGCTACGGACAGGGTCCGGACGAACTGCGGCGCCGGCTCTACGGCTATTTCATTGCCAATCAGTCCATCCACCTGCTGGCCCGTATCGATCAGCTCGACTTTCCCACGGCTGGTGAGGCCCGATTGAAAGTCACCGTCGGCATGGCCGGACGCGACGCCGGATCGGCAGCCTCATGGGATCTGGCCGCTGACGTGCGTCACTTCGACATCACGATGCGAACCGAAGGTGGCGACTGGAAGGTCACGTTCGTCGAGGTGGAGCCGACGGGATAATTGTCAGGCAGGAGCCGCGATTGTCACGGCGGACTCCGGCCCGGGCCGGCAGACCGGCGAACCGGTCGGCCAACTGGCCTCCCTCAGATTGACGCTTCGGGACGCCTCTGTAATATGGCCTGCATTCCTTCGGGTTGTATTCAAAGAGCGCGCGCCGCTGCCATCCCACCGGGATGCGCGTGGACCGGCTTGCTGCGCGAATCACCCTAGTCGAATCAGCGAGTTGGAAGCGCCGGGATACCCGTAAAGCGCTTCCTGCATCTGCCCGGGAAGGATTCCGGGTCGCCATCCGGCCTGCCCTGTGCATGCATCACGGGAGCGGCGGCTGCGCGCGGCGCTCTCCAGATGAGAACCGGTTGCAAACGCTCGCACGAACGCGTCGGCAGATTGTCGCGGAATGAACGGTCAGCGACCGCATCCGCCCGGACAGACCGGCCGCCGCAGGTACGCTTTGGCAGGAGCGATACCCCCGGAATTCGTCGATGACCATGCGATTGAGCGAGCCACTATGAGCACCAGCACCCACGAACCCGCCGGTCCTTACCGGACTGTCCGGCCCGAGAAGCAGGGTCTGTACGACCCGGCCTATGAACACGATGCCTGCGGCGTCGGCTTCATCGTGGACATGAAAGGCCGCAAATCGCACAAGATTCTTCAGGACGGTCTGCAGATCCTGACGAACCTGGACCATCGTGGCGCCTGCGGCGCTGAGGTGAACACCGGCGACGGCGCCGGCGTGCTGATGCAGATGCCACACAAGTTCCTGGTGACCGCGGCAAAGAAGGCGCGCATCGACCTGCCGGACCCGGGCCATTACGGCTGCGGCATCATCTTCCTGCCCAAGAACGCGACGCTGCGTCGCAGGATCGAAGAGAAGTTCGAGCAGATCGTGCAGTCCGAGGGCCAGAGCGTGCTCGGCTGGCGCACCGTTCCCACCGACAACTCCATGCTCGGTGAGACCGCCAAGTCATGCGAGCCGCTCATGCGTCAGGTGTTCATCGGCCGCAACAGCGAGATCGAGGACGAGCTGACCTTCGAGCGCAAGCTGTACGTCATCCGCAAGCGCGCCTACAGCGAGATCCGTGCCTCGACCCTCGAGGGCGCCGCGTCCTGGTATGTCGCCAGCCTGTCGCACAAGACGCTGGTCTACAAAGGCATGCTGCTGACCGCGCAGCTCGGCCAGTACTTCAAGGCCGATCTGACCGATCCATCGATGGAAACGGCGCTGGCACTGGTGCATTCGCGCTTCAGCACCAACACGTTTCCGAGCTGGGACCGCGCGCACCCGTACCGCTACATCGCGCACAACGGCGAGATCAACACCGTCCGCGGCAACGCCAACTGGATGCATGCGCGCGAAGCGCTGTTTCATTCGGAAGCGTTCGGTGGTGACGTGCAGAAGATCCTGCCCATCATCAATCCGAACGGCTCCGACTCGGCCATGTTCGACAACACGCTCGAACTGCTGGTGCTCGCCGGTCGCTCGCTGCCGCACTCGGTCATGATGATGATTCCCGAGCCGTGGTCGAACCACACGACCATGGAGGACACCAAGAAGGCGTTCTACCAGTACCACTCCTCGGTGATGGAGCCGTGGGACGGTCCGGCTGCGCTGTGCTTCACCGATGGCAGGCAGATCGGTGCGGTCCTCGATCGCAATGGCCTGCGTCCATCGCGCTACTACGTGACCCGCGACGACATCGTGATCATGGCGTCCGAAGCCGGCGTGCTCGAAGTGCCGCCGGAAAGCGTCATCGAGAAAGGCCGTCTGCAGCCCGGCAAGATGTTCCTGGTCGATACCGAACAGGGTCGCATCGTTCCCGATGAAGAGATCAAGCGCGCCATCGCTACCGAGCGTCCGTATCGCGAATGGCTGAACGATCACCTGATTCATCTGAACGATCTGCCGGCCGCACCGGAAGTGCCGCAGCCCGATCACGAGACGCTGCTGCAGCGTCAGATCGCCTTCGGCTATACGTTCGAAGATGAGCGCCTGCTGCTCACGCCGATGGCGCAGAACGGCGTCGAGGCCATCGGTTCGATGGGCAACGACACACCGCTCGCGGTGCTGTCGAACAAGCCGCGCCTGCTGTACGACTATTTCAAGCAGCTCTTCGCGCAGGTCACCAACCCGCCGATCGACTGTATCCGCGAAGAAATCATCACTTCCGCGGAGACGCGTCTGGGCTCGGAAGGCAACCTGCTCAATCCGCAGCCGTCGGATTGCCGTCGCCTGGAACTCAAGTGGCCGATCCTGACCAATGAAGAGTTCGCCAAGATCCGCCGCATGGATCTGCCGAACCTGAAGGTCGGTGTGCTGCCGAGCCTGTTCCGCGTGACTCGCGGCGAAAAGGGCCTGGTCAAATCGATGGAAGAGATCCGCCTGATGGCGCGCCGCATGATCGAGGAAGAGGAAGTGAACATCCTCATCCTGAGCGATCGCGGCGTGAATCGTGAGTTCGCGCCGATCCCGGCGCTGCTCGCCGTTGCCGGTCTGCATCACTACCTGATCCGCGAAGGCCTGCGTACACGCGTCAGCATCGTCATCGAAACCGGCGAGGCGCGCGAAGTGCACCACTTCTCGCTGCTCATCGGCTATGGCGCCAGTGCGATCAATCCTTACGTGGCTTTCGAGACCATCGACGGGCTGATCCGCGACGAACGCCTCGTGAACATCGATCACAAGAAGGCATGCCAGAACCTGGTGAAGGCGGCGACCAAGGGTGTCATCAAGGTCATGGCCAAGATGGGCATCTCGGCGATCCAGAGCTATCGCGGTGCGCAGGTATTCGAGGCGGTCGGCCTGCGTCAGGACGTCATCGACGAATACTTCACCTGGACATCTTCGCGCATCGGCGGCATCGGCATGGACGTGATCGCGCAGGAAGTGCTGGTGCGTCACAAGGCGGCATTCCCGGAACGCCGCGTCGACGGCCATACGCTGCCGGTGGGCGGTCAGTATCAGTGGCGCGCGGATGGCGAATACCACCTGTTCAATCCGGAATCGATTCATCGCCTGCAGAAGAGCGTGCGCACCGACAGCTACGCCACGTTCAAGGAGTACTCGAAACTGATCAACGATCAGTCGACGAACATCTGCACGCTGCGCGGCCTGCTCGAATTCAAGTTCGGCGACCCGGTACCGCTGGAAGAAGTGGAGCCGATCGAAAGCATCATGAAGCGCTTCAAGACAGGCGCGATGTCATACGGCTCGATCAGCAAGGAAGCGCACGAGACGCTGGCGATTGCAATGAACCGCATCGGCGGACGCAGCAACACCGGCGAAGGCGGCGAGGATCCCGAGCGCTTCAAGCCGCTGCCCAACGGCGATTCGAAGAACTCGGCCATCAAGCAGGTGGCCTCGGGCCGCTTCGGCGTGACCAGCGAATACCTGGTCAATGCCCGCGAGATCCAGATCAAGATGGCGCAGGGTGCGAAGCCCGGCGAAGGCGGCCAGCTGCCCGGCGGCAAAGTCTATCCGCCGATCGCGAAGACGCGGCATACGACAGCAGGCGTGGGCCTGATTTCGCCGCCGCCGCATCACGACATCTATTCGATCGAAGATCTGGCCGAGCTGATCCACGATCTGAAGAACGCCAACCATCGCGCACGCATCAGCGTGAAGCTGGTGGCTGAAGTCGGTGTCGGTACCGTGGCCGCGGGCGTTGCAAAGGCGCATGCCGACGTGGTGCTGGTCAGCGGTTACGACGGTGGTACCGGTGCATCGCCGCAGACCTCGATCATGCATGCCGGCCTGCCGTGGGAACTGGGCCTGGCGGAAACCCACCAGACGCTGGTCATGAACAATCTGCGTTCGCGTATTGCGGTGGAAACCGATGGCCAGCTGAAGACCGGTCGTGACGTCGTCATTGCCGCGCTGCTGGGCGCCGAAGAGTTCGGCTTTGCCACAGCGCCGCTGGTCGCCACCGGCTGCATCATGATGCGCGTATGTCATCTCAACACCTGCCCGGTGGGTGTTGCCACGCAGGACCCGCGTCTGCGCGAGCGCTACATGGGCAAGCCTGAGCATGCCGTGAATTTCATGCGCTTCGTGGCGATGGAAATGCGCGAACTCATGGCGCAGCTCGGCTTCCGCTCCATTGAGGAAATGGTGGGCCGCGTCGACAAGCTCGAGCCCCGCAAGGCCGTCGCGCACTGGAAAGCCAGGGGTCTGGACTTCAGCAATCTGCTCTACCAGCCGGATGCCGGCAACGACATCGGCCGGTTCAAGCAGATGGAGCAGGATCACGGCATCGAACGCTCGCTCGACATGACGCAGCTGCTCGAGCTGTGCAAGCCGGCGATCGAGCGCGGCGAAAAGGTCAACGCCAACGTGACCATCCGCAACATCAATCGCGTGTTCGGCACGATCACCGGCAGCGAAGTCACGCGCAAGTACGGCTCGGCCGGGCTGCCGGAAGACACCATCCAGATCAACATCACCGGTTCGGCCGGGCAGAGCTTCGGCGCGTTCCTGCCGCGCGGCATGACGTTCCGCCTCGAGGGCGATGCCAACGACTACGTCGGCAAGGGGCTGTCGGGCGGCAAACTCATCGTGTATCCGTCGAAGCAGGCCGGCTTCAGGTCCTGGGAGAACATCATCGTCGGCAACGTCGCGATGTATGGCGCCACCAGCGGTGAGGTGTACCTGGCGGGCATGGCCGGCGAACGCTTCTGTGTACGCAACAGCGGTGTGCACACCGTGGTCGAGGGGGTGGGCGATCACGGCTGCGAGTACATGACGGGCGGTCGCGTAGTGGTGCTGGGCGGTGTCGGTCGCAACTTTGCGGCGGGCATGTCGGGCGGCGTGGCGTACATCTTCGATGAGCGCGGCAATGCACGGCTCAACATCAATGCCGACATGGTCGAGATCGGCGCTCTGGAAGAGCCGGAGGAGATCGCCGCCGTGAAGGCCATGATCGAACGTCACCTGCAGTACACGGACAGCGCGCGTGCGCGGCAGATCCTGGGCAACTGGGATCAGTCACTGAAACAGTTCGTGCGCGTGATGCCGAAGGACTACAAGCGCATGCTCGCCTGTATCGCCCGTGCACACGAGCAGGGTCTCACCGGTGACGATGCCATCATGGAAGCGTTCGAGGAGAACGCCCGCGATCTGGCCCGTGTCGGCGGCAACTGACGTACGTTGCCGACGGATGGGTCTGCTGGCAGACAGCGGACAGGAACTGCAAACGATAAATTGATTGTCTGAAGGCGAAAATCAACGAGCGACCGCGGTCGCTCGGTGTTCTGGCCAGCGCCAGTCGCCTCTCGAGAGAGAACATGGGAAAGCCGACCGGATTCATCGAATACTTGCGCGAACTGCCCGTCGATCGCACGCCGCAGGAGCGCGTGCGCGACTGGAAGGAATTCCATCACCACATGGAAGACAAACGGCTGCGCAATCAGGCAGCGCGCTGCATGGACTGCGGCGTACCGTTCTGTCACACGGGCAAACTGGTCAGCGGCATGGCCTCGGGCTGCCCGATCAACAACGTCATCCCGGAATGGAATGACCTGATCTATCGCGGGCTGTGGCGCGAAGCGCTGGATCGCCTGCACATGACCAACAACTTCCCCGATTTCACCGGTCGTGTCTGTCCGGCGCCGTGCGAAGGCTCGTGCGTTCTGGGCATGAACAATCCGCCCGTGACCATCAAGACGATCGAAGCGGCCATCATCGATCGCGGCTGGGAAGAGGGCTGGGTCGTGCCCGAAGCGCCGAAAAACCGCACGGGCAAGAAGGTCGCAGTGATCGGCTCCGGCCCTGCCGGGCTTGCTGCTGCGGCTCAGCTCAATCGCGCCGGTCACACGGTGACCGTGCTCGAACGTGCGGACCGCCCGGGCGGCCTGCTCATGTACGGCATCCCGAACATGAAGCTCGACAAGAAGGATGTCGTCGAACGTCGTATCCAGCTCATGGAGCAGGAAGGCGTGAAGTTCATCTGCAACGCGAACGTGGGCGATAACGTCGAAGCGCAGCTGCTGCTGAAGGATTTCGATGCCATTGTCATCTGCACCGGTGCCACTCAGCCGCGCGATCTGCCTGTTGAAGGCCGCAGCCTGAAAGGCGTGCATTTCGCGATGGAATATCTGACGAAGAGCACGCAGGCGCTGCTCAATGGCGGACCTGATGGCACGCCCATTCATGCGCGCGGCAAGGACGTGATCGTGATCGGTGGCGGTGACACCGGTACCGACTGCGTGGGCACCGCGATGCGACACGGCTGCAAGAGCGTCACGCAGCTCGAAATCATGGCGAAACCGCCCATGGATCGCGCCGCCGACAATCCCTGGCCGGAGTGGCCCAAGGTCTACAAGATGGACTATGGCCAGGAAGAAGCCGCTGCGAAATTCGGTGCCGATCCGCGCACCTATCTCACCACGGTGAAGCGCTTCAATGCCGACGGCGACGGCAACGTGAAGGAAGTGGTCACGGTGCAGATCACCTGGCAGAAGAACGACAAGGGCGCATTCGTGCCCGTCGAAGTGCCGGGCTCGGAGAAGAGCTATCCCGCTCAGCTCGTGCTGCTGGCGATGGGCTTTCTCGGCCCCGAGCAGATGCTGCTCAAGGATCTGAATCTGGAAGCCGATGCGCGCAGCAACATCAAGGCGGAGCATGGCAAGTTCGCCACCAGCCTCAAGGGCGTCTTCGCCGCCGGTGACTGTCGCCGCGGTCAGAGCCTGGTGGTCTGGGCGATCAACGAAGGCCGCGGCGCGGCACGTGAGTGCGATCGCTACCTGATGGGAACGACAGAGCTACCGTAGGCAGCGCCTGCTGGTCCGCTGGCCAGAAGGTGAGAGCACGGGCTACTGGCCAACTGGTCTGCTAGTCAGCTGGCCAGCGAACCAGCAAACCAGTTGGCCCTATTCCCTCGTCCCCGTTCCTCGCTGCAGCAACCACACGCACGCCGCATACAGCAGTACTGCGGCGCCGATCATGATGCTGTAGGCGAACGTCACGTTCACATCCGAAACGCCGAGGAAGCCGAACCGGAACGCGTTCACCATGTACAGAATGGGATTGGCGTGTGAAACGCTCTGCGCCCACTGCGGCAACAGGTGGATCGTGTAGAACACCCCGCCCAGGTACGTGAGCGGGGTCAGCACGAAGGTCGGGATGAAGGTGATCTGGTCGAAGTTCTTCGCAAAGATGGCGTTGATCATGCCGGCCAGCGAAAACACGATCGAACTGAGCAGCACGGCCGACATCACTACTGCAATGCTGTAGACATGCAGGTGCGTGAAAATGAGCGTGATGATCGTGACCACGGCGCCGACAATCAGTCCGCGCGTC
>DASTRD010000051.1:0-20120 GCA_035761425.1 Povalibacter sp.
GTCACTGCGACTTCGACGGCGGTGATCTCGCCGATCCGGCGCAGCAATGCGGGGTCGTGTGCGGCACCGAGGCCGACGTTGTGCGGGAAGATCGTCGCGCCGACGATGTTGCTGTGGCCGTGCACGGCGTCGATGCCGAAGATGATGGGAATGGCTTCGCGCTGTCCCCAGTACGCCTGGTTGGCGGCGCGGAATTCGCGCAGCAGTTTCACCCACTCGGAAGCCGGTGCCCGCTCATCATTGTCTGGCGACGAATTGCCGCCGGCCTGTACCGAACCCAGCGGATACGTCCGCAGGTCTTCAGGCTTGATCGAGGTGATGTCGGCCTGGATGACCTGACCTACCTTTTCCTCGATGGTCATCTGCTTCATGAGGCGGGCCACGGTGTCCTCGGTTGCCTTGTCAGCAAGGGCGGCGGGCGAATGCGCCGCCGGCCAGAGCTCGGGATGGGCAGTCGAGGCAGGCGTCGCCTGAGCAGCGGCGAGCAGAGGAATGCAGCAGCAGAAGGCGGTCAGCAGGATCTTTCTTGTCATACAGGCAGGCATGTGGTCGCTCCGTGTCGATACTTCTCAACCGGCCGGCATCGTTGATTTCAGTGTGGCCGCCGGTCCCCCCAAGGCGCGCCGATCATAGCGTCAGGGCAGCGGCCACGTAACAGGCGGCTTCGAGTTCTCGTGTCCTGCGCACCAGCCGACGGGTGGTACATTTCTGATCCTCAATCCCACGTGCGTTGGAGGCCGACACCCTCGGGCGCTGGGCCCGAACCGGGCTCTTCGAATTCACCACGGTTGCGTGACGCACAGGAAGCTGCCCCATACACTGCTGCCGTCACCCGTCACCCGTCACCCGTCACCCGTCACCCGTCACCCGTCACCCGTCACCCGTCACCCGTCACCCGTCACCCGCATGACCCTTACCGAGCTTCGCTACATCGTCGCCGTCGCACAGGAGCTGCACTTCGGCCGCGCCGCCGAACTGTGTCATGTGAGTCAGCCGACGCTGAGCATTGCGGTGAAGAAGCTCGAAGAAGAACTCGGGGTGGTGATGTTCGAGCGCGGCAAACAGGGTGTGCTGACGACTCCCCTGGGGCAGCGCATCGTCGCCATGGCCAATCAGGTCCTGGAACAGACGGCGCGTATCCGTGACGTGGCCGATGCGGACAAGGACCAGTTGAGCGGTCCACTGGCGCTCGGCACCTTGCCGACCATCGGGCCGTATCTGTTGCCGCAATTCATTCCGCTGCTGCACGAGATGGCGCCGGGGCTCACGCTGTACGTGGAGGAAGCCTCGCAATCGGCCCTGACTGCCAAGCTGCGGGCGGGCGAGCTCGATGCAATTCTGGTCACGGCCCCCTTTGCGGAGAGCGACGTGGTGGCCCAGCCCCTGTTCGAGGAAGCCTTCGTGGTGCTGATGCCGGGAAGTCATCGGCTGACGGCAAAGTCCGTGATCGAGGCTGACGACCTGGAGCCGGGCCAGGTTCTGCTGCTGCGCGAAGGGCATGCGTTTCGCGATCAGGTGCTGGCGGCATTTCCGCAGTTGCGGACGCCTCGTCCGGACGACGACCGCACTTTTGTGCAGGGCACCACCCTGGAAACGCTGCGGCACATGGTGGCTTCCGGGCTGGGAATCACGATCCTGCCGCAGACGGCTGCCGAGGCACCGCTTTATGCGCCCAATCTCCTCGTGACCCGGCCGTTCGCCCCGCCGGTGCCCAAGCGCACCCTCCTGCTGGCCTGGCGAGTGAGCTTTCCGCGACATAAGGCCGTGGATGCCTTGCGCCGCGCCATTCAGGCAAGCAGCGCCGCGTACTGGGATTTCCGCACCGGGCAGCAGGCGGAAGGGGCCGGGGTACTGGTCGAAAATAGCGACTGGTAGCTCCCCGGGCGCGTGCGGGCTGGTACAGTTCGCCCCCGGCACCTAGATCCTTGTAAATGAAGCCCTTATCCAGAATCGTCATCGTCGGCGGCGGCACGTCCGGGTGGATGGCGGCAGCGATGCTGTCGCATTACCTCAAGCGTGAGCTGTGCCAGATCGAACTGGTGGAGTCGGACGAGATCGGCGCCATCGGTGTCGGCGAATCGACCGTGCCGCCGTTCGTCGGGCTGATCCAGCGACTGGGCATCGACGAGCAGGACTTCATCCGCGCCACCGACTCGACCTACAAACTCGGCATTCAATTCGTCGGCTGGCATCAGCGCACTGACACTTATTTCCATCCGTTCGGCGTGATCGGCCGGCCCATCGGCACGCACGACTTCTACCAGTGCTGGTTGAAGGCGCGCGCCCGTGGCGATGCGCCCCCGCTGCACGATTTTTCGCCGTGCAATGTCATGGCCGAGCAGGGACGATTTTTCCCGCCCTCGAAAGCGCGCAACACGCCGATCGGCGGCGCCAACTACGCGCTGCACGTGGACGCGAACCGCGTCGCGCAGTATCTGCGCACGTATGCGCAGGCCAGAGGCCTCAAGCGCACCGAAGGCAAGGTCACGCACGTGTCGCAACGCGATGATGGATTCATCGAGAGCCTCACCCTCGCAGACGGACGCATCGTCCACGGCGATTTCTTCATCGACTGCACGGGTTTCAGGGGTCTGCTGATCGGCAAGACACTGGGTGTCGACAACATCGACTGGTCCGATTACCTGCCATGCGATCGCGCCATCGCCGTGAAGACCGCACACAACGGCCCGATAGTGCCGTACACGCGCGCCGTCGCGCAGTCAGCGGGATGGAGCTGGCGGATTCCGATGCAGAGTCGTGTCGGCCAGGGTTACGTGTACTCGAGCCGGTTCAGTACCGATGCCGCTGCGAAGTCGGTTCTCCTGCGCAACATCGATGGTGCCGTGCTGGAAGAGCCGCGCATCATTCCGTTCACCACCGGCCATCGCCGTCGCATCTGGGAACGCAACTGTCTGTCGCTGGGTCTGGCATCCGGTTTCGTCGAACCGCTGGAAGCCACGTCCATTCACCTGATTGCACGCGGCGTCGATTTCTTCCTGCGCTATTTTCCGGACAGCGATTGCGATCCGAGCCTGGTGCGCGAGTACAACCGCCGCATGATCTCCGACTACGAGGAGGTCCGCGACTTCATCGTGTTGCACTACTGCGCGACCAGTCGCGACGATTCACCGTTCTGGCAGTGGTGCCGCAATATTCCGCTGCCCGATTCGCTGCGCGAACGCATCGAGCTGTTCCAGGCTCACGGCGGGCTGCGCGAAGGTGTCGATGAGCTGTTCCGCAGCACATCCTGGCAGTCCGTGTTCGAAGGCATGGGCATCCGTCCGCAACGCTACTGCCCGCGCGTCGAGAACATGGACTATGCGCAGATCGCCGCGACGCTGAAGACCGCACGCAGCGCCATTCAGGGCATGGTGACGCACCTGCCGACGCACGAGCAGTATCTGCGCAGCCAGATCGACGCCTGAGAATTTCCGGACCTTCCGCAAGTACAAAAACTGCCGCGAAGTGACGCGGACGCCGTCGCTGATCTCTTCCTTCGTTTCGGTTCCACTGCGTCCATAGCCAGAATCAATCAGCTGCCACATTGTGGCGCGACAGCGGCATCTCTAACTTGCCGATCCCGACGGGCAGGGCGTACCTGACCCGCGAAAAACCAGGGGGAGACGCGCGTGCATCCGGGGATGAGCACCACGGAGATCTTTCTGATCGCCATGGTCATTATTTTTTCTGTGCCCTATCTGGTCTGGCGCCTGGCGAAGACCGACTACTACGCACCGCTGGTCGTGGTACAGATCATTGCCGGCATTCTGCTCGGGCCCGGTGTGCTGGGCGCGATATTTCCGGAGTACTACCACTTCGTCTTCACCGCGCCGGTGGTGCAGTCACTGAACGGTATCGCGTGGTGGGCAGTCATGCTGTTCGTGTGGATTGCCGGTATCGAGCTCGATCTCGGCGCGGCCTGGGAACACCGCGGTGAAACCGCCGTCACGGCGGGACTCGCGCTGGGCAGTCCGTTGCTGTTCGGATGTCTGGCGGCGCTGTTGTTCGTGAACAGTCCCGGCTGGATCGGCGATGAAGGCCGTCCCTGGCAATTCGTGCTTGGTGTGGGCATGTCCTGCGCCGTGACCGCACTGCCGATTCTCATCCTGCTGATGGAGAAACTCGAAGTCCTGCGTCAGCCCATCGGCCAGCGCATTCTGCGTTACGCAAGCATGGACGATGTCGCGATCTGGGGCGTGCTCGCGCTCATCCTCATGGACTGGACGCGCATCGGTCGTCAGCTCACCTTTCTGCTCGCGTTCGCACTCGCGGCCTGGCTTTTCCGCCGGCTCATGGTGAGGATTCCGGAACGCGATCGCTGGTATGTCGGGCTGGTCTGGCTCGGACTGTGTGCTTTCGGCGCGGACTGGAGCGGCCTGCACTACATGGTCGGCGCGTTTCTCTCCGGCGCCGTCATGGACAGCACCTGGTTCAATCAGCGGCAGATGGATCAGCTGCGACACAACGTGCTGCTCGTGATCATGCCGGTGTTTTTCCTCAGTACCGGACTGCGCACCAACTGGGATGTGGGCGGGCAGGCTGTCTTCGTTGCAGCCGCCGTCCTGCTCGTGGCGTCAGTGGCGGGCAAACTGATCGGCACGCATCTCGCCGGCAGAATTCTGAAATGGGAACCGGGTGAGGCATCTCTGATCGGCTGGCTGCTGCAGACCAAGGCCCTCATCATGATCATTTTCTGCAACGTGCTGCTGGACAAGCACATCATCACCAACGAAACCTTCACCGCACTGCTGCTGATGGCAATCGCCAGCACCATGCTGACGGTGCCGATCGTCGCGCCGATGCTGGAGAAGATGCGTTCGATCGTGTTCAGGGAGAAGTGATGATGAATTGATGCAGGGAGATGAGTGACGGGCAAGATCACATCGAGGTCCGAGCGCCCGTCATCCATCACCCGTCACTCCGTCACCCTCCTCTCACCTGTCCATCACATCCCGTACCCGCTTCGCCACTTCCTCAAACGTGAATGGCTTGGTGATGAGCTGCACGCCTGCATCGAGGCGGCCGTGATGCACGATGGCGTTGCGTGAGTAGCCGGTGGTGTAGAGGATCTTGAGGCCGGGACGCAGTTCCTGCGCTTCATCGGCAAGCAGTTTGCCCGAGCGCCCCGGCAGAATGACGTCGGTGAACAGCAGATCGATGCGCGAATCCGAACGCAGGATTGCGATGGCTTCTTCGGCACTGCCTGCTTCCAGCACGCGATAGCCCAGCTCGCTGAGCACCATGACGCTGTAGCTGCGCACCTCAGCGCTGTCTTCCACGACCAGAATGACTTCGTCATGTCCTGCATGCGGCACGCTGCTGCGGACTTCGACGACGGGTTGCGGTACGGCGCCCAGATAGCGCGGAAAGTACAGCTTCACGGTCGTGCCCTGACCCGGCTCGCTGTAGATGATCACGTGACCGCCGGACTGTTTGACGAAGCCGTACACCATGCTCAGTCCCAGGCCGGTACCGCGGCCGACCTCCTTGGTGGTGAAGAACGGTTCGAATGCACGCGCTACGACTTCGCCCGTCATGCCGACGCCGGTGTCGCTCACCGCGATCATGACGTACTGACCGGGAACCACTTCCGCATCGGTGGCGGCGTAGCTCTCATCGAGCGCGGTGTTCGCTGTTTCGATGGTGAGCTTGCCGCCATTTTCCATGGCGTCGCGCGCATTGACGGCCAGATTCACGATCGCACTTTCGAGCTGATTCTGATCCACCTCCGTCAGCCACAACCGTGGCGCAAGAATGCCTTCGAGTTCGACGACCTCACCGAGCGTGCGGTGGAGCAGGTCGGTCATGTCACGCACCAGCACGTTGAGATCGAGCGGTTTGGGATCCAGCGGTTGCCGGCGCGAGAAGGCAAGCAACCTTGACGTGAGATGCGCCGCGCGCTGCGCGCCGAGCAATGCCATGTCGGCTGCCCGGCGAATGCGTGCCGCCTCTGCGGGCTGGGCGCGACGGATGGTGTCGAGGCCGCCGATGATGACGGTCAGCAGATTGTTGAAGTCGTGCGCGACACCGCCGGTGAGCTGGCCCACTGCTTCCATCTTCTGCGCCTGCCGCAACGCATCTTCAGCGCGCGTTCGTTCCGCGACTTCTTCCTGCACGCGCAGTTCGAGTGTGGCATTCAGCGATTGCAGTTCTGCCTCCGCCTGACGGCGTTGTTCGAGTTCGCGCTGCACGGTCTGGACGAGTCGCGCATTGTCCATCGCCACGGCGGCCGTCGCGGCAAGTCCGCAGATCAGTTCTTCGGCGCGCCGCGGGAACAGACCCGGCTGTTCGTGCCCGAAGAACAACCCGCCCAGCACTTCACCCGTGGTCGAGCGAACCGGCACCGCCAGATAGCTGCGCACCGGCAGGTGCCCGGGCGGCATGCCCTTGCGCGGAGCATTCCTGCCGTAGCGCGGATCCCTGGTGATGTCATCCGAACGCACCGTGGCCTCGCCCCTGAAAGTGGGGCCGAAGACAGCGGTGTTGCGAGGCATCGGGAAATTCGCGAACGCTTTCGGATCGGCGCCGGACAGGGTGTAGAGCATGTAGCTTTCGCCGGCCGCATTACGCACGTTGTAGAAGAACGCACCGAATTGCGCGCCGATCAGTTCGACGCCTGCGTCCGTGATGGCCTGGACCACTCGCTCGGTGTCGACCTCGCCGGCGATCACTGAGGCGGTCCGGTTGAGAATCTCGAGCGCCCGTGACTGCTCGCGCAGTTCGACTTCATTGCGTCGCAACTGCTGCTCCACAATCTTTTCCTGAGTCAGGTCGATCAGCACGCCGGTGAAACTGCGTTCACCGTCGGGCAGTCTTTCGATCTGACCGCGCGAAAGCACCGTACGCTCACTGCCAACCAGGCCCACCAGTCGGTACTCGGCCTCGAACGATTCGCCGGTCTCGAGCGTGCGAGCGACCAGCGCGGCGGCGCGGTCGCGATCCTCCGGATGAATGCCGCGCAGGAACTGATCGAGCGGCAAGCCGCCGATCGCATGCTCCTGCGACACACCGAAGGCTTCGACCAGCGAGCCGTAAATGCTGAGTCGATCCTCGCTGATGTTCCATTCATACACGCCGACACGGCCGGTCGACAGCGCGCGACTCAGACGCTCCTGACTGATCTCGAGCTTCTGCTGACTGAGCATGATGGCGCGTGCAGCGTCGCGGCGCACAGCCGCCATCTGGATGGTCGTATGGATGCGGGCCAGCAGTTCGCGCGCCGAAAAAGGCTTGGTGATGTAATCGTCGGCGCCGGCCTCGATGCCTTCGACCGTCGCTTCTTCAGCGGCACGCGCGGACAGCATGATCACGGGCGTGCTGGCCAGATCGCGGTCGGCGCGGATCGCACGCAACAGCCCGAAGCCGTCGAGGCGCGGCATCATCACATCGCTCAGAACGAGATCGAAAGTCTCCGAACGCGCCAGATCGAGTGCCTCCTGACCGTCATGGGCGGTCGTGACCTGGTAGCCCTGAGCGCGCAGCAGACGCGAGACGTACTCGCGCATGTCGGCGTTGTCATCGGCAAGCAGCACGCGCCGGTCCGTACCGGACTGAAGCGGTGTACCGCCAAGCTGACTGGTGGATTGCTGAGCCTCCGGGAGCCAGCGTAAGGCCTCCTCCAGAAACGGCTGCGCGCGCACGACTGCGGGCCCGGATTCAGTGGTGCGGATGCGCTCGCTCGCCAGATGCTTCGTGCCGAATGGCAGCGACACTGCAAACGTCGAACCGCGGCCTTCCTCGCTGATCACCTCGATGCTGCCGCCATGCAGCCGCACCAGCTCCTGAACCAGTGCCAGCCCGATGCCCGTACCTTCGAAGCTGCGGCCGCGCGCGCCGTCAACGCGATGAAACCGCTCGAACAGCCGCGGCAGTTCCGCCGCAGCGATGCCGATCCCGGTGTCGATGACGCTGACCCGCACGCCCGTGCCATCGGCTGTGACCGATACGTCGACCGCAATGTGGCCTTCGAAGGTGTGCTTGAACGCGTTGGACAGCAGATTCAGCAACACCTTCTCCCACATATCCCGGTCGACGTAGACAGGTTGCGGCAGCGGTTCGGTGCGGACTTCCAGGCGCAGGCCGGCCTTTTCGATGGCCGAGCGGAAACTCGAAGCGATCTCGCCGCTGAAGGTGGCCAGATCTGTCGGTTCGTAGACGGCATTCATTCTGCCGGCCTCGATACGCGAGAAATCGAGCAGGCTGTTGACGAGTCGCAGCAGACGCATGCCATTGCGATGCGTCAGGCGCACCTGTGTCCGGATTTCTTCCGGCACAGCGAGCTGCGGGTCGAGCAGTTCCTCCAGCGGGCCGAGCATCAGCGTCAGCGGCGTGCGGAATTCGTGACTGACATTGGAAAAGAACACGGTCTTCGCGCGATCGATCTCAGCCAGCGCTTCGGCGCGCCTGCGTTCCTGTTCGAAGCTGCGCGCGTTCGCGAGCGACGCCGCGATCTGCCCGGCGATCAGGCCGATGAAGTCGCGGTAGCCGTCGTTGATGCGGCGATGCGGATTGATGCCGGCGATGAAAAAACCCGCAGGCCGATCGGACCCCGATTGTGAAATGGGGACGATCAGCGCCTGGTGAGGCGGACGCTGCCACGCGCCGTTCGGCAGCGACGCAAAGGATGCAGCGAGATCGTCGACCAGCACTCCCTTCGCTGCGCCCGGATCGAAGCGCCACGGGCCGGCAACGATATCGACGCGTTGCGGGGCAACCGCCTCGCCCGCGGCGACACCGGAAGCGGCAACCAGCGTCGCATGTGAGCATTCATCGCCGTCGAACAGATACGTCAGCGTGAAGGGCAGATCGAGCAGATTGTCGTTCAGCTGTGCGGCCACGGTCTCGAAAAGGATCTGCTGTTCCGTGACGGCCCCCACGGCGGAGGAAAGTTTGCGCAGCGTGCTCAGGCGCCGGGATTCGATCACGCGATCGGTTTCTTCCAGGACCACGCAGAGCAAACCCGCCACGCTGCCGGCGTCATCGAATACCGGGCTGTAGGAAAAGGTGTGATACGTCTCCTCGGGGAACCCGCTGCGCTCGAGCAGCAGCAACATGCCTTCGCTGTAGGTGGCCTCGCCGCTCATGACACGATCGGTCAGCGGCCGGACCTGATCCCAGATCTCGCGCCACACGATCCGCGTCGGCTGGCCGAGCGCATGCGGATGCTTGACGCCGAGCGTCGGACGGTACGCATCGTTGTAGAAGAAGTGCAGATCCGGACCCCACCCCAGCCACATCTGATAGCGCGAAGTCAGGAGCATGCGAACCATCGTGCGCAGGGCGACCGGCCAGTGCTGCGGATCGCCCAGCGGCGTGGCGGTCCAGTCGTGCGCATGCATCTGCGCGGCCATTTCGCCGTCGCCGATGAACAGCTTCGAAAGATCGTCGCCGGTTGCCGCAGCAATACTGGAACTCAAGTCGCACCTCTCAGGGGCCTTCACTACGCGCACTGTCGAACCGCCGCACGGACAGCTGGCTCGATAGCACGCGCTTTCGGCAGCCTTGGTTCCACGTCGGTCGTGAAATCGTGCCTTGTTTCCCATCGCAGTCCAGTGGTGGTGTGTTGTGCACACAGCCTGGAACTCCGGCGAGGCGGCGTGCGTAATGCTCTTCCACCCGCCGTGGTCGAGGATGAGGACACACGGGAGACCGGCGATGGATGAATCCCGCCGGGGGCTTTGTAACCGGCCTCTCGTTGCCGGCCTGCTAACATCGCGGCCTCTTCCTCGAGGCCAGATCATGCAAACACTCAGAAGGTCGATGTATGCAATCCTCGCTTGTCTCATCGGCGCCAGTGTCGGCGCAGCCACGTCTCCCGCAGTAGCAATGCCTGATGCGACTGAGCTTGCGAAGATGTCCGCGCGCTTTGCGCCCGTGGACGTACAGGTGGATCTGTCGGAATTGCCGGCATCGGAACGCGCCGCCCTCGCAAAACTGGTGGAGGCGTCACGTTACATCGATGCGCTGTTTCTGCGGCAGCGCTGGGCGGGCAACGAGCCGCTGCTGCTCGAGTTGTTGAACGACAGCTCGCCGCTCGGCCGGGCGCGGCTGAGCTATTTCCTGCGCAACAAGGGACCATGGTCGGAGCTCGATCACGACCGCGCATTCATACCGGGGGTCGGCGACAAACCCGAAGGCGCTTCCTTCTATCCCGCAGGTGCGAGCCGCGACGCGGTCGACGCCTGGATGAAATCTCTGAGCGGCGATGCGCGCACCGAGGCGACCGGTTTCTTCACCACCATCCGCACCACGCCGCAGGGAAAGTTCACCGCAGTACCGTACTCGCTCGAATATCAGGGCGACCTCGCGGAGATGGCGCGATTGCTGCGCGAAGCGGCAACGCTCACCAGGCAGCCGACGCTGAAGAAGTTTCTCGAAACGCGTGCGGATGCATTCATCAGCAACGACTACTACGAGAGCGATCTCGCGTGGATGGACATGGACGCTTCCATCGAGCCGACCATCGGGCCGTATGAGGTCTACGAGGACAAGTGGTTCAACTTCAAGGCCGCCTTCGAATCGTTCATTGCCGTGACAGACGCCGCGGAGACCGCGAAGCTCGAGCGCTTCAGTCGCGAGCTGCAGGGTCTCGAGGATCGGTTGCCGATCGATCGTCAGTTCCGCAATCCGAAGCTCGGCGCCTACGCGCCGATCCGGGTCGTGAACGTGGTGTTCACTGCGGGCGATGCCAACCACGCAGTCCAGACGGCGGCTTTCAACCTGCCGAACGACGAGCGTGTCGTGCAGCAGAAAGGATCGAAGCGCGTGCTGCTCAGGAATTTCCAGCAGGCGAAGTTCGACAAGGTGCTCTTGCCGATCGCCGACATCGCGCTGACGCCCCAGGACCGCAAGCTGGTGGCCTTCGAGCCTTTCTTCACTCACATCCTGATGCATGAGCTGATGCACGGACTCGGTCCGCAGACCATTCGCGTCGATGGCCGCGAAACCACCGTGCGCCAGGAACTGAAGGAGCTGAACGGCACGCTGGAAGAAGCGAAGGCCGACGTTTCCGGGCTATGGGCCTTGCAGCAGCTCATGGACAAGGGCGTGCTGGACAAAAAGCAGGAACGCAGCACGTATGTGACGTTTCTGGCCTCGTCATTTCGCACGCTGCGTTTCGGCCTGAACGAAGCGCACGGCAAGGGCATGGCCCTGCAGGTGAACTATCTGCTGGATCACGGCGCCATCCGCATCGGCGAGGACGGGCGCTTCTCGCTCGACCTGCCCAGGACGAAGCAGGCAGTCACCGGACTCACGCACGACATCATGACGCTGCAGGCGCACGGCGATTACGCGGGTGTGAAGCGGCTGCTCGAGCGCATGGTCGTGATCCGGCCCGAGGTGCAGCGCGTGATCGATCAGCTCGATGGCGTGCCGGTCGATATCGCACCGCGGTTCGTGACGGCCGATGCGCTCACGGTGTCGCCATGAGCAGCGAGGCGAACATTCATCCCGCAGCTGCCGCTGGATTTGCCAGGCACACCGATAAGTATGTGAGCGGCCGGCCGGATTATCCGTCCGCCATCGACGGATGGCTGCGCGATGCGTTGCAGCTCGGCCAGGGCAAGGCGGTCGCTGATCTCGGTGCCGGCACGGGCAAGTTTCTGCCGCGGCTCCAGTCCACCGGCGCACGCATCATTGCGATCGAGCCGGTGGCGGCCATGCGCTCACAGCTCTCACAGCGTTTTCCGCACGTCGATGTACAGGAAGGAACCGCCGAGCGCATGCCGCTGGACAATGACTCGGTCGACGCCGTGGTCTGTGCGCAGGCGTTTCACTGGTTTGCAAATCCACGGGCCGTGCAGGAAATCCGACGTGTCCTGAAGCCGGGCGGGGCGCTCGGTCTGATCTGGAACATTCGTGAAGAAAACGTCGACTGGGCCGCCGAGCTGACCCGCATCCTCGATGTGCACGAAGGGCAGACGCCGCGATTCAGCAGCGGTGCCTGGCGGCAGATGTTTCCGGCGCCGGGTTTCAGCGAGCTGGTCGAGACCTCGTTCCCGCACTCGCACACCGGTCCGCCGCAGCAGGTGATCGTCGATCGGCTCATGTCCGTGAGCTTCATCGCAGCGCTGCCGCCGCAGCAGCAACAACAGGTGCTGGATGAAATTCATGCACTGATCGCGCGCACGCCAGTGCTTGCGGCGCCGACCGTATCGATGCCTTATCGCACGTACGCGTTCTGTTGTCGCAAGCTGGATTGAGCCGTCAGGGCCGGTATCAGTGAATGCGGTCGAGCAACCGCAGTTCGTACAACACCAGCGTCACATAGGCGCACGCCAGCAGGATCAGCAGTACTTCGCCGGGAATCGTCCGGAACAGCTTCATGCGGCTGCAGGCTGCCAGCACTGCCACGCCGATACCGGTAAGCGTCACCTTGACGGCTGCAAACGCTCCCAGGGAATGCGGCACCAGCGGCGCCATGAATGGGTTGGCTTCCACAGCGCCGTGCGAGAGCAGTACGACGGTCAGCACACCGTCCGCCGCGCACAGGGCGAGAATCGTCACGACCCAGATCAGCACGCGCGGCGAATGCCAGTCGATGATGGGATAGAACCCGTCCGCGGCGCGCCGCCCGTGACGGCGGCGGGGATTCAAGGCACCGGACCAGTACGCACGCAACGAGCGCTGTCTGCGCTCGATTCCGGTGCGGCGTTCGTCGAAGGTGGGTGGCATGGATGGACTATGCGTTGCGGCGGCTGCATCCGGTACCGAACTTGACGGAATGCAGCGAAGTTCCATATCCGCACTTTCGTGCAGGAGTTCTGAAAGTACCCCGAAGGGCAGGACGGATCCGGCCGAAAGAGCGCGACCGCTTGCGGAGTGCGAAACAGTGTTCGTTCGTCACCGACCGCCCAGTACAATCCGCGCGCTATGTCGAACGGCGCGTGTCCATCGTGATTGCAACCTGGTTGCCGACACCGGCGCACTACCTGCTGGTCAGTGCGATCGCCGTGCTCGTCTACATCCTCACCACGCGTGCGCGCCACGAACGGCGTGCACCGACGTCCGCCATCGCATGGGTGCTGGGGCTCGCACTCATGCCGTATCTGATTCTGCCGCTGTACGTGCTGTTCGGTCAGCGCAAGCTGCGTCCTGTGGTCACGCCCCGCACCGGCGATGTGGAAGAAGGGCACCACTGGGCGGCGGAACTGATCGAATGTTTCGGCCTGGCGCCGCCTTCGCTGGCGAACGTGCGCCTGCATCGCGATGGCCTGCAGGCGCGCGATGCCCTGTGGGAAATCATCGAAGCCGCGCGCGAGCGGCTGGACATCTGCACGTTTCTGATCGGCAACGATCCGATCGGCGCGGAAGTGGTCGATCGTCTGGAGCGACGGGCGCGCGCCGGCGTCAGAGTGCGGTTGCTGCTGGATGGTTTCGGCGATGTATTCGTGCCGGGTCGATTCCTGCGCCGGTTGCGGCGGGCCGGAGTCGAAGTCGCCGTGTTCCGGCCTTTCTTCAGCCTGCGTCGGCTCGGGCCGCGCAATCTGCGCAATCATCGCAAGTTCGTCATCGCGGATGACGGCTGGCTGTGGAGCGGGGGGCGCAATCTCGCCGCAGAATATTTCATCGACCAACCCCATCAGCCCGCGTGGCTGGATCTGTCGTTCGACTTGCGCGGTGCAGTGGCTGCCGAGGCGTCGCGCCAGTTCGACCTGGACTGGATCGATACGACGCGCGGCAAGTCAGCGGCACATACGCCGCAGGCGATGCACGTCGAGCGCGGCTCGCTGGTGCAGTTCCTGCCGAGCGGTCCGGATCAGGCGGAGGACACAGCGCAGTCGTTGCTGATCGATGCGTGCTATCGCGCACGCCGCAGCATTCTCGCGGTGACGCCGTATTTTGTGCCGGATGACAGCCTGCGTGCGGCCCTGCGGCTCGCAGCGCGTCGCGGTGTGGCCGTAACCATCGTGCTGCCGCGGGTTTCCAATCATCGTCTGGCGGATTTCGTGCGTTCACGCGCCATGCGCGATCTCGCCATGGCGGGTGTGGAATTCCGTCTGCTGCCGCACATGATTCACGCCAAGGCAGTGGTGGTCGATGAGGTTCTTGCGCTGAGCGGTTCCATCAACCTGGATCTGCGCAGTCTGTTGCTCAACCACGAAGCGTCGGTGGTCTTCTACGACACTCGCGACATCGCATGGTTTGCGAACTGGATCGAAGCGCTGGTGCCGCAGGGCGCACTCTACGCCGCGAGGCCGCCCGGTCTGCTGCGCGATATCGCCGAAGGATTGCTGCTGACTGTGGCGTTCCAGCTCTGACGCCGGCAGCGTCTTGCCGAGTTATTCCGGATTGATAACGTGGACCACGTCGAAGATCCGGCCGTTCATGCCGCCCATGCTTCTGGTTTCGACATCGACGCGCACGACGCTGATGGCGTCTGGGCGATCGCCGCGCGACCAGTCCACGAAGACGATGCTGCCGGAAAAACTCGTCTGCGATGGCATCGGCACCTTCCAGCGTGCCCATACCTGACCATCGCTCCAGCCGCGCGACTGCCAGTCTGCATCGGCAGTCGACCCTGACTGCTGCGCCAGGTGTGCGACGAATACCGATCCGGCTTTCTTGCCGATCACAATATGACAGCCGCTGAACGGGCCGCTGGCTGACCACGTCTCGCCGCCGCTGGCAACGCCATAGGACGCGCGGCCTTCCAGATAATTGACCCACATGCCCGGCGCATCGTCGTCGCCGGCATCGATGGTGAGATCCGTACCGCCGGCAAGCGTCACTCGGCTGCGACTGACGGCCACGCCACTGGAATTGTCGATGGGAGTGCGAACGTTGCAGGTGAACTGACCGCCCCGGGCGGCCAGCAGATTGGCGTAGGTAGGTCTCATGCAGCCCTCGTGTATCTGCCGTTCGACAGTGCCACCGGAAGATAGCGTAGTGGAAACACGGAGATTGAGACGGACTGCTCATTGCGAGCCGCCGCAGCCGCGCGGCCATCGTCCGGCCAGGCTTGGCCCGCGGCCGGATCGTCCTCATGATCGAAATCAGTGCTGATTTGCGGCGCAGCTTTCACAGGAGAATCGAAACATGCCGTCATCTTCTTCGCGACGCGTCTTCGTCGCCGGTGCCGGCGGCGCCATCGGCCAGGTGCTGTGTCCGCTGCTGATTCAGGACGGCTGGAATGTCACGGGCACCACGCGCTCGCCTGAGCGTGCCGATCGGCTGCGCGCACTCGGTGTCACGCCCGTCGTCGTCGATGTGTTCGACAGGCAGGCGCTGATCGACGCGGTGAGCAAGGCCCAGCCGCAGGTGGTCATGCATCAGTTGACCGACCTGCCCAAAGAGGCGACGCCGGAGAGCATGGCAGCCGCACGCGTGCGCAACGCGCACCTTCGCGAAGTCGGAACGGACAATCTTGTCGCTGCAGCACTGTCGGCCGGCGCCACGCGCATGATCGTGCAGAGCATCGCCTTCGCATACGCGGCGGGTCCGCAGCCCTGTACGGAAGAATCGCCGCTCGACGCGAGTTCGCACTCCTCGCTGATCAAGATGGAACAACTGGTCCTGGGCAGTGGTCTCGAGGCCGTCGTGTTGCGCTATGGCCGGCTGTACGGCCCGAACACATGGACACTTACGCCGCCCCGGCCAGGCCCGCTGCATGTCGATGCCGCTGCCGACGCGGCACGCCGCGCGATGACGCTCGGACAGGGCATCTACAACATTGCCGAGGACGACGGCACGGTGACGAGTGAGAAGGCGCACCGGGAATTGCAATGGCGGGCGGAATTCAGGCGACAGGCGGAAGAGGCGTGAAGCCGTAGTCTGTAGCCAGACGCCAGACGCTTCTGAAGCCTGCCGCCTGAAGCCCGACGCGCCTGTCGCCTGTCACCTGTCACCTGTTGCCTGTCGCCCTCTGCGCGAAGCCTGACCGCCTGTCGCAGTTCCGTATCAGCCCCGTCGCAGTCGACGCTTCACCGCATCGACGATGGTCATGACTTCGCTCACGCGCAGCAGCAGCGTGCACGCGAAGAACGCGCCGCCGGCGACGGCGATGGTGCCGAGGGTGAGTGCCAGCTTGGGCATGAAATGCATGGTCGCCCATTCGTGCAGCCACCAATGATTGGCGGCCCAGCAGATCAGGCCCATGACGGCTGAGGCGAGGAGGGTTTTCGCCACGAGCCGCAGCATCAGGCCGGTGTCGAAGCGCTGCAGGTGCCGGCGCATGAGCGCATAGAGAATCAGAAAGTTGGTCGTCGCGACGCAGCCGGTCGCGAACGCGAGGCCGCGATGGCCCCAGCCGAGATGGAACGTGAACAGCCAGTTGGCGAACAGGTTGACGCCGATGGCGAGGAAGCTCACGACCATGGGTGTCTTGCGTTTGTCGATGGCGTAGAACGCATTCACCAGTACCTTCAGCGCCGCGTATCCGCACAACCCGATCGCATAGAAGCGCAGTGCGCCGGCGGCTTCGGCGGTTTCGTGAGCGGTGAAGCGGCCATGCTGATACAGCACCGAGATGATGGGTTCGGCGAGCAGCATCAAGCCAACGGTGGCGGGAATGGTGAGCAGGAACGCAAGCCGCAATCCACGGGCGAGTTCGCGACGAAACGTGTCCATGTCGCCCATCGCCGCGCGACGCGCCAGCAACGGCAGCGTCACCGTGCCCAGCGCTACGCCGAAGACCCCGAGCGGCAGCTGCATGAGCCGAAATGCGATGTTCAGCCAGAACGTGGGACCGTCGCCGAGTGTGGAGGCGAAGATGGTGTTGATCATCACGTTGACCTGCGTCGAACTCGCAGCGATGACCGACGGGCCCATCAGCACCAGAATGGCTTTCACACCGGTATCGCGCCAGCGGAAGTCGGGATGGAAGCGGTAGCCGAGTCGCCGCAGTGCCGGCAACTGTACGCCGAGCTGCAACGAGCCGCCGATCAGAGTACCGATGGCAAGACCCAGCAGGGCACGCGGGCCGAAGTGAGGGTCGAGCCAGTAACCGATGCTCACGCCGCCGACGATGGAACCGAGGTTGAAAAAGCTCGACGCCATGGCGGGAATGCCGAAGACGTTCTTCGCATTCAGCATGCCCATGACCAGCGCAGCCAGTGACACCAGCAGGATGAAAGGGAACATCAGGCGCGTGAGCGTCACTGTCAGCGCGGCCTTGTCCGGATCGAATCCCGGCGCGATGACCGAGATCAGTGCCGGCGCAAAGACGATGCCGGCGACCGTCAGCACACTCAGTACGACCACGGCGAGCGTCGCCACCTTGCTGGCAAGCCGCCACGCCGATTCTTCGCCTTCATGGACGATGGTCCGGCTGAAGACGGTCACGAAGGAAGTGGACAGCGCACCTTCGGCAAACAGATCGCGCAACAGGTTCGGAATGCGAAAGGCGGCTGTGAAGGCGTCCATGATGCGGCCGCCGCCGAACAGTGCTGCCTGAATCTGTTCGCGAGCCAGCCCCAGCACGCGACTTGCCATGACCGCGAGCCCGATGACGCCGGCGGCCCTGGTGTTGAGTTTCTCGGTGTCGGATGCGGTGTTCTTCGAGGGTGTCGCCATGCGCGCGCAATTGTATGCGTCCGCCGCCGCCGCAGACACGCCGATTTCATCTGCTGTCGCGCTTTGCCACAATGCGCGCACTGGTTCGCCACATTCGCGGGCAACGATCGGCAATCGGCCGATATGCGCATCGAAGGGGGAGCAATGCAGTCACCGACCTACGCCGTCACGCCCGAACGATCGCTGCCGTTCATTCTGATCGTCGCCGTCATTCAGGGCTGGGCGCTGTACGCCCTGCATCACGCAGTCGTGCAGGGGCTGTGGCCGGCGACGCGCCCGGCATGGCTCTTCGCCTGCTACGGCGTCGCGATTTTCGTGCCGATCACGCTGCAACTGCTGGCGCGATTTGCCCGCGACACCATGCTGTGGGCGATTGCTGCCGCCCTTGGCGCCGCTTATTTCTATTTCGGCTGGCATTACGGCGGCACGGTGCTGCTGTCCGACGCCACCAATCCGCTGGGTCGCGATGGCGGAATCTTTGCGCTGGGCGCGGAAGCCATCGTCCTGTGGCTGATGCTGTTGCCGTTCCTGAAGGCGCGGCTGCTGGCAACACGCTGGAATGTGCATTATCCGACGTTGTTTGCCAGCGCCTGGCACAACGTGCTGGTGCTCGCTGAAGCGGGATTGTTCACCGGCCTGTTCTGGCTGCTGCTCATTCTGTGGTCCGGGCTGTTTCACATGCTCGGCATCGATTTCTTCCGCGAACTGTTCCGTGAGCCCGTGTTCATCTATCCGATCTCGGCGCTCACCTTCGGCATCGCGCTGCATCTGATCGGCTCCATCGACCGGCTCACCTCGGTGGTGCTCGAACAGGTGCTCAACGTGCTCAAGTGGCTCGCCATCGTGGCGGGTCTGATCCTGACGCTGTTCACGATCGCGCTGATCACCCGATTGCCCGGACTTGTGACCTCGGGTCAGCGCGCCATCGGTGCTGCGTGGCTGTTGTGGCTGGTCGCGGTCATCGTACTGCTGCTCAATGCGGCCTATCGCGACGGCACCGTGGCACGACCTTATCCCGCACTGCTCGCGAATGCGCTGCGCTGGATCGTGCCGCTGACGGTCATCATCGCGGCGACTGCCATTTATGCGCTGTTCGTGCGCACCCACCACTACGGGCTGACGGTCGAGCGGGTGTGGGCATTCGTCGTCGCCGGCGCTGCACTCATTTACGCTGTGGGCTATTCCATTGCGGCCTTCGAACCCGGCAGCTGGCTGGGCCGCATGTCGCAGGTGAATGTCGTCGCGAGTCTGGCGTTGATCGGCGTCATTGCATGTGCGCTGACGCCGGTCCTCTCGCCTTATCGTCTGGCCGCGAACAGTCAGTACCAGCGCGCCCTGCTGCCGGCGCCCGAGTCAGAAGATGACGCCAATCGCAGCAGGTTGCGTTCCACGCCGTTCGAGTATCTGCGGTTCGACGCAGGCCGTTATGGCATGAACCGGCTGCAGTCGCTGGCAGACATGAAAGAGGGGCCGAACGCGGCTCACATCA
Organism: Povalibacter sp.; assembly: GCA_035761425.1. GTDB lineage: Bacteria > Pseudomonadota > Gammaproteobacteria > Steroidobacterales > Steroidobacteraceae > Steroidobacter. Next base: position 19,004 of record DASTRD010000051.1, read on the forward strand.
GCCGCATGGCCCGCGATGCGCTCGCGCAGCAGTACCGCTGGCAACCGGCAACGCCGACGGTCGATCCGGATACCTACATCGATGCCCTGAACGTCTTTCCCGAGGGGCGCAATGTGGATGCGGACCTGGCCCTGGCCATCGCCAATGCGCTCAAGACCCCGGGCAACAATGTGCTGATGCCGGACGACACGCAGGCCGCGGGTCTGTTCATCGATCTGAACGGTGACGGCAGCGACGACTTCGTGATCCTGACGCACCGCGGCGGCATGACTTTCACGCGCATCGAAGAGGGCTGGACGAGGGTCCAGACATTTGATCGTCGCTATGACGCCGCCGTGTGGAAGACTGTGATGCGGCATTTCGCCCAGGGCGAATTCGATGCCGTCGCGCCGCCCTGGAAGGACCTGCAGGTAGGCTCCGAGCGCATCCGCGTCGGGCCCCCCGATGAATGACGACACGCCATCGTGTGACTGACTGAACGCCGGGGCGGTCCCTGCCGTCCTTGACACTGGCGCGACTCTACGGCGACATTGCGACGGCATTCGCGGACGTCGACAACAAGCAAAAAGAGCGTTGCAGGAGTCGCAGGCGTGTCGTACGAATTCAATGCGGCCAACGGCCGGTTCGAGATCAGCAATCCCTACCGGCTGGAGAACGTGGTCCTGCTGTTCTGCGGTGGCGTTGCGACCATCACCGCCCTCTACATGCTGCTGGGCGCCCGTACCGGCATTGCCTCAGCGGAAGCGAATGCATTGCGTGCCGTGGTGGTCGGCGTTGCGCTGCTGTTCGTCGGGCTGGGGTTCATCGGCAAGGCACTGACGCAACTGCGCTACTACTTCGGACGCGGCCGACCGCACGACCTGTCCAATCCGGAGGATCCGGCCACGCGAGACAGCCGCGGCCGCGCAGCATGGCTGAAGGAAAGCCTGCGCCAGAATTCCCTGATGTACAGCGAGCCGCGCGGTCCCATCAGCGGCCTGCTGCATCACCTGATCAGCAATCTCATTTTCGCGCCGCGTGAAGTGCGCTTCATGGCAGAAGTGCAGTTCTTCAATGCGCTGTTCACCGTCGCGCTGCTGCTGTGCATTCTGGTCGGCTGGATGCTGTATCCGGAAGG
>DASTRD010000052.1:0-14517 GCA_035761425.1 Povalibacter sp.
CACCGAAAAGAACGTGGTTGCCAGCGTGCCGTCTGTTCTGAAATCGAAATCCTGAACTGCACCGAAGCTTGCGGTGCCCCACAGGGCGAAGTCGTTGCGCATCAGCTGCCGCAGCTCATCGACCGAATGCACCACTTCGCTTGCGTCACTACCATAGATGGCAATGTGCTGCGGATCCAGCATGGCGACCACACCTTCCTGGTCATTGGCGGCATAGCGCCGCAGCAGCTCATCGACCCGATCGTGCACTGCCGTCTGTACAGATGGCTCGGCCTGACGCGTTTGTTGTGTCGAACATGCGGCCATGGACGATGCCGCGATGGCAATGGCGACACAGCGGGCGAGCATGGTGGGCGATGCGGTCATGACAGTTCTCCTTTGGTGATTCCGGTGGCCGCAGAACGCCTGCGGTTCCCTTGCGACGCAGCCGCCTCCCCGCGGGTTGCAGGGCTCTTGCATTTAAGTAAGCCGTCCCTTACCGTAAGCCATGGCTTACGCATTGTCACTCGCTGCACTTTCCGACCCCACCCGCCGCCAGGTGTTCGAGCATCTTCGCAACGGGCCCCGCTCGGTCGGCGATCTTGCCGCGGAAATGCCGGTCAGCCGGCCAGCGGTGTCGCAGCATCTCAAGGTGCTCAAGGACGCTGGCCTGGTCCTGGATGAGCCGCAGGGCGCGCGGCGGGTTTACCGGATCGATCAGAACGGTCTTGGCGAGTTGCGCAGCTGGCTGGATCAGTTCTGGGGCGATGCTCTGCAGGCATTCAAGGCACACATTGAAGACAACAAGGACATGACCGATGTCGCAACCAAACGTCTCGACCATACCCGCCGCGCCCGTGCGCAAAAGCGTCCAGGTAAACGCCAGCGCCGCTCGCGCGTTTGAGGCATTCACCAGCGGGTTCAATCGGTGGTGGCCGCGCACCCATCACATCGGCAAGGCACCCATGGTGGAGGCGGTCATGGAACCGTTCGTCGGTGGCCGCTGGTACGAACGCGATGAAGACGGTTCTGAATGCGACTGGGGCCAGGTGCTCGAGTGGGAACCGCCCGCGCGACTGGTGCTTGCCTGGCGCGTGAATGGCAACGCCGCTTATGACCCTGCGGTGTCGTCGACCGTTGAAATCCGTTTCATCGCGGTCAGCGACAAGGTCACACGCGTCGAACTCGAGCATCGCGATCTGGATCGTCTCGGTGAGAAGGGAGTTGCGATCCGCGAGATGGTCGGCAGCCCGAACGGCTGGGGACTCGTTCTGCAAACCTATGCCGGGTCCGTCCCGGACGAGAATTGATCATGACACTCAGACTGTATGTGTTTCCGCCTTCGCCGCGTTCCTTCAAGGTCATGTCGCTGGTCCGTCATCTGCGTCTGGACCATGAGCTGTGCGTCGTCGACCTGTCGAAAGGCGAGCACCATGCAGAGCGCTACGCCAGCATCAATCCGAACCGACGCGCGCCGGCACTGGAGGAGAATGGTTTTACGCTGTGGGAAGCCAATGCCATCCTGCAGTACCTCGCAGCGAAACGACCGGAGAGCCGCCTGCTGCCGGCGGATCCTGCTCGCCGTGCCCACGTGCTGCAATGGCAATGCTGGGATCTTGCCCACTGGGAACCCGCGTGCGCGCCACTGATTCTCGAACGATGCGTCAAGGCATTTTTCGGACAAGGCGAACCCGATCCCACCGTTATCCGCGCTGCGCTCGATGCATTCGCCGGGGTTGCGCCAATTCTGGATGAGCACCTCGCCAGTCGTGAATTCGTCACGGGCAACGAACTGACTGTGGCCGACTTCTCGCTCGGTGCGGCGCTCAACATCTCGGACATGGCGGGCATTCCCGTGCACGAGTATCCCCACATACATCGCTGGTACCAGCGTCTCACGCTGATACCCGGCTGGCGCGAATCCATGATCTGTCCGCCGTGCAATCAACTTGAGCCGGTGATTGCCGTCGCGTGAAGCATGACGCGCCGTCGCGTCCATTTCTTTTCAGGAGTCAACATCGATGAGCGGATCGACTTTTGTTTATGTGGCCTATATCCGCGCCACGCCACAAGCCGTGTGGTCGGCGCTGACCGATGCCAATGTCATGAAGCAGTACTGGTTCGGCGTGCACGGCGAAAGCGAGTGGACGGCCGGTGCTTCGTGGCGAAACGTTTCGCCGCAGGGTCAGGTTCTGGACAGCGGCGCAATCGTAGCGGCCGAGCCGCCACGGCACCTCGCCATCCGCTGGCAGAACCAGTTCAAGCCTGAACTGCATGCCGAAGGCGAATCGCTGTGTCGTGTGGAACTGCAGCCCGTCGAGACAGCGACCCGGCTTTCGATTACGCACACCATCGAACGTGCCCCGTCGAAATTCATCGAGGCGGTATCGGGCGGGTGGCCCAAGGTCATCTCCAATCTGAAATCCCTGCTGGAAACCGGCTCAGCGGTTCTGCAGGACCCCTATCCGAACTAGCACACTGGCAAGGTGCCACCATGGCAAAGATTATTTTCGGCAATCACTCATCCGTGCTCGTGCCACTGAAGGACAGGGATGCGATTCGCGGCTTCTACTGCGACGTGCTCGGCGGAAAAGTCATGAAGGCAGATCCGGAGCGGGATTTCATTCGCCTTGGTGAGGATTTCTATATCGCCTTTCTCTACGGCGACGTCCCTGACGAAAGCGAATTCCTGCGCAGCGCCCGCTCCGTGTGGCTCGAAATCAAATCCGATGATGTCGACGAAATGCGGCGCAGGATCCTGGCGTGCGGTCTCGTCAGACAGCTCGACGTGCCGGACCCTCACCTGTATATCCAGGCACCGGGCGGTCAATGCCTGCGGCTGGTGGGAATCGACGAGGATCTTTCCTTCTACGAGGGGACCGGCGAAGGCCCGGACGTGACCCGCGTGAAGGAAGCGCTGCAGAGAATCTCTTCCTGATCGGCGAGTACCGCTACTCTGCCTGCGCCAGAAATCGCCGGGCATCGCGCACGGCGTCGCGCTGCGACTGCGGTGCGAGTTCGATCAACTGCTGATAGAAGGAGCGCGCCGTTGCCCGGTCGTTGACCGCCAGTGCCGCCGCAGCGGCGCCTTCGATCGAATTGAAGCGGCGTGGACAGGATTGCAGCGATCGTCGATAGGCCTGCAGCGCTTCGGCCGGCCGCTTCTGCTCGCGCAGCAGATCGCCGAGCTGCTCGTTCGCGGGCAGGGTCGGCGCCGGTGTGACAGGATGTTTCGGCGTGGCCGCTTCGAAATCCGCCGCTTCGCGCATGATGTCGACCGCCGCGTCACTGTGTCCCTGGGCCTGTGCCAGCCACGCGCTCAGTTCCAGACGCAGCACTGTGATGTTGCGGGCAAAAAGACTCTCGCCAGATTCCCGGGTCGTGGTCTCGAGTTCCTGCAGACGCCGCAGCGATGCCTGCGCTTTGTCGAGTTGATTCGTCTTCGTCTCCCCCAGGCCTCGCGCAAAGACCATTGTGGCCTCGGGCCAGCTGAAACGATTCCAGTCCAGACTGGCCGGCTGGCGCGGTACGAGCTGCGCGGCCTCGTTCCATGCGCGACGTTCCAGCGCGTAACGCGCCTGCGTGGAAGACAGGTGGAAGGCCGTCTTGAACGACGGTTCCATATGCGGCTTGTCACGCAAGCGCTTCATCTGTGCGGCGGCCGCGGTGTCATTACCCTCCTGCAGATAGGCATACACCAGATATTCGGTGGCGTGCGCGAATTCATCCCACACGTACTCGCCATGTTCGCCTGCCGGATATCTGAGCGCGGCATCCGCAGCGCGCAGATTGCCGCGGATGACCCCGTCCCAGTCGCCCAGACGCGTATATATATGTGTCGGCATGTGCAGCGCGTGCGGGTTGTCCGGTGCGAGTTCGGCATAGCGATCCGTGATCTCGAGCAGTTCGTGTTCCCGACCCGGCACGTCGTTCGCGTGAACCAGATAGTGCATCGCTCCCGGATGATCCGGATTGCGTCGATACACCTCGAGCAGAATGGCCGCCGACTCATCGGCAACTTTGCGGCTGGCGCTGTTCTGGGGCGATGCGGCCAGGTGCGCCAGCGCGTAGAAGACCTCAACCTCGGCGTCATCAGGCAGCGCTTCGCGGGCCCTGCGCTGAGCATCTTCCCAACGATGGATGCGTTGCCAGTAGTCAGTCGCAGGCTCCGCAAAGAATGCGCTCGCCGCCGCGATGAGCCAGCCTTCACGATCCTTCTGCGGATGCAGAGCACCGGCCCTGCGCGTTGCCGCCAGACCGCGTTGCAGATCCGCGGTCGTGGGCCGCGTCGGCCACAAAGGCTGGAACAACGTCATGGCAATGCCCCATTGCGCCATCGCACAGGCCGGATCGATCTGTGCCGCGCGTTCGAATGCGGCGCGCGCCTGGGGATAGGTCATGTGATGCAGAAGCAGCAGCCCCTGGGTGAATTGCTGCTGTGCCGCCGCGGAGCAGCTCACGGGAAAGTCCACCTTGCCCAGATGACCTGCGTGACTGTCGTCCGCCCGCGCCGCCGGATTGAAGGCGACAAGACCGGATATACCGATGACCGTACAGGCATACATGGCGATGCGCATGACACGTTCCCCGCTGCAGCAGGCACGAGCGAGATCATCAACGCAGGATCACGCCGGATCTTATTCCTCCTTCTGCCATCCGTCGCTGTGTATACGCGTCCTGGGCGTCGCCCTGCTGCTTGCACGCCCGGTGCCCGCCTCGTAGGCTTCTGTTCATGAACCACATCATCCCCTGCCTTGCACCGATCGCCGCCGGCGTCCTGTTCATCGCTTCTGCCGCACTGTCGCAGGACACATCGCGCGTCACGCCCATGACGCCGGATGTCATGGAAAGTTACGAGCAGACCCTGCCGTCCGCAGACTTCATTCGCCGCGAAGAGATGGTGCCGATGCGCGACGGCACGAAGTTGTACACAGTCGTCGTGATGAAGAAGGGAACGGCCAACGCGCCCATCCTGCTCTCGCGCACGCCGTACGACGCGCATCACTCCACTCATCGCGTTGCCAGTCAACGCATCGTCGACATCCTCGAAGTGATGGACGCCGAGTTCGTGGAGGATCACTACATCCGTGTATACCAGGACATCCGCGGCCTGCATCGCTCGGAAGGCGCCTATGTGATGAACCGGCCGCTGGCGGGCCCGCTGAACGATACGGGCATCGACGAATCGACCGACGCGTACGACACCATCGACTGGCTGGTAAAGAACGTGCCGGAGTCGAACGGCAAGGTCGGCATCATCGGGTCCTCGTATCTCGGCTTCACCACGCTGATGGCGGAAATCAATCCGCATCCGGCGCTCAAGGCCGCGGTGCCGCAGAGCCCGATGGTCGACGGCTGGATCGGCGATGACTGGTTTCACAACGGCGCCTTTCGCGTCAGCTCGCTCGACTACGCCGTGGGTCAGGCCACCAACAAGGCCGAAGGCGGCGGTGAATTCGCTCTCGGCTCGGGCGACTACTACACGCGGTATCTCGAAGCCGGATCGGTCGCCGATTTCGCCAAGACGCTCGGCATCGAACACTTCCCGGGCGTACGCAAGTTTCTCGAAAACCCCGCGTACACGGACTTCTGGTCACTGCAGGCCGTCGACAAGTGGCTGGCCGCGCGACCGCTGACGGTGCCGACGCTGATTGAAGTCGGCCAGTGGGATCAGGAAGACAGCTATGGCGGTCCGGCGGTGTATCGCGCGCTCGAACCCAAGGACACTCGCAATGACATGGTGTTCCTCGCGATCGGCCCGTGGCGTCATTCAGGGGCCAATCATTACGGATACGATCTGGGCAGTCTGATCTTCACGGGCGATACGGCACGCGAATGGCGCGTCGAGTATGTGAAACCGTTCTTCGATCACTGGCTCAAGGGTGCGCCGGATCCGCACACTCCACCGGTGCTCACGTATGCAACCGGCATCAACAAGTGGCAATCGTCACCGCGCTGGCCGATGGGCACGTCGCGGCCGATCTATCTCGCCGACAACGGCGTCGTCAGCTTTGAGCGCCCTGCAACCTCAGGGCATTACGAATACGTCAGCGATCCTGCTCACCCAGTGCCCTTCCTGCCGCGGCCAATCAACATGGACGACGCCACCCAGTGGAAGCCGTGGCTGGTACGCGATCAGCGCTTCGTCTCGGATCGTCCCGATGTCGCGAGCTGGAAGTCCGCGCCGCTCGACAAGCCCGTCCACATCATGGGAGCGCCGGAAGTCGACCTGTTCGCCGCCACGACCGGGACGGACAGCGACTGGGTGGTCAAGCTGATCGATGTCTATCCCAACGACGTACCCGAGCCCGCCGACCAGGGCGCGAAGCCTTCAATGGCCGGTTACGAACTGCCGATCGGCATCGAGATCTTTCGCGGCCGCTATGTGAAAAGCTTCGCCGCACCTGCCCCGCTGAAGCCGGGTGCCGTGCAGCGCTATCGCTGGTCGCTGCCGAATGTGGATCACGTGTTTCTGCCCGGCCACCGCATCATGGTGCAGATCCAGTCGAGCCTGTTTCCGCTGTACGACCGCAATCCGCAGACCTACGTCGAGAACATCATGTACGCAAAGCCCGGCGACTATCGCAAGGCGACCCAGAGCATCTTTTTCGGCGGCAACAATGCCAGCGCAGTGGTGTTGCCGGTCGTGGAGGCCACCCGCTAGCGAGCGTCGAATCGATAAGCCGTGCGCTGGATCGCAGGCACCGCCGCAAGCGATCGCGCGAAGTTGAGCAGGCCCGGATACGGCGTCAGCGGCACGGTCGGACGAAATTCGAGGTGTTCGACCAGACACAACAGCGAGACCTCGAAGACACTCAGATCCCGTGGCGCCGGTAATCGCTGCACTACCGGCGCCAGATGTTCTTCGAGCCAGCGCAGCGATCCTGTCAGACCCGCGATGGTCTTCGTGAAGAAGACGTTGTCCGCCGGCAGCTTCCCCAGCACGGTGCCCATCACCATCTGCACCTGCGCAGACATGCAGTGCCAGATGAGTTCCTGTGCGCTGCGTGATTCGTCATCCGGCAACTCCTCGGGCCACACGACTCGCTGTTGAGCCTGCGCAGTTTCCGCAATGGCGCGGCAGATATTGAGCGTCCCCAGCAGCAGAGAACCGTTGCGCCGCAATGCCGGCATCTTCAGCGACGGATTGCCCGCATAGATGGACGGATCCAGTTCCTTCATGTCGTGGATGGCGACGAAGGTGTAGGGCACATCGAACGTCTCGGCAAAGATCAGCGCCACGCGTGTGAACACGGAACTGCGACGACCCACAATCTCCATGCCATTCCTCCGCTGCTTCGTGACGGCATCGCCACGCACGATACCCGCGCGCTGTCGGAGAGCCAGATACAGCCATGCACGTTGTTGCCGTGCACAGTACGTCTGTTGCGCGTGGCTCAGTCTTTGCGCGTGCGCCTGCGCTCGCTGGCTTTTGCTGCCGCAGCCTTCAACAGCTTCTGAAACGTCGGACACTCCGCGTGGCTGGGCGCCGGGCACGCGGCCGCGTGTCGCAAGCCACGACTCACCGCCCGCAGATGCACGATGGTGGCGTCGATTTCATCTGCCTTGGCGGCCAGCAACGCGCGGTCGATCTTCGGCGCGCCTTTCGGCGAAAGCATCGAGCGGATCTCATCCAGCGACAGTCCCGCCGACTGACCGAGCGCGATCAGCGCAAGATGATCGAACACATTGGGTGCGAACGTGCGCCGCAGCCCGGCGCGCCCCACCGATCTGATCAGGCCCTTTTTCTCGTAATAACGCAGCGCGGAGGCCGGCACACCGGTGCGTCTGGCGACCTGGGAGATGTCCATGCGAGCACCCTTGACTTGAAGTTGACTTCAACTTCTATAGTGGATCGCAACGAATGGCAAGGATCCCGAAAGGAGACCTCTCATGCAGATATCGACAATGTTGCAGATCGCTCTGGTGGGCAGCGGCGCCACACTGGTGCTCGATGCCTGGCTGGCCCTGCTGAAGCAGATGGGTGTGCCCACGCTCAACTTCGCGCTGCTCGGGCGCTGGGTGGGCTACGCCTTGCGTGGCCGCGTATATCAGCCCGCCATCGCCAGGGCGACGCCGATTCGCGGCGAACTGGCCTTGGGCTGGATTGCGCACTACGCCATCGGCATTGCGTTCGCCGCATTGCTGATCGGCGTGCAGGGCGATTCGTGGACACAGGATCCATCGCTGCTGCCTGCGGTGATCGTCGGCATCTGTACTGCCGCTGCACCGCTGTTCCTGATGCAGCCCGCCATGGGCGCCGGCTTCGCTGCGTCGAAAACGCCGACGCCGCTGAAGAACTGCCTGCGCAGCCTCGTCAATCACGCGGTGTTCGGCCTTGGCATGTACGTGTCCGCAGTCGTCGTCGACTCCATCCTGAGGTAAGCGCCATGAAGAAACTCGCAGTCATCTACCACAGCGGGCACGGACACACGGCGCACATCGCAACGCACGTGCTGGAAGGCGCACAAAGTGTTCCCGACACGCAGGCACATCTGCTCAAGGCGGAGGATCTGACACGAACGCCCGATGCGCTGACGGCGTACGACGGCTACATCCTGGGTTCGCCAACCTATCTCGGTGGCGTATCCGGCGTGTTCAAGACCTTCATCGATGCCACCGGCGGCCTGTGGCGGCGGCAGCAGCTCAAGGGCCGGCTCGCCGCGGGATTCACCGTGTCGTCTCTGCCCGCCGGAGACAAGCAATCCACTCTGATGTCGCTGTTCGTGTTCTCCATGCAGCACGGCATGATCTGGGTCGGCAATCCGTTCCTTCCCGGGCAGCACACCGGCGTGCCCTACGACGAAGCCATCAACAGACTCGGCTCATGGTCAGGCCTCATGGCACAGGCGGGACACGCTCCGCCCGCCAATTCCTTTGCGATCGGCGACACGAAGACCGCGCAATGTTTCGGCCGCCACTTCGCCAGAACCCTGCATCGCATCGCCAACGCAGCCTGATCAGGAGCCATCGCCATGCTTGCAAAGAAATACGCACCCGTTGCGTTCGGATTCATCCTCTCGGGTCTGATGTCGCTGCTCGTATCCGGCATCGCCACACTTCGCGCCATCGGGCTCGCACCGGATCTCGTGAGTACCTGGATGGGCGGCTGGCTGACCGCATGGGCCATCGCGTTTCCGGTCGTGCTGATCGTCGCGCCACTGGCACAGCGGCTGGTGCGGCGGCTGATCGTGCAGGCATGAAAGCTGCGAAAGTCCTGGGAAACGCGTGCCGCAGTTTCAGTTGTCAGCGATTCTGCGTCCCGCGCTCGAATCGCTCGCAGCTTCGCGTGCTACCCGGGATCGACAACGGTGCCGATGGCTTCGAGCAGATGCCGGCCGTACTTGCCGGAGTGGGTCGCACTGACCGTCGCGATCGCATAGATGAAAATCGCAACGGCGCTGCCCAGCACGATCGCAGCGGGCCACTTCAACCGTCGCGGCAGGGCCAGTCGCCTGTGGTGGTGACGGATGAAGAATTCCGCAACCAGCAGATTCGGGACGAAGAAACCGTACAGGATCGCGTAGTCGAACGGACCGTAGTCGCCGGCATCGGGATTGCGGATGCCCACGCCGCCTGCCAGGTCTTGCCATGCGCGGTATTCCAGATCGAACACCCAGGATCCGAGCACCATGGCAAAGAGCCGGATGGCCCAGGCCCGGTGCAGATCGAAGCGCCGCGCACGAGCGTGCACATAGGCCATGACCGAACTCAGCATCATCAACGAACCCCACAGGGCAAACGCCGTGTGATCTGCGCGTCCGGTGTGGTGCGCGAGAATGAACGACCAGCCGCCGATGCCTGCGAACAGACCCGCAGTCACATAGACCCGGCCAGTCCAGCGATGAACGACCCGATGCCGCGCACGGATTCGGGCCGAGAACAGGATGGGCCAGGCCAGCACCAGAATCGCGCCCATGCAGAAGTGCATGCCGATGCCCACATTGGCGATCCAGTCCGCCGCGGTTTGCAGCGGCACGCCAGCGATCAGATCGCGCCACTGGCCGAAATTCCGCGATGTCGCGCCGGCGCCGCGCAGAACGATGTAGGTCCCGAACATCGCGAGCCCCGTAAAGGCCGCGAAATGGAAGCAGCGACCCAGCCAGCGCAACGCCGGGTCGCGGGCCGGCATGAGCGTGCGGCGCACTGTTCGATCGGCTCCGTCGCCGGGTCGTGCCTGCCCGGGACTGAACATGGTGCTCACGGCGTATGCTCATCGTGGTGGCGCCGGCGCTTTCCGGCCCGGCCAGTTTTGCGCCGCGCCGCCAACGGGGCTTTAGGTAAGCCTCAGGAATCGCGTCTGAGTGATGAGGAGAAGCTGAGGAAAATGTCTGGGCCCGCCGCCGCGGCCGTGTGCATACTTCGATGAGCGGGTTTCACCCGCGGGAAGCTCAATGACGCAGGCCGCGCCGGACACTCTTGCCTTCGATGATGTCGTCATCGACTTCGCCGGCCGTCGGCTGCTGCGCGGGAGCAGCGAACAGACGCTGGAACCCAAAGCATTCGCCGTGCTGGCGCTGCTGGTCGGCACGCCCGGCCGGGTTTTCGGCCGCGACGAAATTCTGGACGCGGTGTGGGGACACCGGCACGTCACCCAGAGCGTGCTGAACCGGATCATGAGCCTGCTGCGTCAGGCACTCGGCGAAGATGCGCAGCATCCGCGCCGCCTGCACACGGTGCATGGCGTCGGCTATCGATTCGATCTGCCGGCCGCGACGGCCACGCCCGCTGACCAGCCGATCGACAGTCCCGCCCCGGGCGTCGCGCCACCTGCGGCGACTGCAGCTGCGCGACCGGCTCGCCACCCCCGGTACTGGCTGATTGCCGCGGTCGCGGCCGCCGCCCTCGCTTTCGCGGGCACGGCCTGGCTGCGGCACAACGAAAGTGCGCTGCCGACTGCCGCGGTCGCACGCTCACTGGCGGTACTGCCGTTCGCGGACCTGTCGCAGTCGCACGATCAGGGCTATCTGGCCGACGGGCTGGCCGAAGAAATCATCAATCAGCTGGCGCAGGTGCCCGCGCTGCGTGTGGTAGGGCGCTCCTCGAGCTTCTCGTTCAAGGACAAGAACGAAGATGCCCGCAGCATCGCCCGCCAGCTCGGTGTGGCACATCTGCTCGAAGGCAGCGTGCGGCACGCCGCAGATGAGTTGCGGATCACTGCGCAGCTCATCCGTGCGGATGACGGAACCCACCTGTGGTCAAAGACCTATGCGCGTGAACTGCGCGATGTATTCGCCGTGCAGGAAGAAATCTCGCGCGATGTGGCGCGGGCATTGAGCGTGAAGCTCGACGCGGTGACGTTCAACCGCGAACAGGGCGGCACGACCGACGTGGAGGCGTACGAGCGCTTCCTGCGCTGGCGCAGCATCGTGATGCTGGAGCAGTACGACTTCGAGCACGACCGCGAACGCCTGCAGCTCGCGCGCGAGATGGTGGCACTCGACCCGCAATGCGTGCTGTGCCGGGACGCACTGGCGATTTCGCTGATCGCCGTGGCGCAGGAAGTGGGCGGAGTCCAGGCCGAACGACTGCGCGCGGAAAGTGCGCAGGTTCGCAAGGACATCGCGCGCCTGGCGCCGGACAGCTGGGTGGCGAAACGCGATCGGTCCAATGCCCTGTGGCGCGAAGGCCGGCGTGCCGAAGCCATTGAACTCGCGCGACAGATCGCGGAATCGGGACCGGCCACCAAGGAGCGCGTCTGGGACTACGCCTACATGATCTACGCCATGGGTCATCTGAACGAAACCATCGCTCTGGTCGAGCAGGTGCGTGCCGTCGAACCGATGGCGCTCTTTCTCTCGCGCGATCTGCAGTACGACTACACCGCGGCACGCCGCTACGAAGACGCCGAAGCCGAATATCGGCGCAGCCTGACACTGGAAGGCAGTCAGTTCGAACCGCGCTATGTGGCCTTCTTCCGCCATCTCGCCGGCAAGCGGTCCGGGGCAACTGACTCATTGCGCGCGCTTCACCAACAACTGCTGGACGAAGCGCCCTATCTCAACGTGCCCTTCTTCCGCGATCTCGGCCCGGTATTGCACGACCGCGAGGCCATGCTGGCAATCGTCCGCAAAGCGACGGCCGACCCGCACGACTACGGCGGCGGCAGAGGTCTCATATATGTAAGAGGCCACCTCGCCGACGCCCTGGGCGATGCCGATCTGGCGGTCGCCGCACTGCGCGAAGATCTGGAGGCCACCGAGGGTTTCAGCAACGGCACCATGGCGCAGTATCCGTACGTGGCATTCTGGAACCTGCCCTATTCCGGTGTGCGCGATCATCCGGATTTCCGGAAACTGCTGACCCAGGCCGGCGTGGTCGACTACTGGCGACAGACCGGCAAGTGGGGCGACGGCTGCAGACCGAAGGGAGCCGACGACTTCGAGTGCCGCTGAGCGCGTGACAGGAGACCCGCATGCAATCCTTCGATGCCATCGTCATCGGTGCCGGGCAGGCCGGTCCACCCCTCGCCGGCCGGCTGACTGCAGCAGGAATGCAGGTTGCGTTGATCGAGCGAAAGCTGTTCGGCGGCACCTGTGTCAACACCGGCTGCATGCCCACCAAGACACTGGTAGCGAGTGCGTACGCTGCGCATCTGGCGCGTCGCGCGCATGACTTCGGCGTCGATGTAAAGGGGCCTGTCCGAATCGACATGCAACGCGTGCATGCACGCGCCGCCGCTGTCTCTGCCAACGCCAGAGAGGGCGTCGAACGCTGGCTGCAAGGCATGCAGGGCTGCACTGTCCTGCGCGGGCAGGCGCGCTTCGAATCCTCGCATACGGTGCGCGTCGACGATCAATTGCTCACGGCGCCGCGCATCTTCATCAATGTCGGCGGACGTGCCGTCATTCCGGACTTTCCCGGCATCGACACTGTTGCGTGGCTGACCAACACCACCATGGTGTCGCTCGACTTCGTTCCGGAACATCTGGTGGTCGTGGGCGGCAGTTATGTGGGACTCGAGTTTGCGCAGATGTATCGGCGCTTCGGCGCACGGGTCACCATCGTGGAGAAAGGCGAGCGGATCGTCGCGCGCGAAGATGCAGACGTCTCGGCCAGCATTGCCGAAATACTGGGCGGCGAAGGCATCGCGATACGCACCAACGCTGAATGCATCCGTCTCGCCCGGCATCCGGACGGCGTGGAGGTGGCCGTGAATTGCAGCGAGGGCGATCCCGTCATTACGGCATCGCACGTGCTGCTGGCTGTGGGTCGGCGACCGAACACCGATGACCTCGGCCTCGAAGCGGCAGGAGTTGCGACCGATTCACGCGGCTACATCAAGGTCGACGACTCGCTTGCCACCAATGTCGAGGGTATCTGGGCGCTCGGGGACTGCAATGGGCGAGGCGCGTTCACCCATACGGCCTACAACGATTTCGAGATTGTTGCGGCCAACCTACTGGACGGCGCGCAGCGCCGGGTCAGTCAGCGCATTGCTGCCTATGCGCTGTACACCGATCCGCCGCTGGGCCGCGTTGGCATGACACAAACGCAGGCGCAGGCAAGCGGCAGGCGTCTGCTGATGTCCCAACGCCCGATGACCCGCGTGGGCCGCGCCATCGAGAAGGGCGAAACGCAGGGTTTCATGAAGGCCATCGTCGATGCCGATTCGCAGCGTATTCTCGGCGCATCGATTCTCGGCGTCGGCGGCGATGAAGCCATTCACGGCATTCTCGATATCATGAATGCCGATGTGCCATGGACTGTATTACGCGACGCTGTCCCCATTCATCCTACGGTTTCAGAGCTGATCCCTACCCTGCTCGGCGATTTGCAGCCCGTGAGCAATGCGTAGGTGACTGCGGCGGCAGCGTAACGATCGGTCGCGCGAGCGGCGGCGTGCTCAGCCTTTCTCTTCTGATTGAGTGAACACGGCGAGTTGATCCGCGAAAGCACGCTGGTACGCGGGGCGGGCAACAGCACGATCGATGTACGCGCGCAGCGTGGGGTACGTGTTGAGCAGACCGGAGGACTCCAGTCGGCGCAGCACGGTCACCATCATCAGGTCGCCGACACTGAATGCACCGTCCAGCCACTGCGCATCGCCAAGCGCAGCGGCAAGATCGCGCAACCGCATGTGCACGCGTTCCTCGAGCATGGTCTGACGTTCCGCATACCAGGGCTGGTCGCGCTCGAACAGCAAGGCCATGGTGAATTCGACGATCGGCGGCTCCACGGTACTCAGCGCCGCAAACAACCAGGTGATCGCGCGTGCCCGTGCATTCGCATCCTGCGGCAACAGCCCCGGCCGGTTTTCAGCGATATGCAGGATGATCGATCCGGACTCGAACAGCACGAGTCCGTCCTGCTCGTACGTCGGTATCTGACCGAACGGATGCAGCGCGCGATGCGCGGGCTCCTTCATCTGACTGAAAGATACGAGTCGCACGTCATACGGCTGGCTCACCTCCTCGAGCGCCCAGCGAACGCGCATGTCGCGCGCCAGACCGCGGCCTCGATCGGGCGAACGCTCAAAAGCAGTGATGATCGGCTTCATGACAAACCCTCGTGACGGCCCGTGATCGCAGCCCGGAC